>JAHLFP010000041.1 GCA_018883715.1 Candidatus Allofournierella pullistercoris | reverse complement strand
CAGTTCCAAAAGCGTACCATCCTTGTGGGGCAGGGCGGGGATTACATTCCACGTGGTCTGCACATCCGAATCCACCAATCCATTGACCGCTACAAACGAAGACTGGCTAAAGTAGTGGGAGGACTCGCCAGAGACCCGGTCTAGGTAGGGCTTGGCCTCGGACTGTTTCATATCCTCCTCAAACTGTCCATAGTTGGACAGCCACGGGCCCATCTGCTCTTGGGCGCTGATGGTCACCTTCCGGAGGGTGTCGTAGTTGCGGATAATCAAGCCATCCGGCGAAGTGTCTGCCGGGTACTTCTCGCCGTTTACAACAAAGTACCGTTGGCCGTCCGGATCAGTGTACACCCCAACCCGACCGCCGAACAGCGTCTCCTCGGTAAGCGTCAACCCCTCTGCCGCTTTGCCGTCTGTCTCTTTGAGTGCAGTCTGTACCTCTTAAGACGCTACCCATCTGTTCAATACCCCTTTAGCGTTAGCTAAAGGGGTATTGAACTCTTAGTCCGAACTCACCGAGGACGCCGGGACGGATGCCGAACCCTTGTCCCCGCCACACCCAACAAATAAACTTGCAGTCACAGCCACCGCAAGAGCCAATGTAACAACGTTGCGAACTTTTGTATTCATATGGTATCTCCTTTTGATTGAGGTTGCAGGAACGTCTTTTCTTCTATTTTATCTTTTATATATGAATTTGGCAAGGTTTTATCATTTCCATGCCCGGGTGGAATGGTGGGAATAGCACGGTATTTATTTCAGCTCTTTGCTGTGTGGACTTGCTTGACTTACACTTAAAAACCACGTAAGATAAATAAATAAACTCTAATGTTGTTATATCTTGAACATTATTGTCAGAGAAAGTAGCTTTAGATTTAACGGAAATAACTATATTATATATGATTTGTAGTACAGAGAGGTGCTAAACTATGCAGGCAAAAATGTCGCTTATCGTGCCTTGCTATAACGAGGAAGCATGTATCCCACTTTTTTATGCCGAGGTCAACAAGGTGTATGAACAGGAGCTGAAACAGCGAGAGCTGGAACTGGAATATGTTTTTGTGGATGACGGAAGCAGTGACCAGACGCTGTCTGCGCTAAAATCCCTGTCGGAAAAGGACGACCGGGTGCACTTTGTTTCTCTTTCCCGAAACTTTGGCAAAGAGGCCGCCATGTTTGCCGGGCTTGAAGCTGCCACCGGAGACTATGTAGCGATTATGGATGTGGATTTGCAAGACCCGCCCTCACTTTTGCCCCAGATGGTGGATGCCATCCAAAAGGAAGGCTATGATTGTGTGGCAACCAAGCGGAGCACCCGCAAAGGAGAGCCACCGGTGCGGTCATTTTTTGCTCGGCTGTTTTACCGCATCATTAACAAGATGACCACCACCAAAATTGTGGACGGGGCAAGAGACTACCGGCTGATGGTGCGTCCTATGGTGGACGCCATCTTATCCGACCAGGAATACAACCGGTTTTCTAAGGGAATTTTTAGCTGGGTAGGCTTTAACACAAAATGGCTGGAATATGAAAACATCGAACGCAGTGCTGGCAAGACAAAGTGGTCTTTTTGGAAACTGTTTTTATATTCTGTTGACGGAATTCTGGCCTATTCCACTGCGCCCCTGGCACTGGTGTCTGTGATTGGTATTATCTTTTGCATTGTTTCCTTTATAAGCCTTTGCTTTGTGGTGACACGGGCAGCGCTCTTCGGCGATCCGGTGGCAGGTTGGCCCTCCATGATCAGTATCATGTTCTTTTTAGGAGGCATCCAGCTCCTTTGCTTTGGGGTTATTGGATTGTATATCTCCAAGATATATCTTGAAACCAAAAAACGCCCAATTTATATTGTAAAGGAGAAAAAATAATGCCTATGAATAAGATGCAGAAAAACTGGCATTGGTACGCCCTGGCTTTTGCTGTTCCCATTGCGTTATTTGTGGTTTTCTTGATGTGGAGCGGCATTTATCCCTTTGGAGGTATTTCCAACTTCCGGGATGATTTGGAAATACAGTATGCCGATTATTTTGCGTTTTACCGCAATGTCTTACTAGGCAACGGAGAGCTTAGCTATTCCTTTACAAAATCCCTTGGCGGGCCGTTGGTGGCTTTATGGGGGTACTACCTGGCTTCCCCGTTCAATCTGCTGATTGTCTTTTTCAAGCCGGAGCAGATACAGCTGTTTGTGTTTACAATCACCACCTTAAAGCTGGGACTTTGCGGGCTGACTTTTTATTTGTTTGCACGGTACAAGTTTCCAAAAGCACAATCCTATGTCTTGCTGTTCCTGAGCTGCGCCTATGCCTTTACCCAGTACAACGTGGGGCAGATGGCAAACCTGAACTGGCTTGACGGAGTTTATATGCTCCCGTTGATGCTGATGGGAGTTACCAAGTATATTCGGGAGCAAAAACGCACCCTATTTTTTGTCTCCACCGCGTGCAGCATCATATTTAACTGGTACACTGGTTACATGAACTGCATTTTTGTCATGCTCTATTTCTTGTGTGAGCAGTGTCTTGCAGACTACCAGGATAAAACCCTCAGCATCAAGGGTATGTTCAAGAAAACAACCCAGTTTGCACTGCTGGAAATTCTAAGCGTATTGCTTAGCATGGCGACGTTCCTGCCGGTTCTGTTGGGACAGGCTGGAGGCAGAACCTTTGCGGAGGGAATTTTTGAATTCCGTACCAATGGAAGCCTGCTTGAAATTCTGAATGGTTTTATCATCGGCAGCGCCAACCCCAGTCGAAATATTACACTGTTTTGCTCTATCCTACTGCTTTTGTTTGCCACCTACTTTTTCTGGGACAAGCAGATTGAGAAACCCCGGAAAATCGCTTTGGGAAGCCTTTTGGGCGTAATGGTGGCATCCTTGTTCTTCTGGCCACTGGAAAACATCTGGTGCGGCTTTCAAATCGAGTCCAGCTATGCTTACCGTTTCCTGTATCTGGCCATCCTGGTTTTGATTTTGATGGCCGGAACCGTGCTTGAACATTTTGACGCCCTGGAGCGAAAACCGTTGTTCCAGGTGACGGCAGGGCTGATTGGGCTGTTTTTAATTCTGGATCTGTTGGGCGGATTTGACACCAAACAGCTTTGGGTTCAGCTTGCGCTTCTGATCATCTATTGTCTGCTGGCCACCGTCCGCAAGACCGCTCGCTTCAAGAAAACGCTTGCAATTCTTTGCATCTTTGCCCTGTTCTTCGGCGAGCTTTCCTGGAATGCAAAAATGGTGAGCGGCTGGGCCTATACCTATGACGCTGCGCATACGGTGTCCTACATCGGCAACGAACAAAAGCTCGTGAACCAGATTAAGGCCAGCGACCCCGGATTTTACCGAATGGAAAAAACCCTGAACCGGGATTACAACTATTCCCACAATTCTTTCTATTCCAATGAATCCATGGCATTTAACACCTTTGGCATTCAGCATTATTCCTCTACATATGACCGGATTACGGCGGACTTCACCAAAAACCTGGGATATTCCAGCGACAGCTTCCCCAGCTTTTACCATGCCCCCATTTTGCCGGCAGATTCCCTGCTGGGGGTAAAGTACCTGCTTTCCGAAAAAGAATATGACGGGTTCCTGCCCCTTGAGGGAATGTCCTCTTATAACGAGAAGGTGGTCTACCAAAACCCCTATGCACTGCCCCTGGCCTTCTCCTCTTCTGCGGATATTCTGGAAAACACATCGGCTCAAGCCACCGACGCATTTGACTACATGAACCAAATCTATAGCCGGATTTTGGGATACGATGTGACCCTTTTTGCCCCTTGCACCGATTATGAGATAGTCGAGAAGGCAGGCCGGGTAACGTATCACTTTGACAGCACCGACCAGGATGAAATCCTGTTTGTCAGCCTTAAAGCCACCGATTTGGATGTTTCCCTTTATTGGGACGATGCGTTTGTAACCCAGTACCGCACAGGTTGGCTGAATCACGATGTGCTTCCGCTGGGCAACAGAGGACAGACCCACCAGTTGCGGCTGGACAATCTGCCCCAGGACGGCCAGGTGAATATTTACTCCCTGCGCCTGTCTGAGTTTGAGGGTATCATTCAAGCCATTCAGCAGCAGTCCCATGTGTCCGATATCCAGGTGGAAAACGGAAATGTCCGCCTCACAACATCCGGCAGCCAGGACGGGTATGTCTTGCTGACCATTCCGTATGATGAGGGCTGGCGTATCACCGTCAACGGTCAGCCGGTTTCTGCCCAGATGGCCACGGATGCGTTGACAGCCATCCCTGTTCCGCAGGGAGAAGCGGTTGTGACCATGGACTATCAGCTCAAAGGTGTTTCCGCAGGCATCGGCCTTACTGTGGTGTCGGCGGTGATTTTTGTGGCATGGCAGCTTAAGGTTCAAAGCAAGAAAAAGTCCTTAAAGGCATCAGTTTGATAACCACTGATTTTGATTGCCTGCCTTAAGTAACCGATACCGCAACCTTAGAGCAACTCGATTGGCGGGTTCTGCAACCTGCCGATGCCCCTCCACGAAAGCCCTTTTGCTATCACAGCAAAGACCAACCGGAGATGCCCGCTGGAAAAGGGCAATCATGGAGTTCCCATTATTATAAAAGCCGCCAGACAGAAGTGTCTGGCGGCTTTGTTTTATGCTTTTGTCAGAGTGGATATTCAGTTATTTTTTATCACAAGCTGGAACCAGAATAGGCCCAGTTTACGGCGGCAACAGCGTCCGTTGTCACAACTTCGCCCTGTGCGCTGGAAATGTGAGTACCGCCTTCAGTGGCATAAACCATTGACTGGCTAAAGAGGATACCGGCACTAAGAATAAGAGCGGTGATTGCTCTGGCTAAAGAGTTCATCCCTGCCCCCCTTTCAAGGCGGCAACCTTATGCATGTAGTCTATCTGCTCATCATCACTAAGTTCGTAATACTCATCTAGAGTTAAACCACCAATTCCATACTCAGAATTCCACTCATCACGAATCTGTTGACGCTCGGCTTCGCGTTCAGCCTCTATTTGCTTCTGAATTTCTTCTTGTCTGGCTAAAGTCTCAGCACGCTCCTTACTATTGTTGATATGTTCATCGACCATAGTCTGCGCAAACACTTTAGCATACTCGTCGGTGAGGCCGTATTCCTCAATGGCTTCCTGGTAGGCGTAGTCGTAGTATGCCTGGATGGTTTCCTCGGTCAATTCGCCTTCATCATAGTCTTCGCCATAAAATTGCTCCAAAACGCTCGAATCAGTTCCATTTAACGCTCCGGGAGTGACTGTACTGTCAGCATCGTCAGAATTATTTACATTTGCACGGTTATCCACGCAAGCAAACTCTGGGCTAAAGAAATCCAAGTTGTCGGACACGAACACAACCAACCCACTGTCCGGGTAGTAGTCGGTGTCAATCTGGAGAACGTAACGTAGAAAATCCGGAGCTACGTACACGCCAGATTCGGTGCCCACCGTTCCCACCTGTTCCTTCTTCTTTCCATCGCATAGAACCTCAATCTGTCCGCCATCCCCTGCCTGAGAGAAGACTGCATTCACCACAATCTTCTGGCTAGAACCGTCCCCATAATGGCGGGTAATCTCGTAGGTGTACCCGTCCTCGGTGGGGGTGAGATTGAAGTCCAGAACATCATAGGTGTTCAGAATGCCCAGAATGCCGGACAGTTCCAAAAGCGTACCATCCTTGTGGGGCAGGGCGGGGATTACATTCCACGTGGTCTGCACATCCGAATCCACCA
>JAHLFP010000040.1 GCA_018883715.1 Candidatus Allofournierella pullistercoris | reverse complement strand
CAGTACCGTGAGGCAGCACAACAGCGCCGCGAACCTGCTGGTCAGCGTGACGGCTGTCAACGCCCAGACGAACATGCAGCTCAACGGTCTCGTCGAATTTTGCCTTAGCGGTCTGGCAGCACAGAGCCAGAGCCTCGTCGGCCTCATACAGCTTAGAGCGGTCGATCAGCTTTGCGCTGTCGACATAGTGTTTACCATGTTTCATTACTTTTTCCTCCTGTGTGGTCGATCGGATTTAAGTTCCTCCCACGAATCCAGCGGGGTGATTACTCGGTTACGGTAACACCCATGCTGCGGCAGGTGCCGGCGATCATGCTGACAGCGCTCTCCAGGTTGGCAGCGTTCAGGTCGGGCATCTTGGTCTTAGCGATTTCTTCCAGCTGAGCCTTGGTGATGGAAGCCACCTTGGTCTTGTTGGGAACGCCGGAACCACTCTCGATGCCGCAAGCCTTCTTAATCAGCACAGGGGCCGGAGGAGTTTTGGTGATGAAGCTGAAGGAACGGTCAGCATAAACAGTGATTACAACAGGAATCACATAACCGATGTCCTTCTGAGTACGCTCGTTGAATTCCTTGGTGAACGCCATGATGTTCACGCCGTGCTGACCCAGAGCAGGGCCAACCGGGGGAGCCGGAGTCGCTTTGCCGGCGGGGATCTGCAGCTTAATGTAGCCAGTTACTTTTTGCGCCATTTGAAATGCACCTCCAAAATTTGTGGTAAGCTAGCGGGCTGGTCCTTCCAGCCCTCCCACGGGCACCAAGGCGATTGGCGCCCTATAAAAACTGCCAAAGCGGGGCAGCTCTTACCAAAAAGGGATAAAATTGCGTTGAGCCACTTACAGGGGTTTTACCTGATGCAG
This sequence comes from Candidatus Allofournierella pullistercoris, assembly GCA_018883715.1. Lineage (GTDB taxonomy): Bacteria > Bacillota > Clostridia > Oscillospirales > Ruminococcaceae > Allofournierella > Allofournierella pullistercoris. The sequence goes on along the minus strand of JAHLFP010000040.1, from coordinate 4,870 downwards.
CTCCAGTTCAGCGGGCGTTTCACGCCCAAACATGGAAACTTTTACATGCACCTTGCGCTGCTCCATGTCGATGGTTTCCACCACGCCCACAAAGCCTTCCAAGGGTCCTGCGGTAATTTCCACATTGTCGCCTACTTCATAGTCCACCGTAGGCTCGGTGGTGGTTTCGACGCCCAGGGCGTCAACCTCGGCCTGAGTCAAAGGCACCGGCTTGGAAGACGGGCCAACAAATCCTGTCACACCGCGGCAGTTGCGCACGATGTACCAGCTTTCGTCGGTCATAACCATCTTGACCAGTACATAACCGGGGAAGAGCTTGCGCTCTACCATTTTTTCCTTGCCATCCTTGATTTCAGGCACCATTTCGATGGGCACCTTCACCTCGTGAATGAGATCCTGTAAGCGACGGTTCTCCACGATGGTTTCAAGGTTTTGAGCCACCTTATTCTCATAACCAGAATAGGTATGAACTACATACCACATTGCCTGTTCAGCCATTACGGTTTCCCTCCGCTTTTCCAGAATTGATGCCGCCTTGGGTTACAGACCCGCAGCTGCGTCCAGTACAAAGCGAAGAATGCCGCCGAACAGCACATCCAACAGCAGGATGAACAGGGACGCCACGAGGACGACCACCAGCACCACAACGCTGTTATTGATGATCTGGCTCTTAGAAGGCCAAACCACCTTTTTCAGTTCGCTTCGGGTTTCGCGGAAAAATTTTCCCACGCCCTGGAACGCTTGTTTGACCTTTGCAAAAAAACCGGGCTTCTTGGTGGTAGTGTCAGCCATGGTATTCCCGCCTTTCTTACTTGGTCTCGCGGTGGAGAGTATGCTTCTTGCAGAAACGGCAATACTTCTTCATCTCCAGCCGGTCAGGGCTGTTCTTCTTGTTCTTCATGGTGTTGTAGTTACGCTGTTTGCACTCAGTGCAGGCCAGGGTGATTTTCACTCTCATTGTCTTCGGCACCTCCATTTAACGGTTTGTTTAGCCTCCCTCGAGTTGCAGGCTGTGCCAAAAATAGGCACAAAAAATAAACCTACAAGAAGAGGTGAATTCACTATACCACAAACCCAGGCCAGCGTCAAGGCTTTTTCTCCTTTTATGCCAACATTTCAAACAGATGGCTGTTGCCTCGCGTTTTTTATAGCTATTTATTCATTTTTATGGTACTATGAGAGTATCTATGTGATACAACCGGGTGCTCCTTTGGAGTATGACCCTTTAACTTTGCCAGAAAGGACCTGTTACAGGTATGAAAAAACTGAATGTTGTACTGCTGTTTGGCGGTGTTTCCAGCGAGCACGAAATCAGCTGTAAGTCCGCCAAAACCATTGCAGACCACCTGAACCCCCATCGTTATGAGATATATAAGGTAGGCATTACCCGGGCGGGACACTGGCTGTACTACCCCGGCCCCACCCAGCTGATGGTGGATGACACCTGGCACCGCCAGCCAGACTGTGTCCCCTGCCTGATTTCCCCCGACCGAACCTGTGGCGGGCTGATGCTGTTGGATGATGCCCGCACCACCCTGCCCATTGACGTGGCCATTCCGGTTTTGCATGGCAAAAACGGGGAGGACGGCACCATGCAGGGACTGCTGGAACTGGCTGGAATTGCCTATGTGGGCTGTGGTGTCATGGCCAGTGCCGCCTGCATGGACAAGGTCATCGCCAATACGCTTATGGATGCCGCCGGGATTCCCCGCTGTGCCTGGAGCTGGGCAAATCGCAGTCGGTGTGCAGATTTTGCCAGTTTGGAGCAATCCTTGGCGCAAAAACTGGGCTATCCCATTTTTGTAAAGCCGGCAAACGCTGGCTCCAGCGTGGGCATCAGCAAGGCGGAAAACGCCCAGGAACTCCAGCAAGCCATCCAGACCGCCTTGAAAGAGGACGACAAGGTGGTATTTGAGGAATTTGTGCAGGGACAGGAAATCGAGTGCGCCGTACTGGGCAACGACCAGGCCCACTCCACCCTGCCGGGAGAGATTCTGGCCAGCGAAAGCTTCTACACTTACGAGGACAAATATGTCCTTGGCAACAGCAGTACCCTGATTCCCGCCCGGCTGGAACCCCAAAAGCTGGAGCAGGTACGCCAGCTGGCAGAAAAAGCCTATCTGGCACTGGGCTGTACCGGACTGTCCCGTGTGGACTTCTTTGTCCGCCAGAAGGACGGTGCAGTGTTGCTGAACGAGATTAACACCTTCCCCGGCTTTACCTCCATCAGTATGTACCCCCAGCTTATGGAGGCAGACGGCCTGCCCCTGCCCCGCCTGCTGGATGAACTGATTGCGCTTGCTTTGGAGCGCAGGGAGGAACGCCATGGATAACCGTCCCATTGGTGTGTTTGACTCCGGCGCAGGAGGACTGACCGCTGTGCGGCAGCTTCAGCGGCTTATGCCCCACGAGTCCATCATCTACTTTGGGGATACCGGACGGGTTCCCTACGGCACACGCAGTCCGGAAATCATCACCCAGTACGCAAAACAGGACATCCGCTTTCTTTTAAGCAAGGATGTGAAGTTTATCCTTGCGGCCTGTGGCACAGTGAGCAGCATCCTGCCCGCCACCTTTACCCAGACACTTCCCGTGCCCTATGTGGGGGTGGTACAGGCCGCCTGCACCGCCGCCGTAGCCGCCACCCGGAACGGACGCATTGGGGTAATTGCCACCCCCGCCACCATCCGAAGTGACAGCTACCGCCAGCAGATTCAGAGCATCCTGCCGGATGCCCAGGTGTTCACCAAAAGCTGTCCCATGTTTGTGCCTTTGGTGGAAAACGGCTATGTGGGGGCAGATGACCCCATCACTACCGCCATCGCCCAGGAGTATCTGGAACCCATCCGCCAGCTGGAGGTGGACACCCTGATTCTGGGCTGTACCCACTATCCCCTGATTGCCCACATTATTGGCAAGGTGATGGGGCCGGGTGTCACCCTGATTGACGCAGGACGGGAGGCCGCCGTGCGCACCCAGCAACTGCTGGAACAGCAAGGCCGACTGGCTCAGCGGGAAAGCGGAAGCACCGAGTATTATGTAAGCGATACCGGGGAAAGCTTTGATGCGGCAGTACAACTGTTTGTTGGCCCGCACAGCACCGAAAAAGCCACCCAAATCGCCATCGAAAACTTTTAAAAGGAGTCTTGCCCATGAATGAGGATTTTCTTATCTGCATCAAAGGCCGGATGGACCAGCAGGGAGAACGGGACGAGATCGAACTAATGACCCATGGCAGTTTTGTCCAGCGGGGCAATCACTACTTTATAACTTATAAAGAAACCGAAACCACCGGCTATGCCGGCTGTACCACCACCATCAAGGCCGCCCTGGACGGAAGCCGTGTCACCATGATTCGCTTTGGTGCCGCTTCCAGCCAGCTGGTCATTGAGAAAGGGGTACGCCACGTCTGCCACTATGAAACCGGGCATGGCTCCATCACCTTGGGTGTGGCGGCGGACAGCATCCAAAGCCAGCTTGGCCAGGATGGCGGTGAGCTGGAATTCACCTATACGCTGGATGCAGACCAGGACAAGGTTCTCAGCAGCAACCACGTTCAAATCATTGTAAAGCGGGTGGCTTAAGAACACACAAGCCCCCTTTTTGACCCCTTGAACCAAAAAGAAAGGATCGTTACAAGCACTATGAATCAGATGTACCAAAACTACAACCCTCGTCAAATCGCGCTGGACAAAGCCCGTGCCCTTTTGACCCAAGCCGCAGAAGCCGCCATCCAGGCGGGTGCACTGCCCAGCGTTGATTTGCCCGACTTTATCGTGGAAATCCCCGCAGACGTGAAAAACGGCGACGTGGCCAGCAACCTGGCCATGGCAGGTGCCCGCATCTTCCAGAAAGCCCCCCGCCAGATTGCAGAGGCTCTGCTTGCCCATATGCCTAGCCTGGAGGACACCATCTTCCAGCGGGTGGAGATTGCAGGCCCCGGCTTTATCAACCTGTTCTTCTCCCCCAGCTGGTTCACCGATGTGGTGGTAGCCGCCACCGAAAACAACCAGTTTGGACGCACCCAGTTTGGTGAAAACAAGAAAATCAATGTGGAGTTCGTGTCCGCCAACCCCACCGGCCCCATGCACCTGGGCAACGCCCGTGGTGGCGCACTGGGTGACTGTCTGGCCGCTGTTATGGACTGGGCTGGTTATGACGTGACCCGTGAATTCTACGTCAACGACGCAGGCAACCAGATTCAGAAGTTTGGTAAAAGTCTATCCGCCCGTTATCAGCAGCACTTCCTGGGCGAGGACGCTGTACCCTTCCCGGAAGATGGCTATCAGGGTGAAGATATTAAGGTTCTGGCTCAGGAGTTTGTCCAGCTGGAAGGCGACCGCTATCTGAACGTGGACGAAGCCACCCGAAGCCAGGCTTTGATTGCCTACGGTCTGCCCAAAAACGTGGAAGGTCTAGAGCGTGACCTTGCCAAATACCGCATCCATTACGATGTATGGTTCCGGGAAAGCACCCTGCACGATTCCGGTGCTGTCCAGGAGGTAGTGGACAAGCTGCTGGAAAGCGGTGCTTGCTACCGGGCAGAGGACGGCGCCATCATGTACAAGAGCGCCCAGTTCAGTCAAAAATATGGCACTGCCAACAAGCGCAAGGACGAGGACGAGGCCAAAGACGAGGTTCTGGTGCGTGCCAACGGCATCCCCACCTACTTTGCCGCCGACATTGCTTACCACTACAACAAGCTGGCCGCGCGTGGTTTTGATAAGGCCATTGACATCTGGGGTGCCGACCACCATGGTCATGTGGCCCGTATGAAGGGCGCCATGGACGCTGTGGGCCTGAACGGCGAAAACCTGGAAGTTATCCTCATGCAGCTGGTAAAGCTGGTGAAGGACGGTCAGCCTGTTCG
>JAHLFP010000039.1 GCA_018883715.1 Candidatus Allofournierella pullistercoris | reverse complement strand
CGTTACTATCGTCGGCAGCGTCAGATGTGTATAAGAGACAGATTCTGATTCATTTGGTATCAACTGTCTTTTTTTCAGACAGGCCAGCAACTGATACACCAGCTGCTTTTCCTCCTCATCCAGACCGCTGATATCCACCATTTCCTGATGGGTACGCTCCAGTAGGTAATCCGTTGTTACTTGAAATACCTCCGCCAGCTCAACCAGATAGCTTACCGACGGTACACTAATGCCCATCTCCCAGGCATTTACCCCTGAACGGCTCAACCCCAATTGCTTGGCTAACTGGGCTTGTGTCATGCCACATTGTTCCCGCAGGCACTTGATGCGCTCGCTTATCATACACAGCCTCCCTTTCTTTGCATGATACTTCACAATGCCCCAGATTGCATTATCAATTACGATAGTATAGTATCTTTTAAGATTATTTTATTTGACACAAGGGATGGTTTCACATTATAATGAGATATAGGATATAACACTCTTTTGCAAATAATTCCAGCTATCGCTATTTTCTGTTTTGCATTGCCTTTACCTTATGATTTATGTTACAATAAACTTGCAGAGCCCCGATTTCACTGGCTTTTACTGGGGTTAGGAGGTTGCATGATGAATATTATTGCTCTTGGTGAGCAGGAAAAACATATCTTGAATAAAATCCATGCCGGCGTTCTATACTGCAAGAATGATGCCGGCTCCACCATTTTGTATGCCAACGATTATTTTTACTCCATTGTAGGCTATACACGGGAGGAAATCTCCACCCTGTTTCAGGACAAATTTGCCTCACTGGTTATTTCGGACGTGAGCAAAATTTTGGTGAAGGTCGCTCGGGCCATTCAAGAGAACGTCCCACTGGACTATGAATTTCAGATGCGCCATAAGGATGGACGGATTCTGCACATCCATGATACGGCTCATTACGATGCAGAGAACAACTGCTGGTATGTGACCATCATGGATGTAAGTGCCATGAAGAGCATAGAGTACGAGCGCAATAAGCTGAGCTTGTATCTCCACCATGTGCCGGATAAAATCATTATCTCGGACAGCGATGGCCAAATTTTGTTTAAAAACAATCCGGCCCTGCTTCCGGACCACTTTGACCCAAAGTGCACCAACCTGTTTGAGATGATTGAGCCACTGGTGCATCCAGACGACCTGTATGCCATGCGGCAAAAGCTTGAAAAAGAAGAAATTTTCGAGTACGAAACCCAGCTGCAAAAGAATGGCCGGTATGTGAACCACGACCGGAACCGGATTATCCCCATTCACGACCCCAAAACCAATGCCCTGCACTATATGCATGTAAGCATGGATTTACTGCCCCAGGGGGATGTGCTCACCAGCTTCCCCAGCCGTACCATGTTTGAACGGTACTACAACAAGGTGGTGGAACACGCACCCCATGCCCCGCTTCATTTGGGCATCCTGGACGTGGATAACTTCAAGCGTATCAACGATACCTACGGCCATCACACCGGAGATTTGATACTGAAACGCACCGCTCGCCAGCTGGCTACTGTTCTCAGCGAACGGGACTATCTGTGCCGGTTTGGTGGAGACGAATTTCTAATCCTTTTGGTGGACTACACCGACAAGGAAGCAAAAGAAGTGCTGAGCCGTATTCGGGCTCTCACCTTTGCGCCCGTCCATCTTGATGGATATGACATCCAAATTTCTTACAGCATTGGCGTTGCATTCAACTACAACCGACCAGTGGAGTACCTTCAGCTGAATAAGCAGGCGGACGAAGCCTTGTATACCGTCAAAAAGAACAACAAAGGCAGTTTGCTTATCGTATAAGCCACCTGTGAGCACAATTCTTTGTGCCAAACCTTCTGTGTATTGCGTCTTTTTTGTAAAACGATGCAGATACAGAAGGTTTTTCTTGCGTTTTGCGTGTAATCATAGTATTTTTATAACAGGCGATTTTTTCAAATCAAGAGAGGAGCATATCAGTATGCATTGTGTCCGTTCTATCAGCGACAGTCTTATGTGGATCGGTGGCAGCGACCGTCGGCTTTCGCTGTTTGAAAACCTTTTCCCCATCCCTCAGGGCGTATCCTACAACTCGTACCTGATTTTGGATGAAAAAACTGCCGTTCTGGATACGGTTGATTCTTCTATCAGTCACCAGTTTATGGAAAATCTTTCCCATGGCCTGAATGGTCGGCCTCTGGATTACCTGATTCTCAATCATATGGAGCCGGATCACTGCGCCACCATCCAGGATTTGTTCTATCGCTTCCCCAACATGGTTCTGGTGGGCAATGCAAAAACCTTTACCATCTTGAAGCAGTTCCATCGTGATATGGATTTGACCGAGCGAACCCTGGTGGTAAAAGAGGGCGATACCCTGACCCTGGGTAAGCACACCCTGCAATTCTTCATGGCACCCATGGTTCACTGGCCTGAGGTTATGCTTTCCTACGAGCAGACCACTGGCACCCTGTTCTCTGCCGATGCTTTCGGCAGCTTTGGCGCTTTGGATGGTGCTATCTTTGACGACGAGCTGGATTTGGCCAAGCAGTGGCTGGCAGAAGGCCGCCGCTATTACGGCAACATTGTGGGCAAATACGGCCTTCAGGTACAGGCCGCTCTGAAAAAGCTGTCCGGCCTTACCATCAAGACCATCTGCCCCCTGCACGGCATCATCTGGCGTTCCAACCTGAACTACCTGCTGGAAAAATACAGCGCCTGGAGCAGCTATACCGCAGAAGAGAAGGCAGTTGCCATCTTCTATGGCTCCATGTACGGCAACACCCAGAACGCCGCCAACTACATGGCTCATCGACTGGGTCAGCTGGGCGTAACCAACGTGGCTGTATATGACGTCTCCAAGACCGATGTTTCCTACATGATTAGCGAGATTTTCCGTTGCAGCCATCTGGTATTCGCAAGCCCCACCTACAACAACGGCATCTACCCCGCTATGGATAACCTGCTACACGATATGCAGGCTCTGGGACTGCAAAACCGTACCATCGGCCTGATTGAAAACGGCACCTGGGCCCCCACCTGTGGCAAGTCCATGCAGGCTGCTCTGGCTTCCATGAAGAACATGACCCAGCTGGAACCCATGGTTGCAATTCGCTCCTCTGTCAGCGAAGAAAACCGCGAGACTATGGATGTTCTGTGCCAGAATATGCTGGAGAGCATGTAAAATTTGTTTTCACTTCACCTCTGCCTGTTTCAGGCAGAGGTTTTTTATTACTGTCACTTTCCCGCTCCCACATTTCTGGAATTTTTTAATTTGCGTTCATCCCTGTTCTTTCCGCAAACATGCAAATGCCCTTCTTCTAAACTCTCCATCACCCACCAAAGGCAAACAAAAAAGCACCGAGGAATCTTCCTCGGTGCTTTTTATCAATTCAATAAACCGAATTACTTGAAGTAACGGTTCAGCAGGCCCTGCATGCCACGGCCGTGACGAGCCTCGTCCTTAGCCATCTCATGAACGGTGTCATGGATAGCATCCAGGCCCAGCTCCTTAGCCTTCTTAGCCAGGTCCATCTTGCCGGAGCAAGCGCCGCACTCAGCGTCAACACGCATCTGCAGGTTGGTCTTGGTGCTGTCGGTCAGAACCTCGCCCAGCAGCTCAGCAAACTTAGCAGCATGCTCAGCCTCTTCGAAAGCGTAACGCTTCCAAGCCTCAGCGATTTCGGGGTAGCCTTCACGGTCAGCTACACGGCTCATAGCCAGGTACATGCCAACCTCAGTGCACTCGCCGTTGAAGTTCATGCGCAGGCCCTCGATGATTTCCTCGGGTACGCCTTCCTTAGCGATGCCAACCACGTGCTCGGTCACGTAGCTGTTCTCGGTCTGCTCAACAAACTTGTCCTTGGGAGCCTTGCAAACGGGGCAGAACTCGGGAGCTGCGCCTTCAGCAATGTAACCACATACGGTGCATACAAACTTAGTCATAGTAGTATCCTCCATGTTTCATTTCTATGTATTCCAAATTCAACGAATTGAAAATAGGAATCCTTATCAGTTATGATTGAAGTATAGCACTTCAGTGTTGTTTCGTCAATAGGTTTTGGTAAAATTCTTGTTCAATTTTCTTCCTGTTCCGTGTTAAAATCGCCCAGTCCTGCATGCTTCAATCGACCCAGCAAAGCGGTTAAACCAGAGCTTGTAACAAAGCCCATCACCAGCCCAAAAATCAGCAAAATGGGGGCGTATGCCATGGCCAGCACATCCCCCAGCACAAAGCTGGCAGCCACCAGCTGGCCCACGTTGTGGCCCAGCGCTCCACATACCGAAAGAATAAAATAGGTGACTTTCTTTTTAAACAGCCGGTGCAACAGCCACATCACCAGCAGGGAGGTCAGCCCTCCGCACAGGGACAGCCAGCCAGCCACCACTCCACGGGTCAAGAGCACAAACAGCGCCTTCAAAATTGCCAGGAACAACGCCTGTCGCAGTCCCATAAAAAACAGGGCGTACATCACCACGATGTTGGCTAGTCCGATTTTCACAAAGGGCGGCAGTCCCAGCAAGGGTGCCACCATAGATTCCACAATGGACAGCACGATTGCCAGTGCAAAAAGCAACCCGGACAGTGCTACCTGCTTGGTTTTGCTTGCCTTCATGCCATATATTCCTCAAATCCTTTTTGCTTGTCCAGACAAAGCCGAATTTCATCAAAAAAGCTTGTCTTTGTACTTAAATTGTATGCCCTTTGAGGGCGCTTGTCAAGTGCTTTGCCTACGCTTTGCAAGCAGAGATTCCCCCTTTTACCCACCCCTGCATACAGTGGAAAAACAGCTTCTTTCCTTGCCATGTTTAAGGGTTCTGCAAAGGGTACATACTAACCAGAAAACGGAGGAATGGTTATGGCACCAAAAAGAAACGTCTGGCCTTATGTTTTAATCAGCCTTTGCGTCTTAAGCTTTGCGCTGTGTGTGGTATTCACCCTGTTCTGGCCCTCAAACTCCCATGATTACGCTTACATCCTGCGGGATTACAAGGGCAAGCTGGCAGTGTATGAGATGGACGGCACCCAGCCCCTTGAAGTTTATGAGGTTTACACCCATCTTCTGCCGGAAAGCGACGTGCTCCATCTGCAAAAAGGCATCCCGGTGGAGACGGAGGAGGAACTGCATCGGCTTTTGGAGGATTTTGGCTGGTGATGCGTTGCGGATAGACACATTTTATAGTATAATAAAGGCAAATTATGTCCCTCGCTTGGGACTTGAAGATGCAAAACAGCCGGCAGAATGACTTCTGTGGGCTTTTAGGAGGTTTTCGCTGTGAATCCGTTTGCCTATCCGCTGGACACTGGCTATATCCTGCAAAAAAAGCGCAGTTTGAAGCGCAAATTGCTTGAACAGCCGGGTCTAATTGAGAAAAAAATTGCTCTGCTCAGCGGCAGTACCATCGGAGAAATCAAGAACATTCTGGAGCTGTTTCTGCTGTCCCATGGCATTAAACCCACCTTTTATGAAGGAGGCTACGGCCTGTTTTATGAAAACCTGGTATTTGACGACGGCTCTCTGACCGCCTTTGCGCCGGATGTGGTGTACATCCACACCAGCTGTCGCAACATCAAGCTGTGGCCGGAGCTGTCCGATGATACCACCATGGTCCAGCAAAAACTTTCCGCTGAATACAGCCGGTTTGAGCAGGCTTTCCGTGCCGCTTTGGGGCTGAACTGTCCGGTGGTTGTCAACAACTTTGATTTGCCAGTCTACCGTCTGATGGGCAACCGGGAAGGCAGTGATTTCCACGGCAGAGTTCACTTTGTCCGCAGTCTCAACCAACAGCTGGCTTCCTTGGTGGAAAACTCTCCCAACCTGTACCTGAACGACCTGGCCTACCTGCAAGCGGTGCACGGCATGGAGCGGTTCAGCAGTCAAACCGCCTGGTACGCTTACAAATATGCGGTCAGCCTGGACTGTATCCCCTATCTGTGCCAAAGCATTGCGAACATCGTGAAGAGCATCTTTGGCAAAAACAAGAAAGCCCTTGCACTGGACTTGGACAACACCCTTTGGGGCGGCATCGTGGGCGACGACGGCGCAGAGGGACTGGTTTTGGGCAACGAAACTCCTGCTGGTATGGCTTATACCGAGTTCCAAACCTATCTGAAAGCACTGTCCCAGCTGGGTGTTCTGCTGAACGTATGCAGTAAAAACGAGGAAGCCGCCGCACTCAGCGGCCTTGCCCGTACGGACAGCGTACTGCGCCGGGATGACTTTATTTGCTTTAAAGCAAACTGGGAGCCAAAGTCTCAAAACATCGCCGCCATGGCACAGGAACTGAACATCCTTGCGGACAGCTTTGTGTTTGTGGACGACAACCCTGCCGAGCGAGAGATTGTCCGCCAGTACCTGCCCAACGTGGCAGTGCCGGAGCTGACCTGCCCGGAAGATTACATCGCTGCACTGGACCGCAATGGCTATTTTGAGGTGACGAATCTTTCCGCAGACGATGCTCGCCGCAATGCCATGTACAAGGAAAACATCCAGCGCACCCAACTGGAAGCCTCCTTTGCAAGCTACGACGATTATCTGAAAAGTCTGGATATGCACTGCCAGATTGGCAAGTTTGATGCTCCCCATGCGGAGCGAATCACCCAGCTGATTAACAAAACCAATCAGTTTAACCTGACTACCCGCCGTTACACCGCCGCAGAGGTTTCCGCCTTGATGGAGGATGATTCCTATCTGACCCTGTACGGACGGCTGGAGGATAAATTCGGCGACAACGGTCTGGTAACTGCCTTAATTGCCCACCGTACCGATGCCCAAACGCTGGACATCGACCTGTGGATTATGAGCTGTCGCACCTTTAAGCGTCAGCTGGAATATGCCATGTTTGATGAACTGGTGCGCCGTGCCAAGGCCATGGGCATTAAAACCATTGTGGGCCACTACTACCCCACCGCAAAAAATTTGCTCGTTCGGGATTTTTATGGTACAATCGGTTTTGAAAAGACTGCCGAGGACGACCAAGGCAACCTGACCTTTACCTTCACTGGGCTGGATGATTACACCCCCATGTGCAATGTGATGGATATTGAAATTGTTTCATAAGGAGTTTATCAGTATGGATCAGCAGAGCATTTTTGACGCTGTACAGGAGATTTTCCGGGACAACTTTGACGACGAGGAACTGGTGATTACCCGCCAGACCTGTGCCGAGGACATTGAGGATTGGGACAGTCTGGAGCAGATTAACCTGCTCACCGCCATGGAAAAGAAGTTCGGCCTGAAGTTCAAGCTGGACGACGTGCGTGGACTGGAAAATGTGGGCGATTTGCTGGATTTGATTGAGCGTCTCACCGCTTAAATCTCCCCTTTCCACCCATCCTGCGTGGATCAGACCTTCGGGTCTGGTCCTTTTTTGTTCAGATTATAAAGGAGGCTTTCCCGCCATGAATCACTACACATTGGCTGATATTCAGCCCGGCCTGACCCATTCCTTCACCGTTACCATTACCCAGGAGATGATGGACCAGTTCCATGCCATTACCGGAGATTGTAGTCCCATTCACATGGATGCCGCCTATGCCGCACAGCGGGGCTATGCCGCCCCCGTGGTGTATGGCATGCTGGGTGCCAGCTTCTTTTCCACCCTGGCTGGGGTGCATCTGCCCGGCGAGCATTGCCTGCTTCACAGCGTGGAGAGCAAGTTTTCCAAACCCATCTTTGTGGGCGACACCCTGACCATTTCCGGCAAGGTATCCGAGGTAAACGAAACCTTCCGGGAAATCACCATTAAAGCAACCATCACCAACCAGGACGGCGTAAAAGTTACACGGGGCGTCATCAAGGCCGGCGTGGCAAAATGACCCTGGTCATAAATAGGGAGGACATTATGGGAAACGTATATTTGATTACCGGCGCATCCAGCGATGTAGGTTGCGCTTTGATTGACCGACTGTACCAGCCGGGGGATGTATTCATCGCCCAAGGCGCCAATGATTTAAAAGGGCTAGGAGTTTTGTGCCAGAAATACCCCGGCGCCATCCGTACATACTCGGTGGATTTGACAAGCCAGCAAGCACTGGATGCCTTTGTACAGGATGTGCAGGCAAACCATCCCGCCCCCACCCATTTCATCCACCTGCCTGCCCTGCGGGTGGTGAATACCAAGTTCAAAAAATTCGATGAAGAACGCTTTGAGCAGGATTTGTCGGTACAGGTGCGCAGTGCAGTGACACTCTCCAAGGCATTTCTTCCCGCCATGGCAAAGGCTCGGTATGGACGGGTACTGTTCATGCTCACAAGCTACCTGCTGGGCATGCCCCCCAAAAACACCGCCGCCTACATCATGGTGAAAAGCGCACTGGAAGGGCTGGCAAAAAGCCTTGCCGCCGATTATGCCAGCTTTGGTGTCACCGTGAACTGTGTGGCACCCAGCATGATGGAAACCAAATTTTTGGCGGATACCAGCGATTTGATTGTCCAGGCCAGCGCAGAAGCAAATCCCATGGGACGCAATGCAACGGTGGAGGATGTTGTCCCGGCCATGGCCTTTTTGCTCAGTGAGGAAGCCCGCTTTATCACTGGCGTAACCCTTCCCATCACGGGAGGAAGCGCTTTATGAGCGAAACTGTGTTTCGTCTGGCCCAGCCACAGGAAGCCCAGACCATCATTGATTTTGTAAACACTCATTTTGACTGGAAACTGCCCCTTATCAACCGCCGGGAATACTTTGATTTTTACTATCGCCCCACCGCTAACGCTCTGCAATTTGCAGTAGCGGAACAAGCGGGTGAATATCTTGCGGTTGCCGGGTACATCCGTGCCAGCAAGGAGACCCAGAGCGACATCTGGGTGTCGGTGTGGGTGGCAAAAAAAGGCTCAAACGGTGTGGGGCTGGAGCTGATGAATGCCCTGCCGGGGCTAACGGGTGCCAAGTTGGTGGCCTGTAACAACATCCGCCACAAAACCATGGCCTTGTATCACTTTCTTGGCTGGAGTGCCGAGCGTCTGCCTCACTACTACCGTTTGAACGGACAGGTATCCTACCGTCTGGCTCAGGTGCAGGATGCCACCATCCTTCCGGTTGCGGGCGACCTTGGTTTAGAGCCTGTATCTTCTCCTAACCAACTGGAAGAACTAGGGCTTCCTGCTACCCCCCATACCCCAAGGAAGGACACCTGGTATCTCTGCCGCCGCTATTTCGCCTTCCCCCACCAAAGCTATCAAGTTTATGCCGCCCGACAGGAGGGCAAACTGCTTGCCTATGTTGTCCTGCGTCTGGCGGACAGCGGACAGGGCACTGCCCTGCGGATGGTGGATTTCATCGGTGCGGATGAGATTTTGCCCCGCCTAGGCAAGGCATTGGATTCCCTTTTGGTGGAAAGCGGAGCGGAATACCTGGACTGCTACTGTGCTGGCATCCCGGAAGAGATTTTCACTCAGGCCGGTTTTTCTCCCCGCCGAGAGGACTGCCCCAATATCCTGCCCAACTATTTAAATCCACCCCTGCTGGAAAACACGGAATATTACTATTTCACAAACCAGCCGGAACAGTTTGTACTGTTTAAAGCAGACGGCGACCAGGACAGACCCAACCTGCCTGCGGAATAAGCGGGTATTATACCTTGTTTTAGGTCAGTTTACAAGGAACTACACGCAGACCGTGAAACGGGCTGCTGACAACAAACGGCGCTATGCTCCCGGCTGGGTGCATAGCACCTGTTTGTTGCGGGGGTTTCCAAAGGGGGCAAGGCCCCCATTTGGCACACGGCTTTGCGAAGCAAAGTGTAGTGTGTTATACGCTCTGTCGGCGTTGCCGTGAAAATGCCGTTGCCGCCGGGGAGGGCAAGGGCATTTGAAGCGGCAGGAAAATGGGGCTGTGCTTGCGTGGCGTGGAGCCGCAAGCGCAGGTCTGGACTCATCAGCAGACAGGGCGTATATGAAAGCCCCAGTTCCTCGTCCTACGCTCCAACTTGTGGACAAAGTGTCCCGAAGTTGTGGCCACACTCCCGGAAAAGTAGCAGGACAACGGGCAACCGTCAAGGCTGAAATGAACGGGTTTACACCCGGCCTTGACCTCCGCCCGCTGTCCCGCTGGATGGGTGGACAAGGCGGCCAATCCCTCAAAGTGCTTGGCCGCTCTCTTTCTGATTTTGAGGTATTCAGTTTTTCAAAATTGAATAATCAAAATAAATTTTTTCGATTGAAAAAATTTTATTTGTTATCATCTTCAATGCCATATTTTTTCTTTTGCCGAATCACATAATTACTGATTTTTTCATCATATAGTGGATACTGGTAATCCAACTGGCATGCCACTTCTGACGAAACCTCCCGGAACAATGCCATACATTGTTCAAAGGATTCCCACATATGGGGATAGGAATCCATATTATAAGTGGACATAAGTCGTTCCCACAATTCCTCTGGGACATATTGCTTCATAAATTTATAGTTTTTTCCCAAACTGAAATGAAATCCCTGTTTGATACCAATCAGCCAGGAAATCATGCGAAGCAATTCTTTTCGTACTATATCATTCATATGGTCAATAGCAAAAAGAATTTCTTTGCGGCATAAGCCCTTTACTACATATGTTGTAGTATTCCAAAATTCATTACAGCAATCGTCAAACATTCTTTGAGTAGGCTTCTGCAAGTGGTAGTCTATATCCGTTGGTATTGGCGGCTTTACGATACGGTTGTCTTTATCCAACAGTAACTTTACCAGTTTATCCCATGTAAAATACTCGTCTATCAGTTCCAGCGGCAGCAAAGTTAAATCTATCTTAACATCATCAGTAAACAGCATTAAATATGAAAATCCCTTTTCTACAGCTGGAAATAATTCCATATCTTCCGGCTTTTGCAGAATCAACCTTTCACCAAATATATCTAGCCATTTATCATCACTTGTGAAGCTGTCCATATCCGTAACAAAAAAAGTAATATCAAAATCCTGAAAATCATCAGGCGGAATATTTGTATTTGTTCTAGATCCTTCCAAAGTAACCATGCGAATGCGTTTGTCTGTTTTTGCAAAATTCAAAACAATATCATAAACTTCCTTTTCTGATCTCATTTTTATCTCCTCCAATTATTGAAATAGGTGTGAAGCCATTTTAGGGCTTTCCCGCCTTGATTACCCTTTAGCAAAGACGGGCGGGACTGTCAACGGCGGCGCATGAAATGCGCCGTTCATCTTGACCGTTGACTGGCTCGGCTGGCTTTGCTATCTTCCTGACAAATGGGAATGTCTAAGATAGTAAAGACGTCCCACATGCAACTCTTTCTTTTATTGCGGAAACCGTATCTTTAATTGTGAATGTAGTTGTGTCTATGACATTTGATTCATATACTCCCAAACCGGAAAATTGCTCCCACATTGTTTCCACTAATTCAATATTTGTTTTTCTATCTAATTTTGAGCGTTCCACAGCTCGCTTCATAGTTTCTTTTTTACTCGCTCTTAATACAATATAGTGTACCTCGTAATCTTCTTGGGCAAGAGCTTTCCATGGCTCCAAAAACCATGGCCCGACAATCCCATCTACAATTACATCATATCCGCCACGAGCATATCGCTTTGCAGCTTCTAAAAAGGCTTCAATGACAACCAGATTTTGCTCGTTGGATTCTGGCAAATGTGGTGGTATTGCGCCTTTGCTTAAGTAATGAAAAAAGTCATCGGTGTGCATATGCACTGATTTATCCATATCTGATTCCTTTGCGACAATTGACGCAGTTGTTGTTTTTCCTGTCCCCGGTGAGCCTGTAATCACAATAATTCTTCCTTGATTCATCTGTATTTTCCCTCACAATTCAAATTTATCACTTTGTTCCTGCCTGCTCAATCATCTTCTTCGCAAACTGCTGGAACATTTCAACAGTTTCTTTATCCATCGGTGTAAGCTGTCCGATCTGTCCAGCTATCATCGCCGTTACATCGTCAATGGAAAGTGGTTTTTGTTTCTGTTCCGCCAGTGCGTCCCGCATGGCTTGGAACATAGCGGCGGTCACAGCTTCTCCCGGCTGTTCCCCGTTGTCAATGTCTTTCTTAATGTCCCGCAGGATAGCCAGGAACACATTTTTGATTTTTTCAATCTCCGCTTCATGTTCCCCTATCTTTTGGGCGTTCAAAAGCTGTAAATCCTGCTTCGCTTCTGCCCGGTGTTCCGGGTGTTCTTTCATCAGGTCGGACAGGGAAGCCGTTGCCATCTCGATA
>JAHLFP010000038.1 GCA_018883715.1 Candidatus Allofournierella pullistercoris | reverse complement strand
CTTTTTGTGTACTGTCATAAGAATTCTGGTTTTAAAATCGTGAATTTAGTTAAAACAGAGAAACAGAAGTTTATCTATAGGATGTAGATATGGAAAAAATGGGGTTGTCAGCAGGGGGGTTATAAAAACTTTATGCCATACGACAGGAATAATCCGTGGATACCTGGACTATGATGAAAAAAGGCAGTAAAAAAGGCGGTGAAATAGAATAAAAAATTCCATTGAAAGGGCATCCAATAAATGGTAAAATCAAAAAAATTGAGCATAAAAATGGGTGACAATCCTGAAAACGGGAAGAAAACGAATAAGCACAATCATCTATGAAATTTATCTTTTTGATTTTGAGAATGAGGATAAGAGAGAAAACAGACGAAAAAGTGCCATTTAGAAAGATTGGAAAAAATCATGAATAGATTTTGCTGGAATTCAAACAGATATGCCAAAAAACCGGCTTGGAATGCTGTTTGACGATTCCAGCCGGGGTTTGCTAAAATGCCACAAGTACCGGCCAGAACAATTTCAGCCTTTTTGCTGGGGCTGGCAGGTGCAAAAATTTGATTTAGGGCGCAAAGGAAGATGCCATGTTTATCCCTTTGCCGGGCAAGACTGTTTTGCCCCAGCGCCCGTACAACATGGAAAAAAGGAGATACTATGACAAAACCCACAGAACATTCGCAGGAAAAAGCCACTTTTCCGGTGGCGAAGCTTTGTGCCTGCCTGGTCACCCTGTGCTGCCTGTCAGTGACTCTATACGTTATGTTTCAATCCTTGCATCTGGTGCATGTGACTGACTCTCACGGGGCAAGCCACACCATGATGACCTACAAGCAGGACCCAGAGGAGCTGATGGCTCTTGCGGGCATTGTAGCAGGTGAGGATGACAATGTGCATTTTACTGCCTATAATGGCAACCTGGCAAGCCTGAGCATCGAGCGGGCAGAGCCAGTCACCATCTATGCAGACGGCCAGACCTTTGTGGCAAACCTGGCGGGTGGTACGGTGGAACGGGCACTGGAAGAGTGCGGCGTTACACTGGGCGAACATGATTACACCGAGCCAAGTCTGCATACCGAACTCACCGGGGAGCGTACCGTAACGGTGCACCGGGTGGAATACCGGGATACCATCACCCACGAGAGCATTCCCCACGAAACCGAATATGTGTACACCAGCCTTTACTATCGCAATCCTTCCCGCACCCAGGTATTGCAACATGGTCATGACGGTGTAAATGAAATCACCAGCCGGGAGCGGGTTGTGGATGGCCAGGTGGAATCCAGCCAGGTGGTAAGTGTGGTGCAGACCGTAGCGCCCCAGAATACCATCATCAAAGCCTATAAGGCCGGCGCACCGGTTTCTCCTTTGGAAGGGCCGGAAGTAACAAATGGTGTACCTGCCAGCTATAAAGCGGTTTACAGTGGTCGAGCCACCGGTTACAGCGCAAGCAGAGGCCGTGGCGCTTCCGGACTGGGGCTTAGTTACGGCACCGTAGCGGTAAACCCCAACCTGATTCCTTACGGAACAAAATTATATATCGCAAGCCCGGACGGAAAGTTTGTGTATGGCTATGCCATTGCAACCGACACCGGAACGGCTCTTATGAATGGAACCTGCCTCGTGGATTTGTTCTATGAAACCTACGATGAATCGCTGATGAACGGCGTACAGCAGGTAAATGTCTATGTAGTAGGCTAAGCAATGTGACCAGTAACCGACTGTCTTTCAAAAGGCGGTCGGTTTTTTGTTGTTTCCGGCCCAAGAAAATGGTCGTTCCAGCAAAAAGGGAAGGAGATTTACTCAGTTTGTTTGCATAAAATGCCAGAACCCGTATTTTTATAGGGATTTTGCCTTGACAAACCCCCATTGGCAAGCATAAACTAATGAAAGGCAAATGCCCAATTATTTTGCAAGGAGATGGAAGTATGGACGCGGACCCTAGTAGTCAGAATTTGATACAATACAGCGGCCATGCTGTCCCTGTTTGCTGGTAACCTGCCCCCTGTGTGCTGGATGCTGGTGAGAGCGGGCGGTTTGTTTGCGCCGCTGTGACTGGCAACAGAAAGCAGGTGTGTGGAATGATTAGTATTTATTTGACAGACGCTGGACGGATTTTGGAACAGGACCAAATCTGCCCCGGCGCATGGATTAACCTTTGCGACCCCAACGAGAAGGAGATTGGTCGTGTGTGCGCCCAGCTCCATGTGGACCCGGATTTAGTGCGGGCGGCGCTGGATGAAGAGGAGCGAAGCCGTATTGAGGTGGAGGACAACGGACATACCCTGATTGTGGTGGATACCCCCACCGTGGAAACCGAGGGCAGAAGTTTTGTCTACTCCACCTTGCCTTTTGGCATCATCATCACCGAGGAGAACATCATCACCGTTTGCCTGAAAGATACCGCACTGCCCCGTGCCTTTATGGAGGGGCTGGTGAAGGCATGCAGTACCAAAAAGCGCAAACGGATGGCACTCCAGATGCTCTACCGGAATGCAAGCCTGTTTTTGTTCTACCTGCGCCAGGTGGACAAGGCCAGCACTCGTGTGGAAAACGAGTTGCACATCAGCATGAAGAACAAAGAGCTGATTCAGATGCTGGGCCTGGAAAAGAGCCTTGTGTACTTTTCCACCTCGCTGAAAGGCAACGAAATCGTGCTGGAAAAACTGCTGCGCATGGATTTTGTGCGGGACTTCCCGGAGGACACCGACCTTCTGGAGGATGTTATCATTGAAAACAAGCAGGCCATGGAGATGAGCAGCATCTACCGGGACATCTTGTCCGGCACCATGGATGCTTTTGCATCGGTGATTTCCAACAATCTGAACATCGTTATGAAACTGTTGGCTGCGGTGACAATTATCCTCACCGTACCCACCATTGTGTCCAGTTTGTGGGGCATGAACGTACCTGTACCCTTTGAGAGCAATCCCTTTGGATTCCTGATTGTACTGGGAATCGCCAGCCTTGCCACGGTGGCAGCCATTGTGCTGGCACGCTGGAATAAGTGGCTGTAACAAGATACAAATAAAACAGGCATCCACCCCTTGTCGTAAAGGCAGAGGGTGGGTGCCTATTTCTATATGGCAAAACTGCATAGAGTTTGCTATTTTGACGGAAATATAGTATACTATCCTAGTTAATATGGAGAGGTGCAACTATGCGAGTGTTAGGCATTGACCCCGGCTATGCCATTGTGGGCTGGGGCGTTGTGGAATATGTGGGAAACCGGTTTACTCCCGTGGCTTTTGGTGCGGTAACAACCCAGGCGGGCGTGCCTTTTGAACAGCGATTGGATCGGGTGTATGAAGGGGTGTTGGAGGTTATGAAAACCTATCAGCCAGAGGCCCTCAGCATCGAGCAGTTGTTTTATCAGCACAACCAGACCACCGTCATTGGCGTGGCGGAAGCCCGTGGTGTGATTCTGCTTGCGGCGGCAAAATGCGGCGTTCCTATTTATGAATATACCCCGATGCAGGTGAAGCAGGCGGTGACAGGCTATGGCAAGGCAGTGAAAAAGCAGATGCAGGAGATGACCCGCATGATGCTGAAACTGGAAAAAGTGCCAAAACCGGACGATACTGCGGACGCACTTGCCATGGCGATTGCCCATTGCCATTGCAGTCGAAGCCGGTTGTTTCAAACACCGGTTCGTTAAACCACTTGGAACACGGGGCTTGGAGGCGAAGGTATGATTTATTGTTTGAATGGAACAGTGATAAAGAAAACGCTGGATCTTGTGGTGATTTCCTGCGGTGGAGTGGGATACCAGATGCTGGTGCCCTCCTCGGTGGCATCCGCCCTGCCAGCGGTGGGACAGCAGGCTACCTTGTTCACCGAAATGCACGTTACCGAAAATGACGTGACTCTGTACGGATTTGACAGCGAGGAACAAAAGGCCTGCTTTAAGCTTCTTACAGGGGTATCTGGTGTAGGGCCGAAGGTTGGCATTGCCATTCTGAATGTACTCACTCCGGAAAAAATCACCCTGGCAATTTCTGCGGGGGACCACAAGGCATTTACAGCGGCCAATGGGGTAGGTCCAAAGCTTGCCCAGCGTATCACACTGGAACTGAAAGATAAGGTAAGTAAGGGTCTTGCAGAGGGCATCGGCTTTGGGGATGTGGGACAGGTTCCCGGCGCATCCAGCAACATGACCCAGGCCATTGCCGCCTTGAGCAGCCTGGGATATAGCCCCAGCGAGGCCGCCGCGGCGGTATCCAAAGCGGATGAAACCCTGCCAGTGGAAGAAATCATCAAGATTGCATTGCGCAGTATGGCGAAAGGAAGGTAACAGGTGGAAGAATACGAGTTCGGCACCCGGCTGGTTAGCCCGGAGATGAACCAGGGAGAGGGTGAGGAACTGAACCTGCGCCCCAAAACCTTGGAAGAATATGTGGGACAGGAAAAGGTAAAGGAAAATCTGCGTATCTATCTGGAAGCGGCCAAACGACGGGGAGAGCCTATGGACCATATCCTGCTGTATGGCCCGCCGGGATTGGGTAAAACCACGCTGGCTGGCATTGTGGCGCAGGAGATGGGGGTTCAGATTCGCATTACGAGCGGCCCTGCCATCGAAAAGCCCGGCGATTTAGCGGCTTTGCTTACCAACTTACAGGAAGGCGATGTGCTGTTTATTGACGAGATTCACCGCCTTTCCCGTCAGGTGGAAGAGGTGCTGTATCCCGCGCTGGAAGATTATGCGCTGGATATTATGATTGGCAAAGGCCCAAGCGCCCAGAGCATCCGTATCAACCTGCCCCGGTTTACCCTGATTGGAGCCACCACCCGTGCAGGCCAGATTACCGGCCCGTTGCGGGATCGTTTTGGTGTGTTGCTTAAATTGGAACTGTACAGCCCGGCGGAGCTTCAGGGAATTATCCTGCGTTCTGCCAACATTTTGGGTCAGCCCTGCACCGAGGAAGGTGCTTATGAGCTGGCAAAATGTAGCCGTGGTACCCCCCGTGTGGCAAACCGTATGCTCAAACGGGTGCGGGATTTTGCGGCGGTGCTGGCGGACGGAACCATCGACAAGGAGACAGCCCAGCTGGCCTTGAACCGGATGGACATTGACCATCTGGGACTGGATGAGATGGACCGGAGTATGCTTCGTGCCATCATTGAACTGTACGGCGGTGGGCCGGTGGGCCTGGAAACGCTGGCGGCGGCCTTGGGAGAGGAATCCGTAACCCTGGAAGACGTGTGCGAGCCTTACCTGATGCAGATGGGCTTTTTGACCCGTACCCCCCGTGGACGGTGTGCAACCCGTCTGGCATGGACCCATCTGGGTCTGGAACTGCCCAAGGAGATGGAACCCTCCGGACAGCAGAGTTTGTTTGAATAAAAAATGCCTGCGGATAACGGTAGGTAGAAAAATTCATATTTGATTGTTAGACTATAAAAGAA
Organism: Candidatus Allofournierella pullistercoris; assembly: GCA_018883715.1. GTDB lineage: Bacteria > Bacillota > Clostridia > Oscillospirales > Ruminococcaceae > Allofournierella > Allofournierella pullistercoris. The sequence continues at coordinate 2,998 of JAHLFP010000038.1, read as the reverse complement.
GTGGGTAAAATGCCCACAAGCAAAGGAGAATTGCGTATGCGTCCTGCCACAAGCTGGCAAGATTATGAACTGATTGATGCAACCTGTGGCAACCGTCTGGAGCGGTGGGGAAACACCCTGCTGGTGCGTCCTGACCCTCAGGTTGTGTGGAAAAACCCCAAAACCAGCCCCTTGTGGGCGAAGGCGGATGCCGTGTACCATCGTTCCGAGCGGGGCGGTGGACAGTGGGAATACCGCAAGAAGCTGGCGGAAAAATGGAACATCCAGTGCGGCCCCCTTACCCTTGTGGTAAGCCCCACCGGATTTAAGCACACCGGCGTATTCCCGGAACAGGCAGTGAACTGGGAATGGTATCGTCAGGTGATTGGAAAAGCAGGTCGTCCCATCCGGGTTCTGAACCTGTTTGGCTACACAGGCGGTGCCACCTTGGCCTGCGCCGAGGCGGGAGCCAGTGTCTGCCATGTGGATGCTTCCAAGGGCATTGTGGCCTGGGCACGGGAAAATGCACAGGCCAGTGGCTTGCAGGACCATCCCATCCGCTGGATTGTGGATGACTGCGCCAAATTTGTAAACCGGGAGATTCGCCGTGGCAACCGCTACGACGCGATTATTATGGACCCGCCCAGCTACGGACGTGGCCCCGGCGGCGAGATTTGGAAGCTGGAAGATAATATCTATGACTTGATTGCCCTTTGTGCACAGGTGCTCAGCGACAATCCGCTGTTTGTGGCGGTGAATAGTTATACCACCGGCTTATCCCCGGCGGTCATGGAATACATCCTGAAAACCACCCTCTGCCCTGTGCATGGTGGACAGACCAGCTGTGATGAAATCGGCCTGCCCGTGAGCAGCACCGGCGGGGTAGTGCCCTGTGGTGCTACCGCAATCTGGCAGCAAAAATAAAATCCGGGCGATGGCCCAAAAGGGGGAAAACCCATGGACGAGATGATTCAAGCAACCGATGTGCGCTTTCGCTATGAGGAAGAATTGCCCTGGGCAGTGGATGGGGCCAGTGTCTCCATCAAAAAAGGTGAATTTGTGGCGGTGCTGGGTGCCAATGGGTGCGGTAAATCCACTCTGGCAAAGCATTTTAACGCACTGCTTCTGCCCCAGTCCGGCACGGTTCTAGTGCAAAAAATGAACACCACCCAGGAAGAACATGTATATGACATTCGCCAAAAGGTGGGCATGGTGTTACAAAATCCAGACAACCAGATTGTTGCCACCGTGGTGGAGGAAGATGTGGCCTTTGCACTGGAAAATTTGGGGGTAGAGCCGGGGGGAATTCGCAAGCGGATTGACCAGGCCATGAAGATGACGGGAATCTACGAGCATCGGAACAAAGCACCCCATAAACTCAGTGGTGGACAGAAACAGCGGGTTGCCATTGCAGGTGTCATTGCCATGCGCCCGGACTGCCTTGTGCTGGATGAATCCACTGCCATGCTGGATCCAAGAGGCCGGGAACAGGTGATGGAGACCATCCATCGACTCAATCAAGAGTTTGGCATGACGGTGGTAAGCATCACCCACTATATGGAGGAGGCGGCTCAGGCCGACCGGGTGCTGGTGATGAGCGAAGGCAAGGTGGTGATGGAGGGCACGCCCAAAGAGGTGTTCTCTCAAACCCAGCGGCTACGCCAGTTGCGACTGGACGTACCTCAGGCCGCAGAGTTGCGGGATGCCCTGGTACAGGCGGGTATTCCCATGCCGGAAGGCATTATCAACGAGGAGGAGTGCGCTCAGGTGCTCTACCAGTTGCTGACCCAGGCATAAAGATAAAAGGGGTACCATTCGCAATCGCGCGAAGGTGCAGTTCAGGGCAGTGAGTTGCCCAGCAAAGGATGTGAAGCGATGGCAGCTATCATTGAAACACGAAATCTGACCCATGTGTACAATCAGGGAATGCCGGATGAAACTGTGGCTTTGGAGGATGTGAGCGTATCCATCCAGCCCGGTGAATTTGTGGGTGTGATTGGCGCAACCGGAAGCGGCAAAAGTACCCTGATTACCCACTTTAATGGCATCCTCAAACCCACCAGCGGACAGGTTCTGGTGGACGGAGCGGATTTGTGGGAAAAAGGGCAGGATATTCGGGCATTCCGGTTTAAGGTGGGCCTAGTGTTCCAGTATCCGGAATATCAGCTTTTTGAGGAAACCATTTACAAGGACATTGCGTTTGGGCCGAAAAACATGGGTCTTGACCAAGAGGAAATCCACCGTCGGGTTTTAAAGGCGGCGGAATTTGTGGGTCTGGACGAGAGTTTTTTACAGCGCAGTCCCTTTGAATTAAGCGGCGGTCAAAAACGGCGGGTGGCCATTGCAGGTGTGCTGGCCATGGAGCCTAAGATTCTAGTGCTGGATGAACCGGCGGCAGGTCTTGACCCGGAAGGCAGAGAAACGATTCTCTCCCAGATTAAACAGTTCCACAAGGAAACCGGAACCACTGTACTGCTGGTGAGCCATTCCATGGAAGACATTGCCCGCTATGCGGATAAGGTCATGGTAATGAGCGAAAAGAAACTGGTGATGTTTGACACGGTGGAGCGGATTTTTGCACGGTCGGAGGAGCTTCTCCGCCTTGGGCTTTCTGTTCCCCAGGTGACCAAGGTGTTTATCAAACTGCGCCAGATGGGACTGGAACTTCCCAAGGATGTGTACACCGTGCCTTATGCGGTGCAGACCATTCTGAAGGCACTGGAACAGAAAAAGCAAGGCCAGGAGGGTAAACTATGCTGAAAGATATTACCATTGGACAGCACTTTCCCGGCGATTCTGTGGTACACAATACCGACCCCAGACTAAAGATTTTGCTGGTGATTGCCTATATTGTAGTGCTGTTTACTGTGAACAACTTTGTGGGCCTATTTTTGAGTGTGGCGTTGCTTGCCATGCTGTACACCACCGCCAAAATCCCCTTGAAGGTGGTGCTCAAAAGCATTAAACCCATTGTGCCCATTGTGGTGTTCACGGCGGTTTTAAACCTGTTTTTCATGAC
>JAHLFP010000037.1 GCA_018883715.1 Candidatus Allofournierella pullistercoris | reverse complement strand
GATAATATATTCCTTGCACCCGCGCTGGTAGCTCAGTTGGATAGAGTGTCTGACTACGAATCAGAAGGTCAGGGGTTCGAATCCCTTCCAGCGCACCATGCAAAGCCTGTACAATGTTGTACAGGCTTTTTTGTTTTGTAAAAACAGCCCTGCCGGGGTGGCAGGGCTGTTTTAAGTAAGATAAATGGGCTTAACCTCCGTGGCAAAAGACGAAAAGTCGCTTTTCGAGGGCTTACAGAACAGTGGGAACTGTATTTTTACTGCGTTCTTATGTCCGAATATTAAATTCAATGTTGCGAAAAGCGCAAGTTTACAATTTGTTCACAGTCCCGTCAAACTTCTTGCAAAACTAGGGGGTATACTAAAGTCACAGAACCGAGGAGCCGCAACCGAAGTTCTGTACATGATTCCTCCTCACACCAAAGCGATACCCCTTTAGGCCCCCTCCGTAGTCCGCAAATACGGAGGGGGATTTCTTTTTGTCCGGATTACAGGGTCAGCTCCCGGTGTTCCAATTGCAGGTCGTGCCCCTCCAGCCGTAAAATGCCGTAGCTGGGGCCGCCAAACCGGGGTGCGCCAAGACTGCCCGGGTTAAACAACCAGACTCCGTCCTGCTGTTCCAAGGTGGGCAGGTGGGTGTGTCCAAACAGCGCCCCCTCCGCCCCCTGTTCCTTTGCCGCCTGCGCCAGGCGGGCAAGGTTGTCCTTCACATGATAGATATGCCCGTGACAGAGCAGCAGGGTGTGGCCTGCCAGTTCCAGGGTTTGGGTTACAGGGGCAACGGGCAGGTCACAGTTGCCCTGTACCGGAAAGATAGGCATGGAATAGCCCTCTGTGCGCAGTTGTTGCACATCCCGCCAGCCATCCCCCAAAAACAGGATGCCGTCTACCTGTCCGGCCTGCTGGATGGCGGCTGTCAGCCAGGAATACCGCCCGTGGATGTCGGATACAATCAGATATTGCTCCATGGTTTACTCCTCCAAAAGCTGGCGGTAGACCTGGTCTTTGGTAAAGGGGCTTTTGGCGGCGGCCTGTTTTGCAGCGGCGGTGGGTGCCATACCCTCCTCCACCAACTGGCGAGCCTGGGCGGCTACCTCCTCCAAGGTGAGGGGCTGACTCTCCTGCTCCACCGGCTCTCCCCCGGCCAGCACCAGGACGTATTCTCCCCGTGCCGGGGTTTGCTCCAGCTGCTGGAGTGCTTCGCCCAGGGTGGTTTTGCAGATTTCTTCGTGGAGCTTTGTCAGCTCCCGTGCCAGGGTGATGCTCCGCTCCGGGCCAAACACCTGCTCCATGGCGGTGAGGGTGGCTTTCAGCTTGTGGGGCGCTTCATAGAAAATCATGGTGCGCTCCTCCCCCACCAGTTGCTCCAGCCGCTGGCGACGCTGGCGGGTTTGGGCGGGGAGAAATCCCTCAAAGACAAATCGGCTTGTGTCCTGCCCCGACACCGCCAAGGCGGTAATGCAGGCGGCGGCCGCCGGGATGGGCACCACCGAAATCCCCTGCTCCAGTGCCTTGCGCACAATGGCTTCCCCTGGGTCGGAAATGGCGGGCATACCCGCATCACTGCACAGGGCACAGTTCTCTCCATCCATTACTCTTTGTAAAATATAATCATCTTTTTCCCGTTGGTTGTGCTCGTAATAGCTGACCAGCGGTTTTTTCAGCCCCAAATGGTTCAGCAGACGCAGGGTCACACGGGTATCCTCCGCCGCAATGAAGTCCACCATGCCAAAGGTTGCGGCGGCACGGGGGGTTAGGTCGTTCAGGTTGCCGATGGGGGTGGCAACGATGTATAGTGTTCCTGCCAAGGCAAGTTCCTCCTTTTTTGTAACGGGACAATTGTTGCAGTCGGTTGTGTAACAGGCTTACATGCCGTCCCGGTAGATAGCCTTTAACTGCTGGCTGGGGCGTCCGGTTTCGTCCTCCATGAAGATGTCCGGCTCAAACCGAAGGCCGGGCTTGCGGTTTTTCTGGGCTTCCAGCACAAACAGCCAGGGAGCGTGTGCCGGGGTCTGCTTTGCAAACACCAGTCGCTTGGGTTCCAGTCCTGCCTGGCTTAGGATGCGGCAGGTTTCCGCCAGTCGTTCCGGTCGGTTGCAGATGGCAAACCGTCCCCCGTCCCGCAGACAGCGAAAAGCGGCGGCGGCCACCTGTTCCAAGGTACAGCCACCCTCGTGACGGGCGGTGGCACGGGCGGCTTTGGGGCTGATGAATCCGCCTGTAAAATAGGGGGGATTTGCCGCCACCACATGGTATTTTCCCTCGTAGGGCAGTTTATTTAAATCCCCGCTGTGAACCAGGATATGCTTTGCTTCCGGTTGCAGGTCAATGGCCTGCTGTAACAGGCCACTTGCCGCCGGGTCCAGCTCTACGGCTTTGCACTCGCCCCGGTGTCCCAGGTCGTGCCAGCGCAGGGAGACAATGCCGCATCCACTGCACAAGTCCACCGCCATCTCATCCCGACGGGGACGGCAGAACCCGGACAGCAACATGGCATCCGTGCCGAACCGATGTTCCTTGTTGATGCACACTTTGGTTCCTCTGTGTAATGTTTCAATCGAATATTCCATATTGTAAACCTACTTTTGGAGAATTTCTGCCCATTTTGGGCACACTTTTAGCTTATTTTAACGCAATGTCCCACCGGGACAAACAACCTCTCGTGCCATCCGGTAGTGGAATAAACTTTATCCAAGGCAACCGCACGTCGCCCGGGTTTTGGGGTATTGTCCTGGTGCAAGGACGGATGCCATTCTGCCGGATGAGGGATGTTTTAAAAAAGGGCTTGTCCGCGCAACCACACCGGGAACTGATAAGCACACCATCTGGTTGGACATCAACTTTGTCCACACACGAAAAAACAGCGGCACGCAGGGGCGCACCGCTGTTCTATGTATCTGCTGTTGTTGTGCAGAAAAAGGCCGATTAGCCCTCTTCGATTGCACTTACAGGGCAAACGCCAGCGCAGGTACCGCAGGAGATGCAGGTATCAGCGTCGATTTCGTACTGGCTTGCACCCTGGCTGATAGCGTCAACGGGGCACTCGCCAGCGCAGCTGCCGCAGGAAATGCAGGTATCGTTAATTACATAAGCCATAGTTGTATTCTCCTTTTCTCAATTTCAACAGATGGTATGGGATTGTATCCAAACATCCCATTCAAAGAGGGGTAAACTCTTCTTAGCTTTATTCTAGCACAAAAAGCTTAAAATTCAAGGGGTGAATTGGTGTTTTTTGGGTTAAATTTTCACGATTATTTCCCCTGTTATCCCTCATGTTTTGGGGTTTTGGGGGAACGCTTGCCGCCCCGCAGATAGACGCACTCGCTTCGGCGGAAGTACTTGGGCGCCAGGGATTCATTGGTGGGGCGCACCTTCAGCATACCACTTACCGGGTTTGCTTCCACCACAACCCCCTCAAATTCCGGGGTGCTTACCACACTGCCGGGCATGGGGGTGATGCTGTTCAGGTATTCATATGCCTTTTGTTCGTAGGCCAGACAGCACATGAGGCGACCGCAGGCGCCGCTGATTTTGGAGGGGTTCAGGCTCAGGCCCTGTTCCTTTGCCATCTTGATGGACACCGGCTGGAAGTCCTTCAAGAAGCGGCTGCAACAAAAGGGCTGTCCGCAGATGCCAAGGCCGCCCAGCATCTTGCTTTCATCCCGCACGCCAATCTGGCGCAGTTCGATGCGGGTGTGGAACAGTCCGGCCAGGTCCTTCACCAGCTCCCGGAAGTCGATGCGTCCGTCGGCGGTAAAGTAAAAGACAATCTTGCTTCGGTCCAGGTTGTACTCCGCTTCCACCAGCTTCATATCCAGCTTGTGAGCGGCAATCCGCTGTACACACAGCTCGAAGGCTCGTTTTTCGTCCTGTCGGTTCTTTTCCATCCGGCGAATATCTGCCGAATCCGCCATCCGTTTGACCTCTTTCAGCTCCCGGATAATCTGGCTGTCGGAAATCTCCCGTGGGCCGCTGACCACCTCGCCGCATTCCACACCACGGGCAGTTTCCACAATAACATGGTCCCCCGCCTGAATCTTCAGTCCCGCCGGGTCAAAATGATAGGCCTTTCCGCCGGCCTTAAAGCGTACAGAAATTACTTTTTTCATGGTTCTTTCATCTGTGCCCTGCCGCCGGGCATTCCACGGTCCGGCCTTCTGGGTGCGTCCCCGGCATAATTTGGGACGAAGCAGGCCGAAACCATTTTGTTAGACCGCCGCCAGCTGGATGGCCAGACTGGTAAGCAGTAGTTTTTGATTCACGTTGCGAGCCATCTGGCTCAGTGCCTGGTTGCAGGCATGGCTCACTGCCGCCGCCCTTGCTGGGGCAATGCCCAAGGTGGGGTGGGTCAGTCCGCTGGCGGCAAGGGCCGCCCCGTCCTCCAGCAAACAGACAAGCCCCGGTTTATCCTTTTCGTACCGGGACAGCAGGCAGAGAAGCTGGTACTGTCGATGCTCCGCCGCCATCTGCACCATCTGGCAAGCCGCCTGGAAATGCCCCTGTCGCTTTGCGTCCTTTGCCAGGGCAAGGGCCTTGCCAATCCGGCCTTCATAGGCCTGGGCCACCAGCTGGGGCTGGGCAAGATGGGGGCAGTGTTTCTGAATCCACCCGGCGCACTCCTTGTGGCTGGGGGGTGCGATGGTATACAGACTGCACCGACTGCGGATGGTGTACATCACCGCCGCCGCACTGGAGGCCGTGAGCACAAACAGAACCCCCTGGGGTGGTTCTTCCAGCACCTTTAAAAGGGCGTTTGCGCTGGAGGGGTTGAGCTTTTGCACGTCGTACAAAATCACCACTCGGCCCTTTGCGGAAAGAGCGGTTTCGTACACCTCTTTTCGCACCTGGCGAATCCGGTCGATGCGAATTTCGCCGGAAGCGCCCTCGCCCCGCACACTGATGCACTCGGCACTGCGCTGTTCCATCACCGCCTTGGCGCCGTCCCCACCTTCCGGATAGAGATAGTCCGCCGCAAGACAGCGGGCCGCATACCCCACCCCGGAGCCGGACTCTCCCACCAGCAACACACTATGAGAAAGCCGCCCTGCATCCAGAGCGGCCTGCAAACTTTGTTTCAGGGCATGATTGCCCAAAAATGTATCCAGCATCACAGCTTTTCAAAACGCTCCACATTGGTTACAAACACCGTGGCACCGCCCACCGTCACCTGCAAGGGGTAAGCAGTTGCAACCCCCATACCATAGCTGGTGGTACTGGGCACGATTTCGGTGCGCTTTTTGCAGCACTGGGCAATCAGGTCGATGCAGCTGTCCACCTTTTCGTCCTCGGTGCCAATCATCAGGGTCATGTTACCCGCCATCAAAAAGCCACCGGTGGTGGAAAGACGGGTCACGGAAAAGCCCGCTTTGATTAACTCATTGCAGACGTGTTTGGAATCTTCTTTGTTGACAATGGCAGTGATAAGTTTCATAACCGTAATCCCCTTTCAAGAGGCAAACATCCTGCCAGACCGTCAAAGGGGTGGTGCTGGGTGGACGGACTGGTACAGCCTGCCTTTGTTGCAGGTGTCCTGCACTTTCTTTACGCCTTCATTATATCATATAATCCCGGAAGTTTCCATAGAAAAAAGCTGGCAAACCGGGGATTATACTGCTTTTAACGGCGCCATTGGTTCTGCCACTCCCGCCGCCGTTTCCAGTCCTTGTACCGGGTTCCGGCCTGGGTGCCGAACACCAGCCAGAAGCCAGCAAGCCCCAGAAACAGGCCCAGCTTGGCCGCCATGGTCATGCCCAGGAATTGCAACAACAAAAGGGCCGCACTTGCCCAGCCCAGCCACTGCACCTTCACCGGAATTACATAAAACAGCAGCACCTGCACCTGAGGGAACAGCCAAGCAAAGGCAAAGAACAGGGCATAGAACATCCACTGGTCATTGGCGGCACCCACAAGCAGGCAGGAAACCCAGCTTCCCACCATGCCGCACAGGATGTAAAGGGTGAACGGCCCTGCGCCCCAGTATTGCTCCAGCGCATTTCCAATCCAATAAAGGAAGTAGAGCTCCAGCACTAAAAACAGGGGCTGGAACTGGATGGGCGGCACAAAGATAAAGGTGAACAACCGCCAAATCTGCCCCTGGAACAGCTGTGCCCGGGTGAGGGTCAGCAGGCTGTAAATCCGGCTGTCCCCGAACATCACCAGCAGCCACAGGATGGCCTTGCCTGCCACCAGGTATAACATTAAGTTTGGGATGGCCAGCCAGGGTAGACGGCGACTCCATTTTTGCATCAGATTCATCTGCAATCATGCTCCTTTTCATTCTGTAAGACACTTTTGCCGGGACAGTTTGCCCCGTTAAATTGGTTTTTGTTGCTTTGCACCTTGCCGGGAAAGTTTTCCACAACAGAGGCTTATCCTTAGTTTTTGCCCGGATTTTCTTAAACAAACCGTTGATTTGGAATGATTTTCCTTGTATTTCTGTTGAAAACCCTATGGTTAAACCTAGGTTTTCAACTCTTTCAACATAGTTTTCAACAGTTTTTCCGGAAAACTCCCGCTATACCCCGTGTAAAACTTTTTGTTGATAGTTTCGATTTTAGGTGGATGCAATTTTTGTCCATATGGATTTTTTGTGCGTATTTTTAGCTTTCTGACCCTTGGGGTTGAGTGCGGGGCTTAGCGGTGAAGTTCCGGGGCGCGGAAGCCTTCTCCAAATACCTCGGTGGCCTCGCAAATCATGACCATCGCCTCCGGGTCTGCCTGGTGGGCGGCCTGTCGTACCTTGAAAATTTCGTTGTGGGAGCAAGCGCACAGCACCATTTCTTTTTGATTGCCGGAATAACTTCCCGTCACATCCACCAGGGTTGAGCCACGTTCCACAGTTTCGGCAATGGCCTTTGCCACCCGGTTTCCGTCATCGGTGATAATCATGGCCAGCTTGCTACTGCCTGCGCCGTACATAATCTTATCCATGACGGTGGTGAGGGCATAAGCGGAGATAATGCCAAACAGCACCGAGTCCATATCCCCAAAGGCGGGCATACCCAGCAGGATAATCACACCGTCAATGGCGAGGCTAATCTGTCCAAGGCTGAAGTGGGGGGATTTGCGCTTGATGGCATGAATCAGGAAATCCGCACCGCCTGTGGAGGAACCACGCATATAAATCAGAGCAAGGCCCGCCCCCATGAAGATGCCGCTGAACAGGGCACTGAGTAATCGGTTGCCTTCGTACACTGGAAATTGTGGGAGAATCAGGTCGATGATAATCGTACTGATAACCATGGTGCGCAGGCTTTTCAAAAGAAACCGCCGCCCCAAGATGGCGAATGTGCCCAGGATGATGGGGATATTGAGCGCCAGCGTCACAGTACCCACCGGAAGTCCAAAGAGGTAGTTGAGTATCAAGGCAAGGCCGGACAAGCCGCCGGGGGCAAACTGGGCTTTCAGGGCGAAGGTGTACACCCCGATGCCGAATAAGACGCTGCCCACCACATCGAAGAGCAGGTCCATGGCCAGTTGTGATTTTTTCATGCGTTCCATAGCATCCTCCTTTTTTCGGTTGCCGAGCCCATGCCCAGCGCTGTTGGTTCTGTTCTTATTATACTGAGTGGCAGGGGAAAAAGCAAAAAGAAACCACCTGGAAGCGTGTGGATTTGGTAAGGCTGATGCAGGATTGGATGGCATTGAAAACCACATGACCAACTACAAAGCCCTGCTCTTTTAAAGGTAAGATTGCCCGGTACAACGCCGTCTTCTGCGCCATCGGTTGGGGGTGGCTGTGCTTGTGCAAGGCCGTGCGCTTTCAGACAGATTCTCGCCCGGTGCAAGGCTTTGTACACAAAAAACAACCCGCACCGGGTGGTGCGGGTTGTTGAATTGAACGCCCCAAGAAGTTGGGAATGGGAGGATTTTCTCCCAAAGGGATGTTCCGCTTAATTTTTTCCCTATGGCCCGCCTGCCTTTTAAGGAACAGGCGGGGTGAAAGGGGTTCTTGGAAACATCCTGGAGGGTTTAAAGGCTTTTGTTAAAGCCGTTTCTTACTCCTGCTCGGGAGCGTACAGCTTCACCAGCTTCTGCAGGTAAGCGTAGTGCTCCTTAGCCTGCTTGTCAGCCATGTCGAACAGCTCTTCAGCACGCTCGGGGAAGGCCAGTTTCAGGCGGCTGTAACGAGTCTCGCTCTGGATGAACTCCTTGTAGTCTGCGGTTGCAGGCTTGGAATCCAGCTGGAAGGGGTTCTTGCCTTCGGCCTTCTTGCGAGGATCGAAGCGGAACATGTTCCAGTAACCAGCAGCCACAGCCTTCTTCATCTCAGCCTGGCAGTTGGTCATGCCGCCCTTCAGGCCGTGCATCTCACAGGGAGCGTAGCCGATCACCAGAGAGGGACCGTGGTAGCTCTCAGCCTCGGTG
>JAHLFP010000002.1 GCA_018883715.1 Candidatus Allofournierella pullistercoris | reverse complement strand
TGTGCTGATACCTTCCATCCAGGTGGTAAGGGTATGCCGACAGTTAGGGTGAAACAGCCCTGCCTTCATTGCCACGCTCAGCAGCGGGTACTGGTTGCCGTTGCGGCTGATGCCATATGTGCCACCCGATGTCTGAGGACCGTTGTACACTTGAAAAACATCGTCTATGTACACAAGCCCCTGCCAAGGCAAGCAGGTGTCACTACACCCGCCGTACTGGCTCACAAGAACTGTGTCTATCCCCAGGCTTTCCCGCAAAGCTGCTTCGCCTTGCAAGGTCGCTCTAGTGCTGGCGGTGCGCATTGCCATCTCCGCATAGCTGGCAATGTTCACCTGCCGTCCATCCTTGTACCGGATGCACCGAATAGGCAGCCATTCAGCAAGGAAGAAATTCAAACTGTGTGGAATTGGAGCAACTCCAATGAATACGCATCTATTATCCTTATGCTTATTTATTCAGGTGTACGAATCAGCGAACTACTAAACCTAAAAAAGGAGAATGCGAATCTAAACGAAAAGTGGTTTGACGTAACCGCTTCAAAGACTAAGTCAGGAATCCGTAGAGTTCCCATTGCAGACAAGGCCCTACCTCTATTTAAGCACTGGATGGAGAAAAACGATTGCCAATACCTGCTTTCTAACCCAGCTGGAAAACAGTTTGACTACCGGAATTACTATGATTCCTATTGGATGCCTCTGATAGAGCAGATGGGAATGGACCACAGGCCGCATGATACACGACACACCTGCATTAGCCTATTAGCTGTTGCAGGTGTGCAGGACAAAATTATAAAGAAAATCGTTGGCCATAAAGGGCAAAGCGTAACCGAAGCTGTATACACTCATTTTGATATAGAGCAATTGTTGGATGCCATCAATAAAATTTAGGCGGTGCTTGTATGAATAAATCTGATTATAAAAATCTTCACAGAGCGCAGCACTATGACCGGATAGAGTTAGCTGTTCCAAAAGGAATGAAGGCAATCATCAAGAATCTTGCTGCCGATAACGGTTTATCAATTAACGCATATATCCAAGATTTAATTAGAAAAGACCAAGAAGGAATGTTTGATACAATGCAAATTGCAGACAGGAACCGGGAGTATCTATCTGGAATCCAAGGCAACATGCACGATGGTTATAATGTTATTTTTAAGGACGGTCACACTATCCACTGTCGTACAAAGAGAGATGTAAGAGCAGCTATAATTAAACACTGTGCAAAAAAGGGGGTATGATACCCCCTTTTTCTTTTAAATTTTTATCTTACGGAAGATAGGCAAAGTCTTACGGAAGATACTCTTTGCTGTGTGTCATGCTTGTGTCATATGTGTGTCATACCTCATACAGCTCCAGCAAATCTCACGCCGGATGAACCTTTGAACAAAACAAAGAAAAACCCCGGAAACACAAGGTTTCCGGGGTTTTTAAAGTTTTTAGCTGTAAGCTGTAAATTAGCGCTTGCTGAACTGGGGAGCACGACGTGCAGCCTTCAAGCCGTACTTCTTACGTTCCTTCATGCGAGGATCGCGGGTCAGGAAGCCAGCCTTTTTCAGGACGGGACGCAGGTTCTCGTCGTACTGCAGCAGGGCGCGAGCCAGGCCGTGGCGGATAGCGCCAGCCTGACCGGAAACGCCGCCGCCACCTACGCGGATAACCAGGTCAAATTTGCCCTCAGTCTCAGAAACAGCCATGGGCTGACGAACGATCAGCTTCAAGGTTTCCAGACCAAAGTAATCGTCAATGTCACGGCCGTTGATGGTGATCTTACCGGTGCCGTTGTACACGCGAACACGGGCAACGGAATTCTTACGACGACCGGTGCCGTAGAAGTAAGGTTTAGTCTCGTACATACTCTATTGCCTCCTTATTAAAATTCGTAAGCTTCGGGCTTCTGTGCAGCATGCTCATGCTGAGCGCCCTTGTAGCAACGCAGACGGGTCATAGCCTTTGCACCCAGGGTGTTGGAAGGAACCATGCCCTTAACAGCTACGAACATAGCCTTGTCGGAGTTTTCAGCCATCAGAGTCTTGTACTGAATCTCCTTCAGACCGCCGATCCAGCCGGAGTGAGTACGGTAGTACTTCTTCTCCAGTTTCTTGCCGGTCAGGACAGCCTGATCGCAGTTGATAACGATTACATGGTCGCCGCAATCAACGTTGGGGGTAAAGGTAACTTTGTGCTTGCCACGCAGCAGAACAGCAACCTGGGCAGCAACACGACCCAGGGGCTTGCCTGCGGCGTCGATTACATACCACTTACGCTCGATCTGGGCGTTTTTTGCGAGAGTAGTGCTCATGTCGATTTCCTCCTAAATTTGTTTTAAAATCGCGCCAGAATGGCGCGGGAAAATGTTCCGTGAAAGCGCTCTTTGACGCAAGACACATTATAGCCCAGTTTCTCCCTGCCGTCAAGCACTTTTTCAATTATTTTAATTTATTCTTTTACAGCTCTCTCATTCTCTTTCATTCTCCCGTATACTCTCGATTTCTCACTCTCCATTTTCGTTTTATTTTTTAAGGAAAATATTTGTACAAGGGCTTTTGCACATGGTATAATAGCCCAAAGTAGGATGTATTTCAGCGCACATCACCCTCTGTGAGCCTTTCCGGCCTTGGGTGAACCGTATCCACATTCTGCAACTATACCTATTATAAGTAAAACCAAAAGGCGGTGGAGTGCAATGCAGCGGCTGGAAGGCCTTATGCGCAAAGCAATTCAAGAATACGGGATGATTCAGCCCGGCGACCGGGTGGCCATCGGGGTATCCGGCGGCAAGGACAGTATAGCGTTGACGGTGGGACTTGCCCACCTGCGCCGGTATATGGGCATCCCCTTTGAACTGGTGGCAATCAGTCTGGACCCTCAGTTTGAGGGAAAACAAACCAATTTTGAACTTTTGAAAGAGCTGTTTGCCCAGCTGGATGTGGAGTATCACATTGAGCGCACCCAGATTGGCGAGATTGTGTTTGATATTCGCAAGGAGCCAAATCCCTGTTCCCTGTGCGCCAAGCTGCGTCGTGGCACCCTGCATACTCTTTGCAAAAAACTGGGCTGTAATAAAATCGCTCTGGGACACCATCTGGACGATGCCATTGAAACCTTTTACATGAATTTGTGGGGCGAGGGCCGCATTGGCTGTTTCTCTCCTGTTACCCACCTGTCCCGCAAGGACCTGACCATGATTCGTCCCCTGATTTTCGCAACCGAGCAACAGGTACGAAGCGCGGTGGCGGCCGCGGGCTTCCCGGTGGTGAAAAACCCCTGCCCTGCGGATGGTGCAACCCGCCGTCAGCAGATGAAGGAATACGTAACCGAGGCATCCAAGAAGGATAAAGCCTTCCGTCAAAAGATGCTGGGTGCCATGCAGGCCGCTGATTTGGATGGCTGGATGCCGGTATCCATGAAAGGCTAAGCCTGTAAACACAACTTAAAAGGAAAAGAGGGATCTTGTTTGCATTTTGAAAAGCATTGCTGGGCAGAGGTAAACCTGGATGCCCTTGTCCATAATTTTCAGCTTCTTTCCCGTCATGCCCAGCCTGCCACTGTCTGCTGTGTGGTCAAGGCAGGAGCATACGGACATGGGGACGCTGTCATCTGCCGTACCTTACAGGAAGCAGGCGCCCAGTGGTTTGCGGTAAGCTGTCTGGCGGAAGCCGTTCACCTGCGTGGCTGTGGCATTGAGGGAGAAATCCTGATTTTGGGACATACCGACCCGGACTATGTTCCCGAGCTGATTCGTCATGGACTGACCCAGACGGTGTTTTCCACCTCCTATGCACAGCAACTGTCCCAAAGGGCCACCGGACTACCCCGGCCAATTTCCTGCCATCTAAAGGTGGACACTGGCATGGGTCGGCTGGGCTTTGCGGCCCGCCATCCGGAGGAAATCCCCCACTGTGCGGCTGAACTGGCCCAATGCTACGCCCTGCCGGGACTGCGCATCACTGGCTTGTACCAGCATTTTGCAGTGGCAGACAGCACACAACCTTCGGACGAGGCTTACACCAAAACCCAACACAACCAGTTTTGTCAGCTGCAACAGGCACTGGAGGAACTGGGCCATCGGCCCCAGTGGATTCACTGTTGCAACACTGCTGGACTGATTCAGCACCCAGAATGGGGCATGGATTTGGTACGCCCAGGCATCGCCCTTTATGGCTGCAACCCCAGTGCAGAGGTTACGCTGGAAGGTCTTTTGCCTGTGCTGACCTTAAAGACGGTCATCAGCCAGGTAAAAACCCTTGCACCGGGGGAAGGTGTTAGCTATGGCCTGCATTTTGTGGCCGAGCGTCCCACCCGCGTAGCAACCCTCTGTATTGGGTATGCAGACGGCTATCCCCGCCTTCTTTCCAACCGGGGCATCTGCTCCATTGCAGGTAGCCCTGCTCCGGTGCTGGGACGGGTGTGTATGGACCAGATGATGGTGGACATCAGCCACATCCCGGGCGCACAGCCGGGAGATGAAGTCACCGTGTTTGGCGGCCCTGGTGCAGACAGTCTGAACCAGGTGGCGAAAAAGGCGGACACCATCCCCTATGAAATCATGTGCGCCCTTGCCCTGCGTGTTCCCCGGGTCTACCGCAAGCAGGGACAGGTTGTATCCGTTTCCGAATACCTCAATAAAATCTAATCACATCTTAATTCGTGGAGGTTCTTATGGCTAACGTATTGGTTGTTGTGGATTATCAGAATGACTTTGTAGATGGCTCTTTGGGTTTTGAGCGTGCAGTTGCGCTGGAGCCCGGCATTGCCCAGCGGGTGGAAAAAGCCCTGAGCGACGGCTGGAAGGTAATGTTCACCCGGGACACCCATCCCGCCGATTACCTCACCACCCGGGAGGGCCAGTTCCTGCCTGTGGTGCACTGTGTAAAAGGCACACCCGGCTGGCAGCTGTTCGCCAGTCTGCACCAGTATGAGCAAACCAGCAATCCCCAGGTAGCAATCGTGGATAAGCCCACCTTTGGCAGCCCCCTTGTGGCGCAGGCCGTGCAGGAACTGTGCGGCGGCGAGCCAGAGCAGATTGAAATCTGCGGCCTGGTCAGCAACATCTGTGTGGTAAGCACCGCCATCATGCTCCATTCCACCTTTTTGAACAGCTCTATCTCGATTCTGGAGCAGCTTTGCGCCGCTCCCAATCCCCAGGACCACGACAACACCATGAAATTGCTTGCTGGCATGGGGTATCACATTATCTAAGAATTTAATTCCGCAAGGAGGTTCTACTTTGGCAAGAGACAACATCCGCAATTTTTGTATCATTGCGCACATTGACCACGGCAAAAGCACCTTGGCTGACCGTATCTTGGAAAAGACCCACAGTGTGCAACAGCGGCAGATGGAAGAACAGCTGCTGGACAACATGGACTTGGAGCGGGAACGTGGCATTACCATCAAGGCCCGTGCCGTTACCTTGAACTACACCGCAAAGGACGGCAAAGAGTACGAGTTCAACTTGATTGACACCCCGGGACACGTGGACTTTGGCTATGAAGTAAGCCGCAGTCTGGCCGCCTGTGAAGGTGCCATTCTGGTGGTAGACGCGAGCCAGGGCGTGGAGGCACAAACCTTAGCCAACACCTACATGGCGCTGGAACATGATTTGGAACTGGTTCCCATCCTGAATAAAATCGACCTGCCCAGCGCAGACCCGGAGCGCATCGCCCAAGAGGTGGAGGACGTAATCGGCCTGCCCTGCATGGATGCTCCCCGAGTTTCCGCCAAGATGGGCATCGGCATCGAGGAAACCTTGGAACGGGTGATTCAGGACATTCCCGCCCCCACCGGGGATGAAAACGCTCCCTTAAAAGCACTGATTTTTGACAGTGTGTATGACAGCTACAAGGGTGTTATCGTTTACATCCGTGTATTTGAGGGCACCGTAAAACCCGGCGACACGGTGCGCATGATGGCTACCGGAGCCGAGTTCACTCTGGTGGAGGTGGGCCGCATGGGTCCCACCAGTTCCGTGCCTTGCAGTCAGTTGCAGGCCGGCGAGGTTGGTTACCTCACCGCCAGCATCAAAAACGTACAGGATACCCGTGTGGGTGACACCGTAACCCTGGTGAATAACCCCACTCCGGAACCCCTGCCCGGCTACCGGAAGGTAACTCCCATGGTATTCTGTGGTATCTATCCCGTGGATGGCTCCCAGTATCCTGACCTGAAGGATGCACTGGAAAAGCTTCAGCTGAACGATGCTTCCCTGAGCTATGAACCGGAAACCAGTGTGGCCCTTGGCTTCGGCTTCCGTTGTGGCTTTTTGGGCCTGTTGCATCTGGACATTATCACCCAGCGTCTGGAACGTGAATTCGACCTTGACCTGATTACCACCGCCCCCAGCGTAGAGTATCGCATTACCCTGAACAACGGGGATGTGAAAATCATTGAAAACCCCTCGGATTACCCCGACCCGGGCCAGATTGCAAAGCAGGAAGAACCCATGGTGGACGCTCACATCTACACCCCCACCGAATATGTGGGTAGCCTGATGGATTTGTGCCAAAACCGCCGGGGCACCATGATTGACATGAAGTATCTGGATGAAAGCCGTGTGGACTTGCACTATGAACTGCCCTTGGGTGAGATTGTGTATGACTTCTTCGATGCCATCAAGAGCCGCAGCCGTGGTTATGCCAGCTACGATTATGAGATGAAAGGCTTTAAGGAATCCAAGCTGGTAAAACTGGATATCCTGCTGAACGGCGATATGGTGGACGCCCTGTCCATGATTGTGCATGTGGATAAAGCCTATGCCAAGGGCCGCCGTCTGGCAGAACGTCTGAAAGAGAACATCCCCCGTCAGATGTTTGAGATTCCCATCCAGGCCGCCATCGGTGGCAAGGTCATCGCCCGTGAAACCATTAAGGCCCTGCGCAAGGACGTACTTGCCAAGTGCTATGGCGGTGACATCAGCCGTAAAAAGAAGCTGCTGGAAAAGCAGAAGGAAGGCAAAAAGAAGATGCGCCAGCTTGGCAGCGTAGAACTGCCCAGCGAGGCATTCACCGCCGTTCTGAAACTGGACGAGGACTAATTTTAGTATCTTTATCCCCCGCTTTAAATTCTGGAGGTTGCAGTTTGCAACTTCCAGAATTTTTTTATATTTTCCTCTTGCATTTTTCTATCAGAAGAGTATACTATAGACGTATGAACAAATGTTCATACGTTTGGAGGTGCATTACTTGAAACAAGACAATTCGTCCCCCACCTGCACGGTTCACTGCATCCACACCGAGCACGTGGAACAGGTACAGAATCATCTGCCCAGTCAGGAATTTTTATACGATTTGGCGGAACTGTTCAAGGTATTTGGCGATTCCACCCGGATTAAAATTCTATATGCACTGCTGGAGCAGGAACTGTGCGTATGTGACCTTGCCCAGCTTCTCACCGTATCCCAATCGGCAGTCAGTCACCAGCTTCGGATTCTCAAACAGCGCAAACTGGTGCGCTTTCGCCGTGAAGGCAAGGTTATCTACTACGCACTGGACGACGACCATGTGCGGGCCATCCTTTCCATGGGTGCGCAGCATTTGAAGGAAACCTAAACCAATTATTTTATTAAAAGGAGTGCTTTATCATGATTAAGAAATTCAACATCGAAGTGGACTGCGCCAACTGCGCTGCAAAAATCGAAACCGCCATCAATGAAATGCCGGATGTAAACAACGCCAGCATCAACTTCATGGCACAAAAGCTGATTCTGGATGCTCCGGAAGAGCATATGGAGCGTTTGATTAAGGAAATCAAAAAAGCCGCTCGCCGCATCGAGCCGGATTTTGAGATGGAGTGCTAATTCTTTCATCTATCTTATAAAGGAGGATGCGCTATGACAAAAAAACAGAAAAAGATGCTTCGTCGCATCATCGTCTCTCTTGTCTTGTTGGTTGCTGTCACCCTACTGCTGGAATTCGTGGCTCTCCCCTGGCCGTTCCAGCTTGGCCTGTACCTGATTCCCTATCTTGTCATCGGCTGGGATATCCTGAAAAAAGCGGCCCTTGGCATCAAAAACGGGCAGGTATTTGATGAAAACTTCCTGATGACCGTTGCCACCATTGGTGCGCTGTGCATGCAGGAGTATGCAGAAGGCGCCGCCGTTATGCTGTTTTATCAAATTGGCGAACTCTTCCAAAGCTATGCGGTGGGCAAAAGCCGCAAGAGCATCTCTGCCCTGATGGACATCCGTCCGGACTACGCAAACCTGCTGGATGAATCCGGCAAATTTGAGGCAGTTGACCCGGAACTGGTTCAGGTGGGACAGAAAATCCTGGTACAGCCCGGCGAAAAAATCCCCCTGGACGGCCTGGTTCTGGATGGCAGTGGCACACTGAACACCAGCGCCCTCACCGGCGAAAGCCTGCCCCGCCCGGTGGCAAAAGGCGACACGGTAATTTCCGGCTGTATCAACAACGAGGGTGTGTTGACCATTCAGGTTACAAAGCCCTTTGCCCAGTCCACCGTGGCAAAGATTCTGGACCTTGTGGAAAATTCCAGCGTGAAAAAGGCCAAAGCGGAGCATTTCATCACCAAGTTTGCCCGTTATTACACCCCCGTGGTTTGCTATGCAGCGTTGGCTCTGGCCTTTATCCCCTCCTTTATTACGGGAGACTGGGCCGTCTGGATTAGCCGTGCTCTCACCTTCCTTGTCATCAGTTGCCCCTGCGCTTTGGTGATTAGTATCCCCCTCACCTTCTTCAGCGGCATCGGTGGCGCTTCCCGGTGCGGCATCCTGGTAAAGGGTGGCAACTATCTGGAAGCATTGGCCCAAACCCAGACCTTGGTATTTGACAAAACCGGCACCCTCACACAGGGTGTATTCCAGGTAAGCCACATCGAACCCGCCCCCGGATTCACCGCAGAGGATGTGCTGAACGCAGCAGCGGCGGCAGAGTCCTACTCCCACCATCCCATTGCAAAAAGCCTTGCCAAAGCCGCCAGCCAGTCTGTTTCCCCTGCCAGCGTGCAGGAGGTACAGGAACATGCCGGCAAGGGTGTATGCGCTCTTGTAGATGGAAAACAAGTGGCGGCAGGTAATGCCAGTCTGATGGACTCCCTGGGGCTTACCTTCCAGCAAACGGATGCCGTTGGTACGGTGGTGTATGTAGCCATTGGCGGGGTGTTTGCCGGATGGATTCTCATCAGCGATACCCTGAAGCCCACCGCAAAAACCGCACTGGAACAGCTGAAACGGCAGGGCATCCGCACGGTTATGCTCACCGGCGACAGCCAAAAGGTGGCCCAGTCGGTTGCACAGGAACTGCCCTTGGATGAATACCATGCAGAGCTTCTCCCCGCCGATAAGGTAAGCTGGGTGGAGAAACTCCTTGCCCAAAAGAAGCCCTCCAGCACGCTGGCCTTTGTGGGTGATGGTATCAACGATGCCCCGGTGCTGAGCCGTGCCGATGTGGGCATTGCCATGGGTGCTATGGGGTCGGATGCCGCCATCGAAGCCGCTGATGTGGTGTTGATGGACGACGACCCGGCAAAAATTGCCTTGAGTTTGCGGATTGCCCGCAAGTGCCGCCGCCTTGTATTCCAGAACATCACCTTTGCACTGGGAGTTAAATTCATCTTCCTGCTTCTGGGTGCTCTGGGTCTGACCAACATGTGGGGTGCCGTCTTTGCGGATGTGGGCGTAACGGTTTTGGCTGTGCTCAACGCCAGCCGGATGCTTCGCATCAAACCGCTGATGCGCTAATCCCTCTATCTCACCTTTCTAACATACAAAACAACCGCCCAAAGCCATTTGCCTTGGGCGGTTGTTTTTTTTGCTTATATATCAGTCCGGCTGCTGTCCATCGTGGGGTTGCCATGCGCATTCGGTAAGCCTCATATCGCTGAACACCGCCGTAAAGCTGGAATCCTCCGGTGAACAAGCGTAAATCCCAAACCGGATGGTGCCTGCCCCCTGGAACATATGGCAGATGCGCATCTGGGTAAAGGTAACGCCGTCAAAGGAACATTCAATCCGATAGTCATCCTCCCGGCGGCTGAACCGATACCACACCGACCGAACGGACGCATCAATGGCAGTGGTGGCCCAGTCAGAATACCCCTGGTTTGTCACCACACTTCCCAGGTGCTGGTACTCCTCATTTTCGTATTCCACCGAGGCCTTCAACCAGTTTTCGCTGTCCAGGTACATCACAATGCCGCACTGGTCAAATCGATGGTGACTTTGGGAAAAATCCGTGCGTACCACAAAGCTGAAATATTGCTCGTCGGTTCCCATCTGAAACACAGGTGCATTGTCGTTTCGGAAGTGATAGTAGGTTCTCTGCCACAAGTCCGTGTGGGGCTGGGTGGTAATGGCGATGCGATCACCCTCTATTTTGTATTCCTTTGGATGCCGTGTCCAGGTAAAATCATTCCAGTTCATGCCGACTCTCCTTGTTTCTAGCAGTCTTTTCTTGTCCTCAGTATATCACCTGACCCACAGCTTTAGCAGCCCAGAATCACCTCTTTCGAAAATAAAGCAAAAACCTATTGACTTTGTTAATTTAATGCGCTATACTAGCACATGACAACAACTCACAAAGGAGGCAGCAACGATGTTAAGCGGTATGTTTTTCTCTTCCTATTTTTATTTCAAAAAGGGCTGCCCGTCTTATGTGATACCCAAAGCATAATCGCTCTGGGGCGAATAAAACGGACAGTCCGCTTTTGCTATGCTTTTTAAGCTTTGTAGCAATGCGGGCTTTTTATTTTACCAAAATACAAAAACAAAGATAGAAACGGGGTAGAACAAGATGCAGATGCATTTCCACAGAAAACTTCCAATTCCCAAGGAGGTACAGGCAGAATTCCCACTGACCGAGCGCATGGTAAAGGTAAAAGCCCAGCGGGATGCGGACATCAAAGCGGTGTTTGAGGGCAATTCCGACAAATTTATTCTGGTCATTGGTCCCTGCTCTGCGGACAGCCGGGAACCGGTGCTGGAATACATCTCTCGTCTGCGCAAGGTGCAGGAACAGGTATCGGACAAGATTATCATCATCCCCCGCATCTATACCAATAAACCCCGCACCACTGGCGAGGGCTACAAGGGGATGCTCCACCAGCCCGACCCGGAAGCCAAACCGGATATGTACAAGGGCATTGTTGCCATCCGAGAGCTGCATATGGCCGCCTTGCGGGACTATGACTTCTCCTCCGCCGATGAAATGCTGTACCCGGAAAATTATCGCTACCTTGCGGACCTGCTGTCTTATGTTGCGGTGGGTGCCCGTTCGGTGGAAAACCAGCAACACCGCCTCACCGCCAGCGGCATTGATGTTCCCGTGGGTATGAAGAACCCCACCGGCGGCGATTTGGGTGTTATGATGAACTCCATCGTTGCCGCTCAGGCCAGCCACACCTTCATCTACCGCGGATGGGAAGTGACAAGCGATGGCAACCCTTATGCCCATGCCATCCTGCGTGGCTACATCGACTTTGCCGGAAGAAGCACCTCCAACTACCACTACGAAGATTTGTTGCGGGTGGCAGAACTGTATGCAAAAACCAATCTGGCAAACCCCTCCGTCATCGTGGATGCCAACCACAACAACTCCGGCAAAAAGTACCTGGAGCAGATTCGGATTGCCAAGGACGTGGTTCACAGCCGCAACCAGAATGCCGACATTAAGCGCTTGGTAAAGGGCTTAATGATTGAAAGCTACATCGAGGACGGTGCGCAAGCCGTAGGTGAAGGTGTATTTGGCAAGTCCATCACCGACCCCTGTCTGGGCTGGGAAAAAACCGAGCGTCTCATCCTGGATATTGCCGAGAAACTTTAAGAGGAACAGCAACCATGCCCAATAAGCTAGAACAAGCAAGAAACATCATCAACGAAGTAGACGCCCAGATGGCAGAACTTTTTGTCAAGCGGATGCGAGCCGCCGAGCTGGTGTATGAACATAAAAAAGAGTTCGGTCTGCCCATCCTTGACCAGAAAAGAGAGGATGCTGTCATCCAGAAGAACTCTGCCCTGATTGAGGACGAGGTGCTAAAGGGGTATTACATCGATTACCTGAAAGATGTAATGCGCATATCCCGTGCTTACCAATACCGGATGCAAAACGGCCTGAAAGTTGCATACAGTGGCGTTGAGGGAGCTTTTGCCCACATCGCCGCAGGCAGAATCTTCCCGGAAAGCAACCGAATTTCCTACCGGGACTTCCAGTCCGCTTATGATTCCGTTGTCAGCGGGGAATGCGATGTGGCTGTACTGCCCATCGAGAACAGCTATGCCGGCGAGGTGGGCCAAACCATTGACCTTATCTTTTCCGGCGAGCTGTTCATCAATGGCATCTACGAGCTTGAAGTCCGGCAGAATCTTCTGGGTGTTCCCGGTGCAAAGCTGGAAGACATCAAAAAGGTAATCAGTCACCCGCAAGCCCTGGCCCAATGCCATGATTTTATCCAGATGGGCGGTTTTGACACCGAGCAGGCAAGCAACACCGCCCTTGCCGCCAAGATGGTTGCGGATGCAGGTGACACAACCCTGGGTGCCATAGCAAGTGTGGAAACCGCCGAGATTTATGGATTGAAGGTTTTACAAACGAACATCAACAAAAGCGGTGAAAACACCACACGCTTTGCGGTTCTCTCCAAGGTGCAGGCCAGCCCTCCCGCTTTGTCCAATTCGGTTCTGATGTTCACCGTCAAGCACGAGGCTGGTTCGCTGGCAAATGCCATCAGCATCATTGGCAAATACGGATACAACATGACGGTACTCCGCAGTCGCCCGCTGAAAAAGTATTCCTGGCAGTATTATTTCTATCTTGAAATTGACGGCAGGATTGACACCGAAAACGGCATCGCCATGATGAAAGAACTGGGCAAGGTGTGCGACCAGCTCAAGGTGGCGGGCACTTTTTCCCCACATACCGAAATTTAAGGGTGATAAAGATGATCATTCAGATGAATTTACAGCATGACAGCTACGACATTATTGTGGAGCGTGGCATTCTTGCAAGAGCAGGTGAACACTTGAACCTGAACCGGCGGGTACTGGTTGTCACTGACACCGGTGTTCCGGCCGTTTACGCAAAGACGCTGGCCCAGCAGTGCAAGGAAAGCGTAATCTGCACCGTAGAGATGGGGGAAGTCTCCAAAAGTCTTGCGGTGTTCGGTCAACTTCTTGAAACCATGCTGAACCATGATTTTTCCCGAAAGGACTGCGTTGTGGCAGTGGGCGGCGGTGTTGTGGGCGACCTTGCCGGTTTTGCGGCCTCGGCCTATATGCGAGGCATCGACTTTTATAACATCCCCACCACCCTGCTTTCCCAGATTGACTCCTCCATTGGTGGCAA
Organism: Candidatus Allofournierella pullistercoris; assembly: GCA_018883715.1. GTDB lineage: Bacteria > Bacillota > Clostridia > Oscillospirales > Ruminococcaceae > Allofournierella > Allofournierella pullistercoris. The sequence continues at coordinate 30,785 of JAHLFP010000002.1, read as the reverse complement.
GACAGCCATCAATTTTGGGGGTGTAAAGAACATTTTCGGCGCATTTTACCAGCCCAAAAAAGTTCTCATCGACCCCGACCTTTTGAAAACGCTCCCACCCAGACAGATTGCAAACGGACTTGCGGAAGCAATCAAGATGTCCCTCACCTGTGATACAGATTTATTTACCCTGTTTGAACAGCAGGACATTGAAGCCAATCTGGAGGAAATCATCATCCGCTCGCTGAACATCAAAAAATCCGTTGTGGAGCAGGACGAAAAGGAAGCAGGACTTCGCAAGGTTCTTAACTTTGGACACACCATTGGCCACGGCATTGAAAGCAGTGAGGGCATGTGCGAACTTTACCACGGTGAATGCGTCGCCCTGGGTATGCTGCCCATGTGCAGTGAAGCAATCCGGCCCCGGGTCATTGCAGTGCTGAAAAAGTGCAATCTATACCGGGAATTGCAATATGATTGGGACAAAATCACCCAAGCCGCATTCCATGACAAAAAGGCAGACGGCTCCTTGGTCACGGTCATCCTGGTCAACCAGGTGGGAAGTTTTGAGATAAAAACCATGGAATGTCTGGATGTGATCGAACTGGCAAAAGCCTGTCTGGAAGGTTGATAAGTATGAAAAACACATTTGGTAACAGCGTGGCAGTCACCCTGTTTGGAGAAAGCCACGGCGAATACATCGGGGCCACCTTAGACGGCCTGACTCCCGGCATTGAAATCAATCCGGAATACATCGCCCATATGCTGACACTCCGTCGGCCCGCCGGAAAAATCTCCACCCCTCGAAAGGAACAGGATGCCTACAAAATTGTCAGCGGTGTGGTTGGTGGCAAAACCACAGGCACTCCCCTTACCATCCTGATTCCCAACGAAAATGTGAAAAGCGGCGATTATGCACCCATGCAAACCGTTGCCCGGCCCTCCCATGCAGACTATACCGCCCAGTGCAAATACCACGGCTTTCAGGATTCCAGAGGGGGTGGACATTTCAGCGGCAGAATCACCGCCGCACTGGTTGCCGCAGGTGCAATCTGCAAATGCGCTCTGGAACAAAAGGGCATCTTCATTGGAACCCATGTGAAAAAATGTGCCGGGGTTGCGGACCGGGAGTTCGGGGATTTGCCCCTGGACATTCAAACCCTGAACCAAAAAATCTTTGCCGTGCTTGACGATGAAAGCGGGGAACGTATGCAACAAGCCATCCTTACGGCAGCTTCCCAGGGCGACAGCGTAGGCGGCATTCTGGAAACGGCCATTGTCGGGATGCCCCAAGGAGTGGGTGAGCCTTGGTTTGACACGGTGGAGAGCCTGCTTTCTCACATGATGTTCTCCATCCCCGCTGTAAAAGGCATCGAGTTTGGTGCAGGCTTTGCCCTTGCAGATATGACAGGGAGTGCCGCCAATGACCCCTTCCGGATGGAAAACGGTAAAGTAGTCTGTACCACCAACAATAATGGGGGTATCAATGGGGGCATTACAAACGGTATGCCCATCCTGTTCCGTACCGTCATCAAGCCCACCCCCACCATCTTCAAGCCCCAAGCCACGGTGGATTTTGCCACCATGACGGATACGGTTTTACAGCCAAAAGGCAGACATGACCCTGCCATTGTCCACCGGGCAAGAATCGTGCAGGATGCCGCATCCGCCATCGTGCTGTGTGATGCCCTTGCCCTGCGGTTTGGAACGGATTGGCTTCATTAACTTTCAAAGCGGAAAGGAGTCTTTACCCATGAAACGATACGGTTGTGTGGGCAAAAAACTGACCCACAGCTTCTCCAAAGAAGTCCACGGAAAGCTTGCGGATTACCAGTATGACCTAATCGAACTGACCGAGGATGAAGTCCCCGCCTTTTTTGAGAAAAAGGACTTTGCGGCAGTGAATGTGACCATGCCGTACAAGGAGACAGTCATCCCCTATCTGGACTCCATCAGCCCCATCGCCCAGCGGATTGGGGCGGTGAACACCATTGTGAATCGTGACGGAAAGCTGTATGGGGACAACACGGATTACTTTGGCCTAAAAGCCCTGATCCAGCGGGTGGGCATTGACCTGACAGGCAAAAAAGTTCTGGTGCTGGGCACGGGTGGTACAAGCAAAACGGCCCGTGTGGTGGCTTCCGACCTAGGTGCTTCCCAGATACTGGTTGTAAGCCGCAAAAAGACGGACGAAGCCATTACCTATCAGGAGGCTGTCACTGCCCATCAGGATGCGGATGTTATCATCAACACCACCCCTTGCGGTATGTATCCCGACTGTGACTCCAAGCCCATCGACATTGACGCTTTCCCACAGCTGGACGGCGTGATTGATGCCGTGTACAATCCCCTTTGCACCAACCTTGTGCTGGATGCAAAGAAAAAAGGCATCAAAGCGGAGGGTGGCCTCTACATGCTGGTGATGCAGGCGGTGGTGGCTGTGGAGCGGTTTCTTGACACCTCCATCCCAAGGGAAGTTGCGGACGAGGTATTCACTTCCATCTACAATGCCAAAAAACAAGAGGAGCTTACGGTATGAAGATTCTTGTTATCAATGGTCCCAACCTGAATATGCTGGGCATCCGTGAACCGGCGCACTATGGCCGGGAAACCTATGCCGACCTTGTGGAAAAGATTCAAGCCCACTGTGACAGCAAAGGGGTACAAGTCACCCTGTTCCAGTCCAACCACGAGGGCGCACTTGTGGATGAAATACAAAAAGCCTATGGAACAATGGATGGAATTGTCATCAACCCCGGTGCCTACACCCACACAAGCATTGCCATTTTGGATGCGGTTAAGTCGGTGAACATCCCCACCGTGGAAGTGCATATCTCCAAGGTGGAGGAACGGGAAGAATTCCGGCAGATTAGCTATGTGCGTCTTGCCTGTGTGAAAACCATCACTGGCCACGGAACGGATGGCTACCTGGAAGCCATTGACTACTTATTTAAGGGAGAACAGCCATGATTGCAACCTTCAAACCTTGCACCCTTGCAGGAGCCATTGATGCTCCCCCGTCCAAAAGCATGGCCCACCGATACCTAATCGGGGCGGCATTGTCTGGGCAGGTCTGTACCTTGTCCGGCGTGGATTACAGCGATGATATTCTGGCAAGCATTGACTGCCTGAAAGCCCTGGGCGCAACCATCACCGCCGACGGAGATAGCCTTATCATCGACCCCAGCAACTTCATGCAGGTAACACCTCCCGCTTTGCAGTGCCGGGAAAGTGGCAGTACCCTGCGCTTTTTCGTCCCGCTTGCCCTTTGTCTGGGCAAACCTGTTACCCTGATGGGCAGTGAACGGCTTCTGCAACGGCCACTTGGTATCTATGAGGAACTCTGCAAGGATAAAGGGTTTACCTTTTTGAAAAACACCACCTCGATGATCGTTTCCGGCAAGCTGGAAAGCGGAAACTACAAACTGCGGGGCGATGTGAGCAGTCAGTTTATTACCGGGCTGATTTTTGCACTGCTTTATCTGGGCGAGGAATCCTCTATCCGTGTAATCCCCCCCTTTGAAAGCCGCTCCTATGTCAACTTAACCCTCTCTGCTCTCCAGTCTTTCGGTGCAAACGTGTGTTTTTCCGATGAATACACCATTGCAATCAAAAAATCCCAGATGCACGCTTACTGCGGCAGAATTGAAGGGGATTACTCAAACGCCGCATTTCTGGATGCCTTTAACCAGCTTGGCTCCTATGTGGAAGTTGGCAACCTGAAAGCCGACAGCTTGCAGGGCGACCAGGTGTACAAATCCTATTTCCAGCAGATTACTGAGGGAACACCCACCCTTGACATTTCGGATTGTCCGGATTTAGGCCCGATTCTCTTCGCCCTGGCCTCCCTGAAACATGGGGCTGTCTTTACTGGGACGGACCGTTTGAAAGCGAAAGAAAGCGACCGGGGACTTGCCATGCACCAGGAGCTGGAAAAACTGGGCGGCGGGCTGATTTTTGGCAACAACACCATCACCGTGCCAAAACAGGAACTGCACTACCGGGGAATCCCGCTGAGTGGTCACAACGACCACCGGATTGTAATGGCCTTGTCGGTTATCCTGTGCCAAATCGGTGGTTCCATCGAGGGGGTCCAGGCCGTGAAAAAAAGCTATCCCGGCTTCTTTGGTGATATTCAAGGGCTGGGCGCAAAGGTGGATGTACGATGATTGTAGACGTAAGCAAAAAAATCTTGATTGTGGGACTGGGGCTTCTGGGGGGCAGCTATGCCAGAGCACTGAAGCGATTCGGTTTTCATATCAGTGCTATTACCAAAGAGCAAAGTTCCATTGAATATGCCCTGCGGGAAGGCCTGATTGACCAGGGCTCCACTCAGCTGGATGCAAGAATCATCGGCCAAGCTGACCTTGTGGTATTTGCCCTCTATCCCCATATCTTTGTGGAATGGATTGAGCAAAACCAGCATCTTTTGAAAAGCGGTGCACTTATCACCGATGTAACCGGTGTAAAGGGCGGCATCGTGTATAAAATTCAGGACATGCTGCGCCCAGATGTGGAATTCATTGCGGCTCACCCCATGGCGGGCCTTGAGGTTTCCGGCGTGGAAAACAGCACGGACAAGATATTTGCAGGCGCAAACTACATTGTCACCCCCACTTCCAAAAACACACCCGAAGCCATCCAAACCTGTATGGAACTTGGCCGGCTTCTGGGCTTCTCCAATGTGGCTACCCTCTCCCCGGAAGAGCATGACGAGATGATTGGTTTTCTCTCTCAGCTGACCCACTGCATCGCCATCACTCTGATGACCTGCAACGACAAGGCGGACATGGAAAAGTTTACGGGCGACTCCTTCCGTGACCTGACCCGCATTGCCAGAATCAACGACCTGATGTGGAGCGAGCTGTTTGTGGCAAACAAACCGGCTCTTCTGGAACAAATGAACCTGTTTATTGATAAATTCAATGAACTGAAAACCATGCTGGAAACCGAGGATATGGATGGTATGCGCCGCATGATGCGCCATTCCACAGAGCGTCGAGCCTTGTTCGATAAAAAATAAAGCCTAGATAAACCTTGAATCAAGGTGGAATATGCTTGGTGTCCTAATCAATGTCATCACCGTTATAATCGGTTCTTCCATTGGGTTGCTTTTCCAAAAAGGGATACCTCAGCAAGTGAGCCATGCCGCCATGGTGGGGCTTGGTGCTTGTACCCTGTACATCGGCATAAGCGGAAGCCTTAGCGGCAAAAACACCCTCATTCTCATTGCCTCGGTTGTGCTTGGTGCTATTGCCGGAACACTGCTGGATATTGACGGGGCAATCAACCGGCTGGCCCAACGGGTGGAGTCCCAATTCCACAAAGAGGGTGCCAACGTCTCGGTTGCAGAGGGTATCATCTCTGCAACCCTGTTATTCTGCGTTGGCTCCATGACCGTAACCGGTTCCATTCAGGCAGGTTTGACGGGTGACAATTCCCTACTTATCACAAAATCCATGCTTGATCTAGTTTCCTCCATGATGCTGTCCTCCAGCCTTGGCATTGGCGTTCTTCTTTCTGCCGTTCCGGTTCTTATCATTCAAGGTGGCCTTGTACTCCTTGCCGGGCTTGTCTCTCCCGTTATGTCCACCGGCGCCATCAACGAGATGACCTGTGCAGGCTCGATTCTGATTATCATGATTGGCACAAACCTGATGGGCATGACCAAAATCAAGGTGGCGGACTATCTGCCCGCCATCCTGTTTGCAGCCATCATCTACAATCTGATTCCTTAAAAAAAACCGCTGTAACCTTCATTTTCCATGAAAGTTACAGCGGTTTTTGCAGTATTGCGCCTTTTTTGTTTTAAATCACCCATACGGCTACCCCTCCATCCTCCCAACCCTGCCCTATTGCTATTTGCCCATTTTCTCATATCTTCGCTCCTGTGATGCATAAGTTGTAATAACCTCACAGGAAAGGAGATTTCCGGATGAAAGGCAACCCAGAAGAGCGGGCGATTACGCTGGCTCGGTATATCATCGAAACCGGATGCACCGTGCGTGGTGCGGCGCAAACCTTTTGCATTTCCAAAAGTACGGTACATAAGGATGTCACCTGTCGTCTGCGCCATCTGAACCCCGGTTTATACCAGGAAACCAAAACCATTCTGGAAAAGAACAAGGCGGAGCGTCACCTGCGGGGCGGCGCCGCCACCCGGCAAAAGTATGCAGAAAAACACTAGGAATCGGAAAATGGGGCTTGTCTTATACCCTAAGGCAAGCCTTTTTTGTTTGTATGTGATATAAACACGGTAATTTGTTCAAATCCCGGGTATTCTAGATATAGCCATATTATTTTTTCTCAGAGGACGGAAGGACTATGAATCAAATTGATTGCGCTATCGTCGGCAACGGCCCTGCCGGATTAAGTGCCGCCATCAACCTGCATCAGCGGGGCAAAACCGTGGCGGTTTTAGGTGCTGCTCCTGGCTATCTGGCCAAGGCTGAGCAGGTGGATAACTACCTTGGTATGCCCGGTGTAACCGGTCAGCAGATGATGGACCAATTTACTGCTCATGCCGCTGGTATGGGCATTGTCCCCCAGGAGGGTCGTGTAGCCAACATCATGCCCATGGGTGACACCTTTATGATTAACTTCAGTGGCAATATTCTGGAAAGCCGCTCCATCATTCTGGCCTGTGGCATTGCACGGGCAAAGCCCATTGCAGGCGAAGCAGAATTTTTGGGGCGTGGTGTTTCCTACTGTGCCACCTGCGACGGAATGCTGTACCGTGGCAAAAAAGTTTTGGTGTGGGGACTTTCCCCCGAAGCCGCCCATGAGGCGAATTTCCTTGCTTCCATCGGCTGTGATGTGAGCTTTGTTGCTGGAAAATGCCCCCCGGATTTAAAACAGAACGTCCGCTTTATGCCCGGTACCCTGAAAGCCGTGGGCGGACAAAACGTAATTGAGTGGGCACAGGTGGGCACCGCACAGGAAGCCTTTGACGGTGTATTTATCCTGCGCAGTGCCATTGCCCCCGACACCCTGCTGCCTGGTCTTGCTTTGGAGGATGGCTCCATCAAGGTTGACCGCTCCATGGCAACCAATATTCCCGGTGTCTATGCCGCCGGGGATGTAACCGGTGCCCCCTTGCAGGTTTCCAAGGCAGTGGGCGAAGGTCTGATTGCTGGCCTGAGCGTTGCGGACTGGCTGGATCGGAAAAATACTTAATCATTTCGCAAGAACCCTACCAATCCGGTGGGGTTCTTGGTTTTACTTTCAGATAAATAAACGGTGTCGTTTGATATGGGAGAGTGAGTGAATTTTGAAGTTATTGTGGAAAAACTGCAAGGGTTATTACCCTCAGTTGATTCTTGGCCCCATCTTTAAGCTGATGGAAGCCATCTTTGAGCTGATGGTTCCCCTTTTGATGGCCAACATCATTGACATTGGCTTAAAACAGCAAAATCGAGACTATGTGATTCAACAGGGCTGGCTGCTGTTCGTCCTTGCGGTTCTGGGCATTGTCACCAGCCTTATCTGCCAATATTTTGCCAGTGTAGCCGCCTTTGGCTTTGGTGCCAGTCTGCGCAAGCAGGTCTTTTCCCACATTTTGGATTTGTCCAGCAAGGAAACCGATGCGGTTGGCACAAGCGGCCTGATTACCCGGATTACCAATGACGTAAATCTGGCGCAAAATGGCGTGAATATGTTCATCCGTCTTGCCACCCGAGTGCCCTTCCTGCTGATAGGCTCCATCGTAATGGCGTTTCAGATTCATGCCGGGGTTGCGCTGGTCTTTTTGGTCACCACCCCCTTGATTATGGCAAGCCTTTACTGGATTATGAAGCGCACCCTGCCGGATTACATCCGCATCCAGCAAAAACAAGATGAACTGGGCGCTCTTGCAGGGGAAACCATGACAGGCGCACGGGTGATCCGTGCCTTTTCCCACCAAAAACAGGAACAGCGGCAGTTTGCCACCGCCGCCCAAAAACTGACGGATATAACCGTAGCGGCGGGACGCTGGTCCGGCGCGCTGAACCCCATTACTTACCTGATTGCCAACCTTGGTATCATGGTGATTTTGTGGGCAGGTGCAAAGCTGACCAACCAAGGAATTCTGCTGAGCGGCGATGTATTTGCCCTTGTGAATTATCTGAACCAAAGCCTGCTGGCACTTATCACCATGGCAAACCTGATTGTCCAGTTTACCCGTGCCATTTCCAGTATGCGCCGGTTGGAGCAACTGCTGGATACCCCTTCTTCCATCCAGTCTGGCTCTCAGCCTGTTCCCGCACAGGGTACCGCTTCCCCTTTGCTTGCTCTTTCCCACCTGGGCTTTTCCTATACAAAGGACCGGCCTGTTCTGCAAGACTTAAATCTTACGGTGCCGAAAGGGCAGACCATCGGCATTATCGGCGGCACTGGCTGTGGAAAATCCACCCTTGCAAAACTTTTGGTGCGGTTTTACGACGCAACCGAAGGGGAAATTCTTTTTGCTGGCACCGACCTGCGCCAGCTTTCCTTGCCGGAGGTAAGAAAACAAATCGGCTATGTACCCCAGAATGTCAACCTCTTTTCCGGCACCATCCGCTCCAACCTAACTCTTGCCCGCCCGGATGCCACAGACGATGAACTTTGGGAGGCCTTGCGGATTGCCCAGGCAGAGGAATTTGTCCTGCAAAAGCCCCTTGCGCTGGATACCCCAGTGGAAGAGGGGGGCAAAAACTTTTCCGGTGGACAAAGACAGCGACTGACCATCGCCCGTGCATTGGTGGGACGGCCCTCCCTGCTGATTTTGGACGACTCTTCCAGCGCACTGGACTATGCCACCGATGCCGCCCTGCGTCATAGCCTTCGCACCGCCCTTGCAGGCACCACCGTGATTCTCATCAGTCAGCGTGCCGCCACCCTGCAACAGGCAGACCAGATTATGGTGCTGGATGGCGGCAAAATGGCCGGCCTTGGCACCCACAAAGAGCTTCTGGACCAATGCCCGGTTTATCAGGAAATCTGCCTGTCCCAAAAGCTGATTTCCACCCTTCCCACCCATGCAAAGGAGGTGCAGGTATGAAAAGCGAAATCCTAAAACGGCTGAGCAGTTATCTGACCCCCTACCGAGCCGGGCTTGTCACCGCCACCCTTGCCGCCTTGTTGCAGGTAATTTTTACCCTGATTTTGCCAGTTCTCATTGGTGATGCCATCGACTGTATGACACAGTCCAGTGTGGATTTTTCCCGGTTAATCACCCTTTTGTGGCAGATGGGGGGCTGTATCCTCCTCTCCAGCGGCTTGCAGTGGTGGATGAACATACAAGTACGAAAAATCAGCATGCAAGCCTCCCAAGACATCCGCCAGCAAGCCTTTGACCAGATGAACCGGGTTCCCATCTCGGTGATTGACCAAACCCCGCACGGGGATTTTGTAAGCCGGATGGTCAACGATGCAGACGCTGTGGCGGAGGGCCTGTTTCAGGGTCTGACCCAGCTTCTTCCCGGTGTTGCCACTATCTTAGGGGTGCTGGTGATTATGTTCCGCCTGAACTGGTTCATTGCCCTGGTGGTGGTTTTGGTCACCCCCCTTTCCATCCTGTTTGCACGCTTCATCGCACGGCGCACCCGGGATTTGTTCCGTGCCCAGGCGGAAGCCCAAGGTGCGCTGTCCAGCTATGTAAACGAAATGATTGGTGGTCAGGATTTGATTAAGGTGTTCGGTCGTCAGCAAACCTGTCTTGCAGATTTTGAGAAGATGAACCAAACCCTCCGCCGGGCAAGCCACTGGGCCGTGTTTTACTCCGCTGTGGTCAACCCGGGAACCCGCTTTGTGAACAATGTGGTCTATGCCTGCGTGGGTGTGTTCGGCAGTCTTGCCGCCCTGCAAGGGGGACTGAGCGTCGGCACACTGGCCTCCTTTTTAAGCTATGCCAACCAGTATACCAAGCCTTTTAACGATGTAACCAGCGTGCTCACCCAGTTACAATCTGCCCTAGCCAGTGCTCAGCGGCTCTTCTGGATGATTGACCTGCCCAGCGAACCGGAGGACCCGGAAAATGCCCTCTCCCTGCCCACCTGCCAAGGTGCAGTACGGCTGGACTCGGTGTGTTTTTCCTATCAAAAGGGAGTACCCTTCCTGCAAAATCTATCCCTGTCGGTTCAGCCGGGCCAAAAGGTTGCCATTGTAGGCCCCACCGGGTGCGGTAAAACCACCCTGATTAACCTGCTGATGCGGTTTTACGACGTGGACAGCGGGGTGATTTTTGTGGATGACATCCCCATCCGCCGCATCAAGCGAAGCCAGCTACGGAGTATGTTCGGTATGGTTTTGCAGGAAAGCTGGCTCAAACACGGCACCATCCGGGAAAACGTCGCCTATGGAAATCCCACTGCCACGGCGGAACAGGTGGAGCAGGCGGCAAAAGCGTCCCATGCCCACGGATTTATCCAGCAGTTGCCCCAGGGGTATGACACGGTTATCTCTGCTGGCGGTAGCAACCTTTCCGCCGGGCAGAAACAGCTTTTGTGCATCGCTCGGATTATGCTCACCCGCCCCCAGATGCTGATTTTGGATGAAGCCACCAGTAACATTGACACCCGCACCGAAATGCTGGTGCAATCTGCCTTTGAAAAACTGATGGAAGGGCGCACCAGCTTTGTGGTGGCCCATCGCCTTTCCACCATCCAATCCGCCGACATCATTCTGGTGATGGAAAAAGGCCAGGTGGTGGAACAGGGCACCCATACAGAGCTTCTCGCCAAAGGCGGTTTTTATTCCCGGCTGTACCACAGCCAGTTTGTCCGTCCCGACTCCAAACCAGCCGGGTAACTTCCATGTTTTTGTCCCCTCCTGTATACAACATTTGCCTTTGTCTTGCAGGGTTTTTGGTGTGTATGGTATAATCAATCTAATAAGCAAGTTTTCTGCACAAGACTCTTCAAAACTGGCAGAACTTCCCATTTTAAGGAGGCATTTTTCGCCATGAATACTATGGTACTGGGTGTGGCAGGTGGCACCGGGAGCGGCAAAACCACCCTGACACGAAAAATCAAAGAACGGTTTGGGGACAAGATTAGCGTCATCAGCCATGATAACTATTACAAGCGACAGGATCACCTTAGCTATGAGGAGCGTTGCCTGACCAACTATGACCATCCTGACGCTTTTGACACCGACCTGATGGTGGAACATCTGGCTGCCCTGAAACGTGGGGAAACCATCTATTGCCCCGTGTATGATTTTTCCCAGCATAACCGCTCGGACGAGTTGCTGGAAATCAAGCCCGCCCCCGTTATTCTGGTGGAAGGCATCCTGATTTTTTCCAGTCCGGAGCTTTGCTCCCTGATGGACATTAAGGTATTTGTGGACACGGATGCCGACGTGCGCATCCTGCGCCGGATTGTCCGGGACGTAAAGAAGCGGGGTCGTACACTGGACAGCGTGGTATCCCAATATCTGACCACTGTGAAGCCCATGCACGAACAGTTTGTGGAGCCAAGCAAACGGCAAGCCGATCTGATTATCCCGGAAGGCGGCAAGAACACCGTTGCACTGGATATGCTGATTCACCGGTTGGAGAACCATCTTTCTTCCAACTGAGGACGTTTTCACCATTGGTTTGTCCATTGAATAAGGAGGTAAACCGTGAACGTAGCACAATTTTGGGTGGATGTTTTAAATCAGGATGCTGGGGCCTTGCAAGCCTATTTTCATGAGGATGCAGTGGTCAACTGGCATTGTACCAACGAGCGTTTCACCGTGCCGGAATTCATCACCGCAAACTGTGAGTACCCCGGTGAATGGTCAGGTGAGATTGAGAAGGAATATACCCTACCTGATATGGTGATTACCGCCACCCGTGTTTACCCCAAAGACCGTTCCTGTTCCTTTCATGTGGTTTCCTTTATCAAATTGAAAGAGGACAAAATCATCTGGATGGATGAATACTGGGCGGACGACGGACAGCCTCCCCAATGGCGGCTTGATAAGCAGATTGGAACTGCCATTCGATAGACCGGCAATTCAACATTAAAAAGAACCCAGCCAATTTGGCTGGGTTCTTCAATTTGTATCACACCAGGCAGCCAGCTTTTACCACAGCTCCACCACCTGCTGGTACATCTGCACATACTGTTTTGCGGAAGCATTCCAGCTGAAGTCGCACTCCATGGCTCTGCGCACCAAGGTCATCCAACCCTTTTTGTTTTTGTATCCATCTGCGGCCCGGCAACAAGTCTGGTAAAGGTCATGGGCATTGTACTGGGAGAAGGTGAAGCCATTGCCTTTTCCATCGCCGGAATCATGAATGGAATCCCGTAGGCCGCCGGTTTCCCGTACCACAGGAATGGTACCGTATCGGCAGGCAACCATCTGTGCCAAACCGCAAGGCTCAGACTTGGAGGGCATCAAGAACATATCAGCACCGGCGTAAATACGGCGAGCCATGGGGGGCACAAAGCCGATGTATACCCCCACACGTCCGGGATGCTTGGCGGCAAGTTCCGAGAAGAAGGCTTCATAGCCATACTCTCCGTTGCCCAGAATCACAAGCTGAATGCCCTGGTCCAGCAAGCCCTGTGCCGCACTGCAAACCAAATCTACACCTTTGTGTCCCACAAGGCGAGTGACCATTGCCATCACCGGACTGTCGTCCATATCCAGCCCAAACTCTTCCTGTAGTGCCTGCTTACACAGCGTTTTGCCCTTTTCCACCGTCTTTACGGTATAGTTTGCCGCAATGTTCGGGTCGGTTTCAGGGTTATAGCTGTCCACGTCGATACCATTCAGGATGCCGCACAGCTTATACTGTCTTTGCCGTAGCAACTCATCCAGTCCATGGCTGAACCAGGGATCCAGAATCTCGTTTGCATAGCTGGGGCTTACGGTGCTGATTTTGTCACAGCACTCAATGGCGCCTTTCATAAAGTTGGCACAGCCATCGTATTCCACCAGGTGGGCATCCTGATAGCTAATCCCGCAGGTATCCTGCAAAATCTCCAGGCCGTACTTACCCTGGTACTGGATGTTATGAATGGTGAACACCGTCTTGATGTTCCGGAACTTATCCAGATGCCGGTAATACAAGTTCAGATACACCGGCACAAGGGCAGTCTGCCAGTCGTTGGTGTGCAGAACGTCCGGAACAAATTCCAGATAAAACAGGGTTTCCAGAATGGCTCTGCTGAAGAACGCAAACCGCTCTCCATCGTCATAAAAGCCGTATAGACCACTGCGTTTGAAGTAATATTCATTGTCCAGGAAGTAAAAAGTAACCCCATCTTTTACGCAACTAAACAGGCCACAATACTGGTTTCTCCAGCCCACTGGCACAGTAAAATTCGTAAGGTAACACAGCTCCTCCCGGAAGCGCAAATCTCCATACAAGGGCATAATCACCCGGCAATCAATCCCCTGCTCAACCAGTGCTTTGGGCAGGCTTCCCGCCACATCACCCAAGCCGCCGGATGCTGCGAAGGGATTTGCCTCGCTGGAGCAAAACAACACATTCATTGCGGTTCTCCTTTCCGGCCCATCCTCAAAACAGGGATAACCACTTTGAAGATGGGCATTTGAATCCACTTATTCCCTTTGAAAAGGATGGTATATCCTGCTTACACCTTGTGGTTCTTACCCACAAAAACAGGGAAACTTTCCGTACCGGACAGCTTTTTGTTCTGGGTGATGACCACGTTTTTGTCCGTCACCACATAATCCACCTCTGCACCGGGCTCCACCTGGGTATTCTGCATCAGGACACAGTTTTTCACTTTTGCGCCTTTGCCTACCTTAACACCGCGGAACAGGACACAGTTTTCCACTTCACCTTCAATCAGGCAACCATCTGCCACCATGCTGTTTTTCACATGGCTATCCATGGCATACCGGGTGGGGGCATTGTCGTGCACCTTAGTGTATACCGGCATATCCTCCAGGAAAAGGGCATCCACGTTGTCCGGGTTCAGCAGACGCATATTTTCCACAAAATAGCTGTTACGGTCAGAAATACGGGCAGTGTAGCCGGTATACTCAAAGCCCTGTACATTCAGCAGTTCCAGATTGCGTCCCAGAATATCCCGCTCGAAATAGGTCACACCCCGAATGGTGGCATCCTTCACCATGGCAATCAGGCTTTCCCGCTGGATGATGTATACATTCATGGACAGGTTCTGCACGCCAGGGCGGTAATCGTTGCTCAGCAGCTCCACCACACGGCCATCCTGCAAACGCAGGGTGTAGTTGTCCTCCTTCAAGCCTTCGGGAATGGCCTTGCGCTCGTACATTACGGTAACATCAGCCTGTTTTTCCACGTGAGCCTGAATCAGCTTCCGGAAATTAAAGTTAAAGGCAATGTTGGAATCGCTGAGGATGACATATTCTTCCTTCTGCTTTTCCAGAAAATCCACCACACTGGCAAGGGCTTCCACACGGCCCCGGTACATCTTTACATTGCCTGTTGCATAGGGAGGCACCAGATTCAGGCCGCCCTGCTTGCGGGTCAAATCCCATTCCCGTCCAGTGCCCAGATGGTCAATCAGGGAACGGTAGTTCTGCTTTACTACCATGGTGACGTTGCTGATACCAGAGTTCACCATGCCGGAAAGGATGAAGTCAATCATACGATAGCGGCCAGCAAAGGGAACGGATGCCATGGTGCGGGCGGTCACCAGTTCAGGCACCAAGCTGTCATGGGCATTGGGGAAGATAATTCCCAGTGCATCTGTGTTCGATTTTACCATTGGGTGTCACCATCCTTCACATCTTTTACCACCATTGCTTTGGGACCAACCTTGGCATTTTCGCCAATGGTTACACCTTCGCCTACCACAGCGATGCCCCATTCGCTTATATCCTGCATATCTTCGGGGCGCTCGCCAATGACTGCGCCCGATTTTACCACTACATTTTCCGCAATGATGGAATATTTCACCACTGCACCCGGTTCAATCACTGCGCCGGGCATCACGATGGAATCCTCCACCACGGCACCTTTGCCCACCTTTACGCCGGAGAACAAAACGCTTTGCACAAGGCTTCCCTCCACACGGCACCCTTCTGTTACCATGCTGTTGTCAATGCAGGCATCCTCACCAATGAACTGACCAGGTTTTCCTGCGTTGCGGGAATAAATTTTCCAGTCCTCGCTCCATACATCCAAGGATACTTTGGGATTGAGCAAATCCATGTTTGCCTCCCACAGGCTGTCGATGGTTCCCACATCCTTCCAGTATCCTTCAAAGGGATAGGCCACCATCTTCTGCTTGCTTGCCAGCATGTTGGGGATGATGTTCTTGCCAAAGTCGTTGTCGGAAGCAGGGTTTGCCTCGTCCTCAATCAGGAACTGACGCAACTTCTCCCAGGTGAAGATATAGATACCCATGGAAGCCAGGTTGCTTTTGGGGTCTTTTGGTTTTTCCTCAAACTTGGTGATCACATTATTTTCGTCGGCGGTCATGATGCCAAAGCGGCTGGCTTCCTCCCAGGGTACTTCCATGACCGCAATGGTGCAATCCGCACCCTTTTCCTTGTGGAAGTCCAGCATCTCGCTGTAATCCATCTTATAGATATGGTCGCCGGACAAAATCACCACATAGCCCGGGTCGTACCGCTCAATGAAATTGATGTTCTGATAGATCGCATTGGCAGTGCCTTTGTACCAGTCTGAACCGGTGGCGGTTTGGTAGGGCGGCAACACATGAACACCGCCATACAGTCGGTCCAAGTCCCAAGGCTGACCGTTGCCGATGTACTCGTTAAGAACCAGGGGCTGATACTGGGTCAGGATGCCCACAGTATCAATGCCAGAGTTCACACAGTTGGACAGCGGAAAATCAATAATCCGGTATTTTCCGCCAAACGGAACCGCCGGTTTTGCCAGACGCTGGGTCAAGGCATACAACCGGGAACCTTGGCCGCCAGCCAGCAGCATTGCAATACATTCTTTCATGGTCGTTCTCCCCTTTTTATGGTGTATGGGTTTATTTATCGGCCTTGGAAGAACGCTTTTTAGCAGATGCGTTCTCCCCGGCTGTTTTTGCAGTTTTTCTGGTTCTGGTTTTGGTGCTGGAAGCAGTGCTTTTCACCGCTTTTGGGGGTGTATCTTTTTTCGTTGTAGTTTTTTTGGTGCGGGCAGTGGATTTTTTTGCCGATGTGGCTTTATCCTTGTCCGGCACCTGGAAGTACAAGGTACTCATAGCCGGCAGATGCACCGAGATACTCTGTTCAAAGCCATGCATGGGCTTTTTGCGGGTGCGCTTGGTGCGGTTGTGGAAACCACTTCCGCCATACTGGGGTGCATCGCTGCTGAACAGCTCTTTATAGCTGCCCTGTACCGGAACCCCAAGCTGGTAATCCTGTCGTTCCACCGGGTTGAAATTACAGATGACAAGAATGCTGTTTCCCTGAGCATCCTTACGCAGGAAGGCAACAACCGACTGCTGGTTGTCGTCGGGTACTACCCACTGGAATCCTTCCCAGCTGAAATCCACCTGCCAGAAGGGGGCATGGGTGCGGTAGAACCCATTCAAATCCTGCACATATTCCTGCATCTTGCGATGACTTTCATAGTCCATCAACTGCCAGTCCAGCTGAGCATCCTCGTTCCACTCGCTGAACTGGGCAAATTCCTGTCCCATGAACAACAGCTTTTTGCCGGGATGCGCCATCATGTAACCGTAGAAGGTGCGCAGTTCCGCAAATTTTTCCAGATAGTCCCCGGGCATCTTGTTGATCATACTGCCCTTTCCGTGCACCACCTCGTCATGGCTGATAGGCAGAACAAACCGCTCGCTGAAGGCATAGAAAAAGCTGAATGTCACCTTGTTGTGGCATCCTGCCCGGAACAGCGGGTCGGTTCGCATGTAATCCAGCATATCGTTCATCCAGCCCATGTTCCACTTAAAGTTGAAACCAAGGCCGCCTTCCTCCACCGGCCAGGAAACCTTGGGCCAGGCGGTGGATTCCTCCGCAATCATCAGCTTATGGGGATGGCGGGACAGTACGGTGCTGTTGAGTTTTTGCAGGAAATCAATGGCTTCCAGATTCTCTCGTCCGCCGTGGATGTTTGCCTCCCACTCGCCGTCCTTTCGGTCATAATCCAGGTACAGCATGGAGGCCACTGCATCCACCCGCAGGCCGTCCATATGGAATTGTTCCAGCCAGTACAATGCGCTGGAAATCAGGAAGCTTTTCACCTCCGGCATTCCAAAATTGAATACCTTGGTGCCCCATTCCCGATGCTCCCCCCGTTTGGGGTTGGGGTCTTCATAGCAGGGCTGGCCATCAAACATGGAAAGGCCAAATTCATCCCTGGGGAAATGGGCAGGCACCCAGTCCATAATCACCCCAATTCCCGCCAGGTGGCAGGCATCCACAAAACACATCAAATCCTTGGGGGTTCCAAAGCGGCTTGTGGGGGCAAAATACCCCGTCACCTGATAGCCCCAGCTGGCATCCAGTGGATGCTCGGTAATGGGCAGAAGCTCCACATGGGTGTAGTTCATTTTTTGTAAGTAGGGAATCAGCTCTCCGGCAAGTTCGGCATAGTTGTAAGGCGAACCGTCCGGCTTGCGCTTCCAGCTGCCCAGGTGCATCTCATAGATGTTCATGGGCTGGTCAAAGGGGGCCTTCTCTGCCTGCAACTGCTGCCACTTGGCATCCTTCCATTCATAGCCTTCAAGCTGATACACCTTGCTGGCGTTGGAGGGACGTGTTTCTGCGTGAAACGCATAGGGGTCGGCTTTGAATACCAGCTCATCCTCCTGGGTGGTAATACAATATTTATATACATCGTATTCCTGAATGCCCGCAACAAATGCTTCCCAAACGCCGGTTTCTTCCATCTGTTGCATGGGATGACTGCCGGGAACCCAGCTGTTAAAATCACCCACGATGCTTACCGCCTTTGCATGGGGTGCCCACACCCGGAACATCGCACCGGGTTGCTCATTCTGCTCTATCAAATGTGCGCCAAAAAAACGGAATGCCTCCACATTGGTTCCCTGTTTGAACAGGTAGATGGGAAGCTGTGCATGCTCGGTTACTTGTTTCACGCCTTTTCCCTCCCTAAAGGACCGAAGTCCCTGATTAACTTATTTTTATCATACCATTTTCGCAAGATTTTTCAAGACTTTTATTGTCATATAATGCTAAAAAACGAATTGCCTTTTTCTCGGTTTTATTAACATTGCACATGCTTTTCCCGATGCAATTAGGCAAAATATCAAATTGTGTGAACTGATAGTAAAAAGTTGCTGAAATTCTTTTAAAGCTTTTCACTTTTTCGCAACTCTCTTCCTTACACTTTCGGCATTTTGCCAGATGGGGTTTTCTCACTTACGAAAAGTCCGTTTCCGTCCCATAACACTCCCTTTTATAAGGTCTACTGTTTGTCCTATTTTAAATTTATGCGTAAAAAGCAATGGAACATCCATCTTTTGTTTTTCCGGTGCAGCAGCCAAGGGCTAGGAACAGACAACAAAAAATCCCCCTCTCCCAAACGGGAAAGGGGGAAATGGTTATTTTGCCTGCATAAAGCAGCTTCGGTTCTGCCACAGGTAAATGATGCCGGACACCAGGGTGACAAATGCCACCAGCCAGCAAAGCACCTGGGTAATCAGCCCCACCGCCATTGCATCTTCCGGGCGGGACAGAGCCGCCGCAAAATAGTAAAAGATAATGCTTACCATCTGGAGCACGGTTTTCACCTTGCCCCATCCATTGGCGGCAATCACCTTGTGGTCTGCGGCGGCAATCATCCGCACACCGGACACCGCAAACTCCCGGGCCAAAATGATGGACACAACCCAGATGCTACACAGGCCATCCCGCATCATGTATAAAAAGGCCACGGTGGTGAGCAGTTTGTCTGCCAAGGGGTCTGCAAACTTGCCAAAATCCGTCACCAAATTCCATTTACGAGCAAGATAGCCGTCCAGAAAATCCGTAAAGCTGGCCAGTGCGAACACAATGCCCGCCGCCAGATACCACTTGTCATCGTAATTGGATGTTCCGTACTGGCACATACCAGCCAATACCATGAAAACCGGCACCAAAACAATCCGTGCCAAGGTCAGTTTATTCGGCAGATTCATCCTCATCTTCCTCCACCACATAGCCGTACAGGTCGTACATATCACTTTCCTCGATTTTTACCGAGTAGAAGTGGCCGGGATACAGGGGTTCTTCGCTGGATACGCAAACATTGCCGTCAATTTCCGGTGCGTCAGCGGCACTGCGGCAAAGGTACAGTCCACTTTCTTCGTCCACGCCGTCGCAGATAACGGTAAGGGTCTTGCCCACCTTCTGCTCCAGCTTGGCGGCGCTGATGTTGGCCTGGGTCTGCATGATAATGTCCGCACGGCGACGCTTTTCCTCTTCGTCAATCTGGTCCGGCATCTTGGCGGCCACAGTGTCCTCTTCGGGGCTGTAAGCAAAGCAACCCAGACGTTCAAAGCCGGTATCCTTAACAAACTGGCACAGTTCTTCAAACTCTTCCTCGGTTTCACCGGGATAGCCCGCAATCAAGGTGGTGCGCAGGGTAATATCCGGCATAGCGGCACGCAGACGCTGGATAGCGCTTTCCACCACCTGACGGTCACCCTTGCGGTTCATAGCCTTCAGAATCCGGCTGTTGCAGTGCTGGATGGGCAAATCCAGATAGTGAACCACCTTCTCGTTGCGCACCATGGCGGCAATCAGCTCATCGGTAATCCGCTCTGGGTAAGCGTACAGCAGTCGAATCCAGCGCAGACCTTCCACCTTGTTCAGCTCGTCCAGCAGCTTGCAGATGCTGTTTTCGCCCCAGTCATCGCCATAAGAGGTGGGGTCCTGTGCCACCAGCACCAGCTCCTGCACACCCTCACCTGCCAGCCAGCGTGCTTCTGCCACACAGTCCTGGATGGAGCGGCTGCGCAGCGGGCCACGAATCAAGGGGATAGCGCAGTAATAGCAGCCATGGTTACAGCCTTCGGAAATTTTTAAGTAAGCAAAGTGACCCGGGGTGGAGATAACACGCTTGCCACCCAGGGGCAGGTCGGTGCGGGGGCCGTAATACTCCCGGTTTTGGTCCGGTGCGGTGCCGTACAAACGCTCCAGAATGGAAGGCATTGCATTGTTGGAGCCAATGCCCACCACAGCGTCCACCTCAGGGATTTCCTTGCGGATTTCCTCTTTATAACGCTGTGCAAGACATCCGGTTACCACAACTTTCAGGTTGGGGTTCTGCTCTTTGTAGGAGCAGGCGTCCAGAATATGCTCAATTGCTTCCGCCTTTGCGCTTTCGATAAAACCACAGGTATTGATAAAGATAACATCTGCTTGGTTCAGGTCGTTGGTGGTGGTGTGACCAGCGCTGATCAAACCATGACACATTACGTCTGCATCCACCTGATTTTTGGGACAACCCAAAGAAATGAGTGCGAGTTTCAATGCAATGCTCTCCTTTTTTATTGTTGCTTTGTTCCTGTTTTTGCATACAACGGTCGGTGCAAACAGGAAAAGACGGGGTAAGTCGCCCTTTCCCCGTCTTGTTATTGTACCATGCCCACAATCAAAAAGTCCATAGGCACAGAGATTCAAAATTCATCCCAGCCAGAAAAATCCAGTTCCTGCTGTTCCATATCCCAGCTTTCCAGTGCTCTGCGGATGTCTCGCAGGGAAAATCCCCGTCTTGCCAGTGCGGCAATCACTGCCTGCTGTTTGCCCTGTTCCAGTTTACGGGCATACTGACGCTGGATAAGCCCAAGGATGCTTTCCACCGGGTCGTGTTCCTCCTGCAATTCCTCCAGCACCTGCTGGGCAACGCTCCGCTCCACCCCTTTTTCCATCAGGTGGGCACGGATTTGCATGGGGCTTTTGCCCCTTGCCACAAGCTGGGCGGCCCGCTGGCGGGCAAACGCTTCATCGTCCAGCATGCCAAGTTCCACACACCGAGCCACGGCCGCCGCCGCGGCGGGTTTGTCCTCCAGCTTTTGGCAGAGTTTTTGGTATAACTCATTGCTGGAATAAGCCCGCATGCTCAGATAGTCCATGGCCTTGTTTAATGCCTGGCGGTAGGACTGGGACTCCTGTTCAAACAACACAGATTAGTCCTCAACCATAATATCCAGGTCTGCTTCACTCAGGTTGGGCAGGCTGGGTTCTTTGGATGCAGTGGGTGCGGCGGCTTCACCGGTTGCGGCAGGTGCAGGAGTGGCGGCAGGAGCCATCACCGGGGTAATGGAGCCCTTTGCCTTTTTGCCGTTCTTCACCAGTTTGTCTGCATTGGCACGCACCAGTTCCTCAATCTCAGCCATCAGTTCCGGGTGTTCCTTGAAGTAAATCTTCACGTTGTCACGGCCCTGACCCAGACGGGTTTCGCCATAGCTGAACCATGCGCCGCTCTTCTGCACAACGCCCAGGGTAACAGCCAGGTCCAGAATTTCGCCGGTCTTGCTGATACCCTCGCCGAACATGATGTCAAATTCCGCTTCCTTGAAGGGAGGAGCCACCTTGTTTTTCACCACTTTTGCACGGGTGCGGTTGCCGATGAAGGAACCACTGGAATCCTTCAAGCCCTCGATACGGCGCACGTCAATGCGCACAGAGGAATAGTACTTCAGAGCACGTCCGCCTGCGGTTACCTCCGGGTTGCCGTAGGAGATACCCACCTTTTCACGCAACTGGTTGATGAAAATGGCCACCGTGTTGGTCTTGCCGATGACACCGGTCAGTTTACGCAGTGCCTGGCTCATCAAACGAGCCTGCAAGCCCACATGGGAGTCACCCATTTCACCCTCGATTTCCGCACGGGGAACCATCGCCGCCACCGAGTCAATGACGATGGCATCAATGGCGCCGGAACGCACCAGTGCTTCACAGATTTCCAGTGCCTGCTCACCGGTGTCCGGCTGGCTGACCAGCAGACTGTCAATATCCACACCCAGCGCACGGGCATAGACCGGGTCCAGTGCGTGTTCTACGTCGATGAAGGCAACCTCACCGCCTGCACGCTGAGCCTCTGCCAAAACGTGGAGAGCCAGGGTAGTCTTACCGCTGGATTCCGGGCCGTATACCTCGATGACACGACCACGGGGCATACCGCCTACACCCAGAGCCAGGTCCAAGGACAGGCTACCGGTGGAGATAGAATCCACCTGCATTGCCACGTTGCTGCCCAGCTTCATGACTGCGCCTTTACCAAACTGTTTTTCAATTTGTGCCAGTGCGGTTTCCAGCGCATCCCGCTTATCCCCTGCGCCCTTTTTGGTGGGAGTGGCCAAAGTTTTCTTATCTGCCATGTGTTTTTACACTCCTTTTGTGTATCGTCGCTCTTCATGGAAAGAGGCAGTTTGCCCCTTCTTATTCTTCACATCTGTTCCCTATTATACACACCTCTGGGCAAAAATACAACCATAAGTTGTCATTTTCCAGAGATTTTCTCCACGGCTTGTTCCACTTCCAGGGGGCGCCTTGCCATCACAACCCGGTCAAGGCCCGCAAGGTCAGGGTGTACCTGCACCTGTTCATAGCCTGCACGGACAAACAAGTCTGCCACACTGTTCCCTTGCTGATAGCCAATTTCCACCGTCATCCAGCCGCCGGGCTTCAAACTGAACCGATAGGCGGGAATGATATGCTGGTAAAAGGCAAGCCCCTGCTCCTCCGCTTCCAGTGCCATCTCCGGCTCAAAGGCCAGTTCCGGTTCCAGCTCTTTCATCTCCTGAGCGGAAATGTAGGGCGGGTTGGACACAATGCAATCCCACTGCTGAGGCTGTAGCTGGGTCTGGAACTGGAACACGTCTCCCTCCACCGGGTTTGCTCCCTGCTCGCCCAGCGCATGGGCGCAGTTGTGGGTCAGATATTCCAGCGCAAGGGGGCTTTTCTCCAGGCAGGTCACCTGAGCCGTGGGCACAAGGGAGCGAATCCCCAGCCCCACACAGCCACTTCCAGCGCACAAATCCAGCACCTTTGGCTCTGGAATGTCAGTCAGCCGCTCTGCCGCCAGCTCACACAGACGCTCGGTGTCACTGCGGGGAATCAGCACGCCGGGGCCGACTTTTAACTCAAAATCCAAAAAAGGCCACTGCCCCAGCAGATATTGCAGGGGTTCCCGCTTGGCACGGCGGGCCGCCAGCTGCTCCAGTTGCTGGCATTGCTCCGGAGACAGTGTATCCACCGCCCAGCGCCAGTCCTTTCCCGCCACATATTCCAGCAGGCAGGAAGCATCAAAGGCCGCATCCTCCACCCCTGCCTGCTCCAGTTGTTTTTTTACCTCAAGTAATGCCTGTTTTGGAGTCATTTACCACAAGCCCTCCTCTGGACGGGTGGGAAGCACCGGCTTTATCGCCGCAAGTGCCACCTCAATCATGCTGTCGTCCGGCTCATAGGTGGTCAAACACTGTAACCACAGCCCAGGTGCACTGATGATGCGGGTCAGCCAGTTGTCATAGCGTCCCGCCAGCTTAATCAGCTCATAGCTGATACCCATCACCACCGGCAAAAGTAACAGTTTCAGCACCACCCGCAGGCCGGTACTGCTCCAGGGCAGGACGCTGAACAGCAGAATGCTGACAATCAGCACCAGAATCATAAAACTGGTGCCACACCGGGGATGGAAACGGCTGTGCTTGCGCACATTCTCCACCGTCAGTTCCTCCCCTGCTTCATAGCAGGCGATGGTCTTATGTTCCGCCCCGTGGTATTCAAATACCCGGTGAATCTCCTTCATTCGGCTGGACAGGTACAGATAGGCGACAAACATGGCGATTTTCAGTACACCTTCCAACACCACCTTGCCGTATCCCAAAGCAAACCAATGGTCAAGCAAGCCCACCAGTGTGGTGGGAATCACCATAAACAGCACAATGGCCAAAAGTCCACCTACTACAGCGGAAACACCCATTAAAAAGTTTTGAAAGGCAGGGCCGGTGTGCTCATTCAGCCAGCGTTCGAATTTGCTCGGCTCTTCCGGTTCTTCATCCAGGCTGATTTCCGCCGACCGCATCAGATACCGATAGCCCATCAGCAGGTTTTCAATCATATTCGCCGCTCCACGCAGGAAGGGAACTTTGTTCCACCAGTGGGTCTGGACTGGTTCTTCGTACAAATCAATGGTTTTATCCGGCTTGCGCACTGCCACACAGATTTTTTCCGGCCCACGCATCATAATGCCTTCCAGCAAGGCTTGTCCGCCCACACTGGTTTTAAATCGTTCCATTTTGGGGCTGTGTTTCATTCTGCCCACTCCTTTCCATCCGACGCTCGTCGTCGCTGTTTGCCCCTCCCCGCTGGTACAGGGGCAGACGCAGGGTCACTTTGGTTCCCTGTCCAAATTGGGAGGAAATATCCACCGAACCATCCAGGGCACGCATCACCTCGTCCACAATGGCAAGGCCGATGCCACTGCCCCGGCGAGCACCTTGTCCTTTGAAAAATTTCAGCTTTACATTTTCCAAATCCTCCGGGCGGATTCCCTGCCCTTTGTCCTCAATCACCACATAGACATTTTCCCCATCCTGCAACAAATCCAGCAGGATGCTGCTATCCGCCGGGGAATACTTGATGGCATTGTCCAGGATATTCACAAACACCTGGCGAAGACGGTTTCCATCTGCCCAGACTGGCAGGAGCGTTTCCGGCTCTTGGTATTCCAGTGTCAAGCCCGCTTGCCGTGCCCGTGGCTCCACAAACAACACCGCATCGGTGAGCTCTGCCACCAAATCCAGCACCGAACACTCCAGCGCCACCCCACTTTGCAGGCGGGAGAAACTGAGCAGTTCCTCCACCATGGTGTACAGCCGGTCTGTCTCTCTGCCAATGATGGACAGCCCCTTGCGGTAATGTTCATCCTCCGGGTCACGAATCTGGGCAATGGTTTCCACCCAGCCCTGTATGCTGGTCAAAGGGGTACGCAGTTCATGACTTACCGAGGAGATAAACTCGTTCTGCATCTGCTCGGTTTTGCTCAGTTCCTGGGCCATCTGGTTGATGGTGGTGCAAAGTCTGCCAATTTCATCTGCATGGCCTTGTTCCTGCAAACGGGCCGAGAAGTCGCCCCTTGCAATGTTGGTGGCCACCTGTTCCACCTGCTGGAGCGGTTGTACAATGGAGCGGATAAAAAACACACCACTCCAGATGCTAAACCCCAGCACCACAAGCCCAATTGCCACCGCCACAATGGCATGGCTGGACAGCACTTCATCCACCAGCGTCAGACTTGTCACCATCCGCAGGGCGGCAATGTCCTGGGCCACATAAGGCAACAGCACCGTCACCGCCATCTGAGGCTCTCCGGTGGGGCCAGTAAACAGCCGTTTTGCCGTTCCTTGGCTACTTTGCAGGGCCTGTACCAATTCCTCTTGTACCGGTTCCTGTCCCATCGCACCATAGGAGGTGGCCAGAATGTTGCCGTTTCGGTCCAGCAACATGAACTCGAACCGTTCCTTTTCGTCAAACTGCTCCACCATTCGCCGAAGCAGTTGTGCACGACGCTGGCTACTTTGCTCTTCGGTTTCGCCTGTGGTGATTTTCAGCTGTCCCTCCATGCTGGAGATACGGCTGAGCATTGCCTGTTCCACCGCGCGGTAATATCCATTGTAGTTGTTGTAGACATAGATGCCCACCGCAGCCACAACCAGCAAAAAGGTGAACAACAAGCTGGTTTGAAGCCAGTGTTTGGTAATGCCCTTTAACACGGGATACCTCCTTGCATGGTGCTCAGCCGTTCCACCGGTAGCCATACCCCCATACCGTCAGGATATGTTCCGGCTTGGAAGGCTCGTCCTCCACCTTCATGCGCAGACGGCGGATGTTCACATCCACAATCTTCACATCGCCAAAATAATTTTCTCCCCATACTCCTTCCAGGATGGTTTCCCGCATAAGGGCGGTGCCGCTGTTGCGGAAAAACAGTTGCATAATCTGGAATTCCACCTGGGTCAAATCAATGGCTTTGTCCTGTTTGTACAGCACCCGGCTGCGCTCGTCCAAGGTGAACTTGCCAGACACCATCTGGGTGCTCTCCTCCTGAGGGGAACGAGTGCGCCCCACCCGTCTGCACAGGGCATCCACCCGGGCCATCAGCTCCGAGGTGGAAAAAGGCTTTGTCATATAGTCATCTGCGCCAATAGACAAGCCCCGAATTTTATCATGCTCCATGCCTTTTGCGCTCAGTATGATAATGCCCACTTCCCCATCCTGCTTGCGGATGCTTTCGCAAAGGGAAAAGCCATTCATGCCGGGGAGCATCACATCCAAAATCGCCGCATCAAAACGCTGTCCACTGCCCAGAAGGGTTAGTGCCCGCTCTGCACTGCCACACTCCTGCACCTGATAGCCCGCCAGCCTAAGATGCAGGGCAATCAATTCCCGGATACTCTCTTCATCTTCCACAACCAACACTTTCCGCATCGTTTCAACCTCCTTATGATATTGCCCTGCCATCAAAGGGGCAAAAATCCTTTTCTAAGTTCTTCCACGAACCATTCGTAGTCCGTCCACTGAGCTAAATCCCCTACCACATAAGCCTCCACCTGTTTCATGCCAATATAGCCCAGCCGGATTGTATCATCTTCCTCGGACAGGGGTTGCATCGGTTCCACATGTACTTCCAAGAAGGGAAGCCACACCTGTTCGCCAGTATCAACGGTAAACTGCACCGATAACCCCCAGCCAATTACCTCATCCACGGTATCATCGCCTACATAACCTGCATAGAAGAATTCCGCCTCGTAGGGGAGATAATCCGAACTTTCTCCCGGTAAGGCCAGATAATAGCCATACTCCAAATCCACCACACCAAAACTTTTTTCAGATTGAATCGGGTCGGTGTAGTCTTCCCAAACCACAAACATCCAGCTGGAGCCTTGTTCAGTTGGCCCTATAATGCAAGGGATCTCCACCGAGTGATTTCCGTCAATATCCCGGCTTAATAACAAACTGGAAAACCGCTGGCTTCGCTCAAAAATGAAATTTCCCCAGGGATCAAACACTTCCAGTTGCTGGGTTGTCTGGTTGTACTGAAGCATCAAACTGGACAAACTGCCGGACGTCTGGGAACGTCCATCCAGCACCAGATAGCTGATACCATCCAATCCCCGGCTGGCACTGAGTGCTTCACAGACGGAAAATCGCTCCGGCGGTATCTGCAGGGTTTGTGCCTGGACAAACTTGCCCTCCACGCTGGTAAGAAGCTGTACCTCCAGCCCTTCCTGGCTTTGTGGGCCGATGACAATCAAGTCCTGCATACCACTGCCGGTAATGTCCTGTACCTCGTACTGGGAGTAAGGCCGTTCCATTACCTCGCTTAATCTGTCGTCATGGTACAGATACACGGCCAGATACTTCTCTCCACTGGGAGCAGAATATCCCACCAAAAGCTGGGTTCCACCCTCCGCATGGAGGGCGGCCATGCCCACACTGTCCACGTTGGTGGCAAGACCTTCCCGCTCTTGGGTCACGGTCCAGCCTTCGCCCTGCTGTTCCAGAATGGCCAGGCGCACATTCTGGCCTTTGCTGGGGGAAGTAAACAGCACCGCCGCATCCATCTGCCCATCTCCGTCCCAATCTCCAAACAGGAAAGGGGAACTCACTGAGCCTTGGCTTGGATATTTTAGCTGGGGCAGTTCCCCAAGATAGGAGCGAAGCGCCCGCTGTACCTCCGTTTGCGGCCCCTGCTGTTGGGGCGCACGAAGCAATTCTTCCACGCCCGCCACCTCGGTTCCGCACCCCGTGGCAAGGATACACACACCAGCAACAGCCAGCATCCAGTGGCGTATGCCCATCCGTCACTTCCCTCCCTCTTTTTCGTAATACTTCCACAGAATTCGACTCTGTGTATTTATTTTGACACGGCCCCCTGTTACAAAGGGATTTTTTACTCGGTCTTACCCCGTCTCTGCAACCGCTTTGGAACGGGGATTTTATTTTTTTGTTACATATTTTATTATATCACGACAGATATCAGGACAGCAACCCCATGCCAAGTAGCATCGCCGCCATGCCAAGGCAAGCCCCCACCCCGACCCTGCGGGGATACCCCAGCGCAAGCCCGGCGGGAATCAGCTCGGCCACACTCACCCAGCACATAACCCCGGCACTCCAGGCCAAAAGCCCCGCCACCATGGCAGGATTCATCCAGAAATGTAACACCCCATAAGCCAGCAGGGCGGCCGCTGGCTCTGCCAATCCGGTGATGAGTGCCGCCCCCAGAGCCTTCGTCCGCTTGCGAGTCGCGTAGTAGAGCGGCATCGCCACCGAAATTCCTTCCGGAATATTGTGCATCCCGATTGCCAGGGTGGTGTGCCAGCCAAGGGTGGGCTCCTGCACCGACGCAAATAGAGTCAGTACCCCCTCCGGCAGGTTGTGGAGCAGGATTGCCAGCATCAAAAACCAGGAAATCGCCGCCGGGTCGTCCGGTTTTTCCACCCCCTGTTCCAGCAGGGCCGCCGCCACCATTCCCAAAAGCAGTAGGCTGGCGGTTGCAGCCGCCGCCATCGGAAGCCCCATCCACTGGGCATACATCCCGGTACAGTGGGGCAGTAGGTCGGCTAAACTAATGGTAAGCATCACCCCGGCCGCAAAACCAAGCACCGCCGCCATGGTGCGACGGCTTGGAGGGCGCATCACCCCCAGCACCCCGCCCAAAAAGGTGAACAGTCCTGCCAGTGTGGTGGATAAAATCCCCTGTATTGCCATAAAAATACCCCCATATTGCCACCAGAATTCTTTCTGGATAAGCATATGGGGGTTGGATGGGGTTTTATGAAATGGAATTAGTAGCCGGTTGCCTGTTCGCCTTTCAGGATTTTCACGGCACGGCTGGTGCCCAGACGGTCAGCGCCCAGTTCCAGGAAGCGTTCCATATCCTCTTTGGTAGAGATACCGCCTGCGGCCTTGATTTTGCACCGACCTGCACAGCAACGCTGGAACAGGGCAATGTCCTCAAAGGTGGCGCCGCCAGTGGAAAAACCAGTGCTGGTTTTGATGTAATCCGCACCTGCACGGCAGACAATCTCACACATGGTTTCCTTTTCCTGCTCCGTCAGCAGGCAGGTTTCGATGATAACCTTCAAGATATGGTCACCGATGGCCTCTTTGATGGCACGGATTTCCTGCTCCACATAGTCCAGTTCTCCGTCCTTCAGCTTGCCGATGTTGATTACCATATCCACTTCTTTTGCGCCATTTTCAATGGCTTTGGCTGCCTCAAATACCTTGGTGTCGGTATCGGTGGCGCCCAAGGGGAAGCCCACAACGGTGCATACCGGGATTTTTCCATCCAGATATTCCACCGCCTGCTTTACAAAGCCGGGGTTGATGCAGATGGATGCGGTTTTGCACTCCACTGCCTCATCACACAAAGCGCGAATCTCCTGCCAGGTGGATTCCGCCTTCAGCAAGGTGTGGTCCACATGGGATAAAATCATTTGATTGTCCATGACCTGTGTCCTCTCTTAAGATTTTTTCGAATTCTTTGTTTCCTTACGCCCCATGCTTACTGCGCCCAGGACAATGGCAACCACCGAAACAGTAGCCCCCACAATGCCCAGTACCATGCCTGCAACTCCAAGTCCTTTCATGATGGTGTCCTTTCTTTTGTATGAGGGAGTCCCTCCCCCAGAAGATGGCCATTCGTCTTGCTATCACGGAATATGCTACACCAGCACGGGTGTACTGGTCGATAAAAACAGGGGAGGCCCCCATGAAAGCGGCCTCCCCTGTATGTGGCTTTATGGTATCACAGATTACTCTGCGTCCTGAGCATTGTCGTCCAGCAGTGCCTTCATGGACAGGCTGATGCGCTTCTTGTCAAAGTCAACATCCAGCAGCTTCACCTGAACTTCATCGCCAACCTTCAGTACATCACTTACCTTCTCAACACGCTCGTTGCTGATCTCGGAAATGTGTACCAGACCGTCGATGCCGGGCAGGATGCAAACGAAAGCACCAAACTTGGTGATGCTTACCACAGGAGCAGTGAACACACTGCCGATGGGGTACTCGTTCTTCAGCAGCTCCCAAGGATTGTCCTCGGCCTTCTTGTAGCCCAGGGAAACCTTGTGGTTCTCCTCGTCCAGAGCCTTTACGTATACCTCGATGGTATCGCCCACAGACACAACCTCGCTGGGGTGCTTGATGCGGTTCCAGCTCAGCTCGCTGATGTGGCACAGGCCGTCCACGCCGCCGATGTCAACGAATGCACCGTAAGCGGTCAGGCTCTTCACCACGCCAGTGTAGGTCTTGCCAACCTCAACATCAGCCCAGAAAGCTTCACGCTTTGCAGCGTTCTCTTCAGCAGTAACCTTGTTGATGGAACCAACGATTTTGCGGCCAGCGCACTCGGTGATTACCAGCTTCACATTCTGCTTTACCAGAGCATTGATGTCCTCATCGCGGCGCATGGTAGCCTGGCTGCGAGGTACGAATACCTTCACACCCTTTACCAGAACGATCACGCCACCCTTGTTGGTCTCGGTTACGACACCTTCCAGCACGGTGCCTTCCTCAGCGGCCTTAGCCAGCTCTTCCAGACCCTTGCGGGCTTCCAGCTTCTTGCGGGACAGGTAGGCAACGCCTTCCTGATCGTTCACCTTTTCGACGACGAGGTCCAGCTTGTCCCCAACCTTGACCAGATCCTCCACACGAGCTGCGGGGTCGTCAGTAAGCTCACTCAGTTTCACAAAACCGGTGTGTTTGGTGCCGATATCAACCTGCACCTCGTTGGGCGTAATGCTGGTAACAGTGCCCTCCACTACCTTACCTGCGAATACAGGTTTGAGATTTGCTTCGCTTTCAGCGAACATCTCGGCAAAGCTCATCTCTTCACGGATTTCTTCACTCATACTGTTAAGTACCTCCTCAATTATAGACGATGGCGTGGAAGCCCC
>JAHLFP010000036.1 GCA_018883715.1 Candidatus Allofournierella pullistercoris | reverse complement strand
CGTGGTGGTGATGATGGTGACCACCGCAACCGCATTCCTCGCCGTGCTCGTGGTGGTGATGGTGGCCATGCTGTGCCTCTGCGGCCTGCTGTACCAGTTCTGCCACCAGGTCCTTCTGGCCTTCCATGGCTTCCACAATCTGCTCACCACTCAGCTGGTCCCAGTCGGTGGTGATAATCAAAGCATCCGGGTTCTTGGAACGAATCTGCTCCACCGCCCGTGCCACCTTTTCCTCACTGCAACCGCCGGTACGGCTGAGAATCACGGCGCTGGCATGGCTAATCTGGTCGTTGTAGAACTCGCCAAAGTTCTTCATGTACATCTTAACCTTGTTCACGTCCGCCACGGTAACAAAGCTGTTCAGCTGGACATCCCGCTCCTGGGCAATGGCCTGAACCGCCTTGGTTACGTCGCTCAGCTTGCCCACGCCAGAGGGCTCGATGACAATGCGGTCCGGCTGGTACTGGTCAATCACCTGGAGCAGGGCCTTGCGGAAATCCCCCACCAGACTGCAACAGATACAGCCGGAGTTCATCTCGGTAATTTCCACCCCTGCCTCTTTCAAAAAGCCGCCGTCAATACCAATCTCGCCAAATTCATTTTCAATCAGCACCAGCTTCTGGCCAGCATAGGCTTCGGCAATCAACTTTTTAATCAAGGTTGTTTTTCCTGCGCCCAAAAAGCCGGAAAAAATATCAATCTTTGTCATGACTTTTTCTCCTTAATAATTCCATAAAATCCCGCATCGGATGCGGGTTAATTGCATTACGCTCTGGTTATATTATACTCGGATTGTCAAGTAACGACCTGTAATATTTTGTCTTTTCTTTCGGGGATGTGTGAAAAAATCACAGAATTTTGCCCAACCGGAATAAAATCACTTTTCATTTTTGCTTTATAGTAGTAAAATATAAACCATAACTGTGTATTTTGGGGTCCTCCTTGGTGTTTTCGTGTAACATCCACGAAAGCAAAGGCCAGCAAAACCCCGGAAAAGGAGACGTTCTCTATGACAACCAACCAAAAATTAGATGCACTGCGCCAGAGCATGAAGGCTGCTGGGGTAGATGCTTGCTTGATTCCCACCGCTGACCCCCACATCAGCGAATACCTGCCGGAGCACTGGGCAGCTCGCAGCTATTTTTCCGGCTTTACCGGAAGCCAGGGCACTCTTGTGGTAACTCTGACCCAAAGTGCTTTGTGGGTGGATGGACGGTATTTCATCCAGGCGGAACGACAGATTCAGGGCAGTGAGATTACCCTCCAGCGCATGGGGGTTGCAGGTGTGCCCACCTTGCAGGAATACCTGAAAACCACCCTGACCGCCGGTCAGACTCTGGCTGTGGACGGTATGCTTGCCCCCTCCAGCCTGATTTTGGAGCTGGAACAACTGCTGAACCCCATGGATATTACCATCCGCTCGGTGGATTTAATCAGCGAAAACTGGCCGAATCGTCCTGCCCTGCCCGCCAGCAAAGCCTGGCTGTTGGAGGAGCGCTTCGCCGGCCTGTCCGCCGCTGAAAAGCTGGCACAGGTTCGCAAGGCTCTGGCACAACAGAATGCAAACACTCTGGTTGTCACCCGTCTGGACAGCGTTGCATGGCTGTTGAACCTGCGTGGTGGCGACCTGCCCTGCACCCCCTTTGCCCTGGGATACTGTGTGGTGGATGAGGATTCCGCCGTGCTGTTCCTGGACAAGGAGCGTCTGGACAGCCAGTCGGTTGAAGCCTTGCAACAGCAGGGTGTTTCCATCCAGCCCTACACCGCACTGGTGGACTTTTTGAAGGGCTACAGCCGTGCCGCCCGTGTTCTGGTGGACACCGAGGGCACCAACTGGGCCATCTACCAAACCTTACAGCAGAACAGCCACTTCACCATGCTGGAGGGAGAGGACCCCATTCAGGCATTGAAGGCGGTTAAAAACCCGGTGGAAATCCAAAACATCCGCAACGCCCACATCAAGGACGGCGTGGCAATGGTACGCTTCCAAATCTGGCTGGAACAACAGCTGGCCGCTGGCTCCAGCCTGACCGAAGTGGATGTAGACGCAAAGCTGTTTGAACTTCGCACCGCCCAGCCGGATAACATCGGCATTAGCTTTGACACCATCGCCGCTTATGGCGCCAATGCCGCCATGATGCACTACCATGCTACCCCGGAATCCTGCTCCTGGCTGGAACCCCGTGGCTTCTTGCTGGTGGACAGCGGCGGACAGTATCTGGACGGCACCACCGACATCACCCGCACCTATGCTCTGGGTCCCTTGACCGAGCAGGAAAAAGATTTTTACACCTATGTGCTGAAAGCACACATCGACCTTGCTCAGGTGCAATTTTTGGAAGGCTGTACCGGTAGCAATCTGGACATTATGGCCCGTGCCGCTGTTTGGAAGCACGGCATTGACTACCGCTGTGGCACCGGACATGGCATCGGCTTTGTGGGCAACGTACACGAAGGCCCTCAGCGTCTGCACACCCGCCTTCAAAAAGTGGCCTTTGAGCCGGGCATGATTGTCACCAATGAGCCGGGCATCTATGAGGAAGGTCTGGTTGGCATCCGCATTGAAAACGAACTGCTGTGTGAACTGCGTACCGAGAACCAGTACGGACGCTTCCTGGGCTTTGAGGTTATCACCTACTGCCCCATCGACCTGACCGGTGTGCGCAAGGAGCTTTTGACCCAGGATGAGCTGGAGTGGCTGAACGCCTTCCACGCACAGGTCTACAACACCCTGAAACCCCATCTGACCCAAGAGGAAGCCCAGTGGTTGGAGGAGAAAACCAAGCCCCTGGCATAAGCCAACACCTTGATAGGAGGTTATTCTATGAATCCAATGGAGAAATTGCGGACCCTGCAAAAAAAGCTGTACTCTCTGCAATATGCTCTGGCCGTGATGGACTTCGATGCCCAGACTGCCGCCCCCAGTGGCAGTGACGAGGGACGAAGCGAGGCCATGGCACTGCTCAGCGATATGAAATACCAGCTGTTGACCGACTCTGCACTGCCGGAGCTACTCCAGCAAGCCGAAGCCATGGAGTTGAACGTTCAACAAAAAGCGGAAGTGCGGGAGCTGAAGCGCCTGTACAAGGAAACATGCTGTATCCCTGCGGAAGAATACAGCCAGTTCACCAAGCTGACCGCCAAAGCCATTGGTGTATGGCAGAAAGCCAGAGAGGAAGACAATTTTGATCTGTTCGCCCCCTATCTGGAAGAGATTATCGCCATGCGCCGCAAGATGGCTGGCTATTTTGATGCAAGCAAGCCCGCCTATGATGTGTGGCTGGACCAATACGAACCGGGGCTGAACATGGAGCAGTGCGACGAATTTTTCGCCCAGCTTCGGCAGGTTATCTCTCCCCTTGTGGCGAAAATCCAGGCTCTTGGGGCAGAGCCTGCCCCCGCTTATCTGGATGCAGAGTGGCCGCTGGAAGCCCAGCGAGAGCTGTCCCTTGAGCTGGCACAGCTGATGCAGATTGACCTTGACCATTGCGCCATTGCGGAAAGTGCCCACCCCTTCACCACCGAATTTTACAAAGGGGATGTGCGGATTACCACTCACTATGACCAGCGGGATGTAACCAACAACCTTTTCTCTATTGTTCACGAGGGCGGTCACGCACTATATGAACTGCATACCGCTGACCGTTTGCAATACACCTGTCTTGCGAGCGGGGCCTCCATGGGCATCCATGAAAGCCAGAGCCGTTTCTATGAAAACTATCTGGCACGGAATCTGGCCTTTGTGGAGCACCTGTGGCCCACCCTGCAACGGCTGTTCCCGGTTCAGCTTCAAGGCGTGGAACCAGAAAGCTTTCACCGTGCCATCAACCGGTGTGAGCCTGGTCTGATTCGGATTGAAGCGGATGAGTTGACCTATTCCCTTCATGTAATGGTGCGCTATGAGGTGGAAAAACAACTGATGGACGGAAGTCTGAACGTACAGGAACTTCCCGCCGCATGGAACAAAGCCATGAAGGACCTGCTGGGTGTGGATGTACCAAGCGATAAGCTGGGCGTCTTGCAGGATATTCACTGGGCTGGCGGCGACTTTGGCTACTTCCCAAGCTATGCCCTTGGCACTGCTTATGCGGCCCAGCTGTTCGCCAAGATGAAAGAGGAGGTTCCTGTTGAGTCTCTGCTTCGCAAAGGGGATTTTGCCCCCATCAACCAGTGGCTGGAGGAGCGCATCTGGAAATACGGCAAGGAAAAACTGCCGGGCGAGTTGTTGCAGGATGCCTTTGGAGAACCTTTTTCCTCGGTTTACTACACCGATTACCTCAAGGAAAAATTCAGCCACCTATACCGCCTGAACTAACCAAAAAGCCCTTCCCCATCGATGCGGGGAAGGGCTTTTCCTTTTATAAAGATGAATGGCTGTTTTTCAGCCAGCCTGTTGCCACTGGTTTTCATGGATACCCGGCTGGCGACGGGGTACAAAATACACAAACTCGTTACCACGGTGGGTTAAGATTCCCTGCTGGCCCGGCTTTAGCTCTTGGCCCATCTGATCCGGAATCACAAACTGCATGGTCTGCTCACCCAGCAGAAACTCTGCAATGGCTTCCCCGCTGTGGCTGTAACCAACCCGGTTTACCTTTGCCATCCGGCTTACCTGCTTTTTGCTCTTGCGTGCTTTGGAGGTTGCATAGGCCATGAAAATCCCCATTGCACTCGCCGCCATCAAGACACCTGCCGCAATCAATACCCACTTCATTGTTGTGTTCCTCCCTTATAGATTATCTTCCACTTTATTGTTTGCCCATCTGTTTTGGGCGTTCATTGAATCCTCTCATAGTAAACACGATTTCCATGGCCACTTTATTTCACGAAATTGAATATTTTTTTAATTCTGGCAGAAAAATCGAAATTTTTATCTCGGTTTTTTGTATTGT
Source organism: Candidatus Allofournierella pullistercoris (assembly GCA_018883715.1). GTDB lineage: Bacteria > Bacillota > Clostridia > Oscillospirales > Ruminococcaceae > Allofournierella > Allofournierella pullistercoris. The sequence goes on along the minus strand of JAHLFP010000036.1, from coordinate 57,213 downwards.
TGTGCTGGTGTGTTGAAATCTTGTTTGCAAGAGTCTCTTTTTTACTATATGCACCAGCCTGTAAAAGATTGACAAGAGTATCGTCCACCCCGGGAATGGTTATACGACGGAGGCCAAGCCTTGTGGAGGATATAAGCTGGAGAGATTTTATCAAAGAAAGAACATCATTTCCCCTATATTTAGATATTCCCTCGGCCGTGGGTAGATTTCTGCAAATAAAAACCCCGCATTCACAAGGAATGCGGGGGTAGGAATCCTCAAGGATAGAGATTACAGCTCAGCGAAGTACTTAATGGTGCGAACCATCTGGCTGGTGTAGCTGTTCTCGTTGTCGTACCAGGAAACAACCTGAACCTGGAAGGTGTCCTCGTCGATCTTGGTCACCATGGTCTGGGTTGCGTCGAACAGGCTGCCGTAGCGAACGCCGATGATGTCGGAAGAAACGATAGCGTCCTCGTTGTAGCCGAAGCTCTCGGAAGCAGCAGCCTTCATAGCAGCGTTGATGCTCTCAACGGTTACGTCCTTGCCCTTAACAACGGCTACCAGGATGGTGGTAGAACCGGTGGGAACGGGTACACGCTGAGCAGAGCCGATCAGCTTGCCGTTCAGCTCGGGGATAACCAGGCCGATAGCCTTAGCAGCACCGGTGCTGTTGGGAACGATGTTAGCAGCGCCAGCGCGAGCACGACGCAGGTCACCCTTACGATGGGGGCCGTCCAGAATCATCTGGTCGCCGGTGTAAGCGTGAACGGTGGTCATGATACCGCTCTGGATTGCGTAAGTGTCGTTCAGAGCCTTAGCCATGGGAGCCAGGCAGTTGGTGGTGCAGGAAGCAGCGCTGATGATGGTGTCTTCCTTGGTCAGGGTGTTCTCGTTTACGCTGAACACGATGGTCTTGGTCTCCTTGTCAGCGGGAGCAGAGATAACAACCTTCTTAGCACCAGCGTCGATGTGAGCCTGAGCCTTAGCCTTGCTGGTGAAGAAACCGGTGCACTCCAGCACCACGTCTACGCCCAGCTCGCCCCAGGGCAGCTCAGCGGGGTTGGGGTTAGCGTAGATGGTAATCTTCTTGCCGTCTACGGTGATGGAACCCTCGCCAGCCTCAACAGTGTGACCGTCGTAACGACCCTGAGCGGTGTCGTACTTCAGCAGATGTGCCAGCATCTCGGGGCTGGTCAGGTCGTTGATTGCAACGATCTCGTAACCTTCTGCACCAAACATCTGACGGAAAGCCAGGCGGCCGATACGGCCAAAACCATTGATTGCTACTTTAACAGCCATTGTAAATATCCTCCTTAAGGTGAATTACTAATGCTCCTATATTGTATACCAAAATTCTGAAAATCACAAGTACCTGTCAATAAATTAACGCTACTTTTTCAAAAAATTTTTTCCTCCTTTTCAAAATCCCTCTGTTTTTTCCTTTTTATTGCCCATTCGACGGTTTTGTGGTATGCTGTTAGCCAGTTTTGAATCACATCCTATCATGCAGTGGAGGATTGGCAAATGAGAAAGAAGATTTGTATCGTATACACCGGCGGCACCATTGGTATGATGCCCACCCAGCAAGGGTATGCCCCCCAGCCGGGTTATTTTGCACAAAGCCTTGCCCAGATTCCCGACCTTAAAAGCGAGGATATGCCGGACTGGGAACTGGTGGAGCTTTGCCCACTGCTTGACTCTTCCAACATCGCCGCCGCCCAGTGGCATATCATCGGACGAACCATTTTTGAACGCTACCATGACTTTGACGGCTTCGTGGTACTCCACGGCACCGACACCATGGCCTACTCTGCCTCTGCCCTCAGTTTTATGCTGGAAAACTTAAATAAACCTGTAGTCTTTACTGGCAGTCAGATTCCCCTTTGCCGTCTGCGCAGTGACGGGCGGGACAACCTGACTAACAGCCTGCTGATTGCGGCACAAGGGGTGGTGCGCCAGGTTTGCCTCTACTTTGGCGGGGTACTTTTGCGAGGCAACCGCTCCACCAAATCCTCTGCGGATGGCCTGCAAGCCTTTTCCTCCCCCAATTATCCGGTTCTGGCTCATGCAGGGGTGGACATCCGGTTCAACCACAGCGTCATTGGCAATCCATCCCCTTCCGGGCCTTTGCAACTGGTGGAGCCCCAGGATGTGCCCATCGGGGTGTTAAAGATATTCCCCGGCATTCAGTTTGATCTGTTTGCCCCCATCCTGACCCAAAATCTTCGAGGAATTGTGCTGGAAACCTTTGGTACAGGCAATCTGCCGGATGACAACGGCTCCCTTCTTCCCCTGATTCAAAAAGCTTTCACCCACGGCAGCATTATTACCGTATGTAGCCAGTGCCACCAAGGGGCTGTTCACCTGGGCACCTATGCCACCAGCAGTCCGCTGAAGCAAGCCGGCGCAGTGAGTGGCCTGGACATGACTACCGAAGCCGCCGTGGCAAAACTGTACTATCTGTTCAGCAAGGGGCTGGACAAGCAGACCATTAAATACTGGATGGAGCAGGATTTGCGGGGAGAATTAACCCCGGTGTAACCCCATTTTTGCAAACAAAAAAGCTGGATTTTCTTGGCCCAATATGGGTCGTGGAAATCCAGCTTCTTTTTATAATTGGTCGGGAATGGCCTTGCTGGGCTCAGTCAAGGTGAATGCGTACACAAGCCCCATCAGCCCTACAACGGCCAGCGCAACCGACTGCAACAGCTCTATCAACTGGATTTCATTCATCCAGTACCAGAACACCGCATCCGGCAGATTCAAGCAGGTGGCAAACAGGAAGGCCATCAGCCCATACCGCCACAAACAGCGGGCGGTTTTGCCGCCGGGGACATAAGCCACCCGCACCTGCCCGGTGCAAAAGACAAGGCACACAAGGGTGGTAAGCCCACAGATGGTGGGACTAATCCGGGCAATGCCGGTAGGCTGGACGGCAAACTGCTGTATGGTGAAGATATAAAACCCCAATGTACCCACAATGCCCATGCTGGAGCTGGTGGTGGGGGCTTCAAATTCCTGGGTAAAGCGACTGCGAGCCAGCAGAAGCATCCACACCCCACAGGCCAGCCACAGCGCCGCCAGGACAAAATCCCATACCTGGTTTTCCGGCTGTACCAGCACCAGTCCTCCCAAGGCGGCAAACACCACCCCGGTCAAAGCCGCAAGCCAACCCTGGGGTGCACACTGTCCCATCAGGTTTCTACTTTTCTGTGGCATGTAAAAACTTGTGGCCATTATGCCCAACACCGCCACCAGCAAAATCAGGTAACGAAGCAGATGGGAGCCGGTCAAAAACCCGGTTTGCGTGTCGGTGTAGTTGACCAAATCCAGCCAGCGTCCCACACCCATAGCGATGCAGACAAGCATCCACACCCCTGTGACTATTTTTCTCATATACGATCCTCTAAACTTTTGTATGTTTCATTTTGTCCCAGATATTTATAGGCCGGGCGGATGATTCGGTTGGCAAAGACCACCTCTTCAATCCGATGGGCACACCAGCCCGGGATACGGCTGATGGCAAACAGCGGGGTAAACAAATCCTGGCTGATGCCCAGCATGTGATAGATAAACCCACTGTACAAATCCACGTTGGCGCAGATGACCTTGCCGCCTTTTTCCTCTGCAAACACCTGCGGGGCCAGCCGCTCCACCTGCCGCAGAAGCTGGAACTGACGCTCCATCCCCTTTTCCCAGGCCATGGATTCCGCTTTTTGCCGCAACACCACCGCACGGGGGTCGCTTAAGGTATAGATGGCATGGCCCATGCCGTAAATCAGGCCGGTTTTGTCTCCTGCCTCCTTGCGAAGCAGCTTGCGCAAAAAGGCGGCCACCTCTCCGTCATCCAACGGATTCTGGATGGCTTTATCCAGACAATCCAGCTGTTGCATCACCTTCAGGTTAGCTCCACCGTGGCGTGGGCCTTTCAGACTGCCGATGGCGGCACTGATGGCGGAATAGCTGTCCGTGCCAGAGCTGGACAGCACCCGGCAGGCAAAGGCGGAGTTGTTGCCGCCACCATGGTCAGCGTGAACCACCAGGCACAAATCCAGCAGTTTTGCTTCTTCCCGGGTGAACTTTTGGTCCGCCCGATAGGTGGACAGGATATGTTCTGCCGTACTTTGCCCTGCGGTGGGAATATGGAAAAAGGTACTTTTCTTGTCGTATATCCGCCGCTTTACCTGGTAGGCATTCACCATGATGGTGGGCAGGCTGGCAATCAGCGTAACCGACTGTTGCATCAGGTTTTCCAGCGAGATGTCGTCCGGATTTTCATCATAGCTGTACAGCCCAAGCACACTGCGAGCCATCTGATTCATAATGCTGGGGCTGGGCATGCGCATGATTGCCCCTTCCACAAAGCCTTCCGGCAGGTTGTGGTGTTTTTCCAGCACCGCTTGAAAATGCTCCAGTTGTTCCTTGCTGGGCAGACTGCCAAACAAAAGCAGCCAGCTCACTTCTTCAAACAGAAACCGATCCTTTTCATAGGCTTCCTTCACAAGGTCCTGTAGGTCAATTCCTCGGTAGATAAGCCGTCCATGGGCGGGGATTTTTTCTCCCGCCTCATTTTTTTCATATCCCACCACATCGCAAATGTTGGTCAGGCCCGCCAGAACTCCCGTTCCGTCCGGGTTGCGCAGGCCACGCTTCACCCCAAGCTGTTTGCAAAGCCCCAGGTCGATGTGGTTATTTTTCAGGTACTCCCCGCATAAAAATTCCATATCCGCTTGGTTGTTCACACCTTGAACGCTCAAAGTCTTTCACTCCCTTATCTTAGGATTTGGGTGGCACCCGCCACCAGGTCGCACTTGTCCGGTTCTTTATCTTATCACACTTTACAAGAAAAAAGCAAGTGCAGTCATCCACCCTGCAACGGAGGTAGCTTACCATGAAACAAACACTGTCCGCCCTTGTTCTTTTTGCCTTTTGCAGTCTTGCCATTCCCGCCTGTGTTCATCTGATTCCCACCGTATCACCCACCGCATTGGAACTGCCCCAAACCTTGTCCCCCCTTGTGCCACAAGCTACTACCCCACCGGACAAGCCCTCGGAGGAGCAAGCCATTATCCGGGTGCAGGATGCCGCCAGTGGAGAGATTCTGGAAATCCCCGTGCTTGAATACATGATTGGCGCCGCCGCCAGCGAGATGCCCATCACCTGGCCGGACGAAGCCTTAAAGGCCCAGGCGGTAGCCGCCCACAGCTATGCTTTATACCAGCGAAGCCAGGCCATCGCCAACGGACAGGAGGATGCAGGTTGGTTCACCGTAGAACCTGCCCGCCGCCTTGGCTATATGAGCCGGGAGGTACTACAGCAGTACTGGGGGGAAGCCTTTGAGGAAAACTACCAGCGGCTGGAGCAACTATTTGCTCCACTGTGTGACACGGTTTTATTGTATGAGGGCCAGCCTGCCGCCGCTTGCTACCACGCCATCAGCAACGGCAGGACTGAATCCAGCGGCCAGGTCTGGAATCAGGAACTGCCCTATCTGCAAGGGGTGGAATCCTCGGTGGATAAAGGGGCGGAGGGGTACTCGGTGACGGTGGACTACACCGCTCAGCAGATGTATGATATGCTGGCCTTTCAGGTGCCTGGGGCCAACCTGGAAGGCGACCCAAGCCAGTGGTTTGGAGAGTCCGAGTGGACAGATGCGGGCTATATCAAGCGCCTCCAGGTGGGGGGTGTGTTTATCTCCGGCCCACAGCTTCGCAGCATTATGGGGCTTCGCAGTAGTTGTTTTTCCATCCAATACGACGGAGAGAAATTTTCTGTCACCACCCTTGGCTATGGCCACGGTGTGGGGCTGAGCCAAACGGGGGCCGCCGCCATGGCAGAGCAGGGGCAGACGTTTGAGCAGATTCTAAGCTGGTACTTCCCCGGCACAAGCCTTGGACAAGCAAATTGACCGATAAAAATAACCAGTATGGCCTGTTTTACAAGCGGACGGATTGCGCAATTCAATCCAGATTTCGCCTTAAATTGATCCCTTCCCCTATCGCCTGCTTTTTATCGCTTACGCAACACAAAAGCCACCGACCAAGACAACAGGTCGGTGGCTCTCTTTATGTAGCTTTGTTTGGCGAAACCACAGCCACCTAAACAGGGTTAGTTCAGAATAGCCAGCTCGGTTTCAGGGTCAAACAGGTGAATCTTGTTGGTGTCAAAGGCCACGGTGACGGTGCTTCCGTTCTTGGCCTTGGAGGTGGGTGCCACACGGGCGGTCATCTTGTGACCCTTGTACATCAGGTACAGGTAGATTTCAGAACCCATCAGCTCGGATACTTCCACCATGGCTTCCAGATGGCAACCGCTATGCTTTTTCAGGAATTCCTCGTCGTCCTTGATGTCCTCGGGACGGATACCGGCCTTCACAACCTTATCCACATAGGTATCCAGCTTGCCGTCCGCGGTTTTTTCTGCGGGCAGGTCCACACGGTCGCCAGCCAAATCCAGGTAGTATCCCTTTGCATCCTTGCGCAGGGTAGCATCCAGGAAGTTCATCTGGGGGCTTCCGATAAAGCCAGCCACAAACATATTCACGGGGAAGTCGTACAGATTCTGGGGGGTGTCCACCTGCTGTACTACGCCGTCCTTCATAACCACAATCCGGTCACCCATGGTCATGGCCTCGGTCTGGTCATGGGTAACATAGATGAAGGTGGTCTGCAACTTCTGATGCAGTTTGATAATCTCGGTTCTCATGCTGGTACGCAGTTTTGCGTCCAGGTTGGACAAAGGCTCGTCCAGCAGGAACACGGCCGGGTTACGCACCATTGCACGTCCCAAAGCCACACGCTGACGCTGACCACCGGACAATGCCTTGGGCTTACGGTCCAGCAGATGCTCGATATCCAGCACACGGGCAGCCTCTCGCACACGCTTGTCAATTTCGTCCTTGTTCACCTTGCGCAGTTCCAGGCCAAATGCCATGTTTTTGTACACGGTCATGTGGGGGTACAGTGCATAGTTCTGGAACACCATGGCAATATCCCGGTCCTTAGGTGCCACGTCGTTTACAAGGCGGTCGCCAATGTACATCTCGCCCTTGCTGATTTCCTCCAGACCTGCAATCATACGCAGGGTGGTGGACTTGCCACAACCAGAGGGACCAACCAGAATGATGAACTCCTTGTCTGCGATTTCCAGATTGAAATCCTTAACCGCAGTTACATCGCCGGGGTAGATTTTGTAGATATGTTGCAAACTGATACTAGCCATGGGACAATTCTCCTTCTCTATTACGATACATTTAAATGGACTTTTTTGATACCCTTGACCCTTCCAGTGTCCTTATACTATAATCATAACAGAGATTTTTCCATTTGGAATAGTATTTTATTGATATGAGGTGACAAATATTGATTTTTCAGCCTGATGTCTTTTGTCATGTGGAAGAATTGCTGGATTTGCAATATGCTTCCCCCCATACCTTGGATTCCTCCGGCCTTTGGATTATGCTGGTTTCCAGCGGGGCTTGCACGGTGTATGGTCATCCCCAGATGGCCAGTGCAGGCGGATTAATTATCGCAAACGGGCCACTGCGCCTACTGCCCACCCAGCCCTGTCATCTGCTTGGGGTGCGGCTGGATGGACTTGCCTGCCAACAGGTGGAGGAACACCTATCCGCCCCTCTGGTTGCCGCTGGTACATCCTGCCCCGCCGCCGCAGAACTGCTCATGCAACTGCACATTCAGCCGCCCTTTATCCGAAGCTGTGAACTGGCTTATCAGCTTTTGTGTGAATGCGCCACCGCCGACCGGGCGGCAGATCACCTTCCCCCTCTTGTGGTGGCCTGCATCAGCCTAATGCGGGAGCATTACCCTGAACTGTACGGGGTGGAGGATTTAAGCGACCATCTGGGCGTAACAAAGCATCACCTGGTACGGGTGTTCCACCAGTGTGTGGGTATGACCCCCGGTAAATACCTGACCCAGGTACGGCTGGAAGCGGCAAAACAACTGCTCTGCAACCAGGAATACTCTTTAGAGGTGGTGGCAAGCCTGTGCGGGTTTTCCGGCTCCAACTATCTGTGCCGTGTCTTTAAAAAGCAGACCGGGCAAACCCCTGCCAGCTGGCGTAAACAGGCCATGTCCACCCCAAAAGCAGAACAGCCCCTGCCCAGAGAGCAGGAGCTGTTTGTGTAAGATTAGCGCACATCCTTGTATAGGCGGGCAATGGTGTGGATGTCCATCCCCATCCGGTACATACACCGCAGCAGGAACATCTTGCCCATGGTAAACAGGGGGTGACGGCCCTCGTACCGCCGGGCGGAGGTGACAATTACCTGGGGCAGCAGCCACAGCCGAACCCCCTTGGCTTTCATCTGGCGGGACAGTTCCAAATCCTCCATCAAAGGCAAATCCGGGAAGCCGCCGTGCTCCTCAAATAAGCGGCGGGTCATAAAAATCCCCTGGTCGCCAAAGGCAACCCGCCACACACGCACCCGCAGGTTGGAAAAAAAGGCATTGCACTCCATCCAGATGCTGTGAAAGTCAAATCCGATATGAAAACAGCCAAACTCCACCCCTTGCTCCACCGCATTCCGGATTTCGTTTAATCCCTCCGGTGGCAACAGGCTGTCGCAGTGGCTAAACCAAAGTACATCCCCCGTTGCCACCTGGGCGGCCTGGTTCATCTGGCTGGCTCTGCCTTTTTGGCAGTGTACCACCTTGTGCCGGTCGCCAATGCGTTCCAGCGTGCTGTCTGTACTGCCTCCATCCGCAAAAATTACCTCCACCTCTCCGTTGAGCAATGCAAGGTTGGCAAGACAGGCCTGCATGGCCTGCTCCTCATTGTAAACTGGGATAATCAAGGAAATCTTCATGGACGTGACCCCTTTCTAATCTTTGTTCATAAATAAGTATGCTGAATGTGATCCATAAACGCTGGGGATAGGTACTGTTCCAGTTTTCGCTTGGTGTCCGCATTTTGGATGGCTCTGCCCGGCTGGCCGTATTCCACGGCCGCCATGGCGCACCAGCTGATACCTCGCAGACAGTTCATCTTCAAATATAAAGCAAGCCGATGGGACAATGCAGACAGGTCCATTCGGCCTTTCACCGCTGTGCGGTACTGCTCTACAAATTCCTCCATCTGCTGGCTGGTGAGCAGAAGGTCGGTTTTCCAAAAAGTGGTGGTGGGGGCCAGAAAATGCGCCAGGTCCTGCGCCGCTTCCCCCAAAATCGGCTTTTCCCAGTCCACAAGGTAACTGTGTCCCTCTGGGTTAATGAGAAAATTACCGGAATTCAGCTCGGTGCTAATCACTGTGGGGGGCATCTGCATGGGTTCTTTTAAAGGCAAGCACCCCATCTGTTCCACCATCTTTTCCAGCCTTGTTGCGGTGGGAGCACTGGCATTCTCCCAAGTTAGATACCGCTGTGCCAGCTGCTGGCATTCCTCATACATAGCAAGGAGCGGGAACTCCGGCTGGAGCATTCGTCCCTGTGTGGGTACTGGCAAGGAGTGGATGTCCGCCAAAATTTCAGCGGCAACGGGCAAGTCCGTCTCATACCGCAGACTACGTCCCGGCAGCCATTCCATCACCAAAACACCGTAGGGAATGCTTTTGCGGCTGTCATCGTAAAACAAGGCACGGGGGGTGCGCCCACTTGGGGCCAGGTGCCGCAGCGCCTCAAATTCATACACAATCTGGTCCTCCAGATGCATCTGACTTCCGGTGTTGATGCGAAGCACCAGCTTTTGTCCGGTGCGGGGATGCACAAACCAGAAGTTTGCGTTGTACTCCCCCTGTCCCAGATTAAACAGCTCTATCTTTGTGTCCTTTGGCAGTTCCAGCGCCTGTAAAAACCCCGGCGTGGCAACATACCGCTGTACACCCTCCATCTTCATCCCTCCTTATTGATACCACTTCCAGAACAGCTTGCGCAGATTTGGTCCAAGCTGTTCTTGTTTTTTTCGCAGATTTTCTAAATCCTCCGGTGTGTCTAAATCCACCGAGGGCAAAGCAGGCGCAAAGGAAATGTTATTCTCTGCAAGGCAGTCCACCGCCTGCTGGTACACCGAGCCGTTACCGTATTGCTTGTTTTCAAACAGCACCGGACACAGGGTATTCATCCCCACCAGGTAATATCCCCCATCCATGGTGGCGCCAAGAGTTACCTCTGCCCGTTCCAGCGCCGACCAGGCAGTTTCAAAATGCTGAAACCGCAATAGCGGCACATCCGAGCCAATCAGCAGGCAGGAGGTGTGTCCCTGTGCAAACACCTGGGCAAAGGCATGGCACATCCGCTGTCCCAGCCCCTCCCCCTGCTGGGGTAGAAAATCCTTAGCAAAGGGAAAAATCTTCTTTAGACACTCCACATCCCCCACCGGGTCATATGCAACGTATACTGCCACACCCTGCTGGCGGCATATCCCGGCAATGTCCCGAAGCATCGCCATGTGTATCTGGGCGCATTCCTCGCCGGAAAACAGGGGCATCAACCGGGTTTTGGTGCGCCCCGGCACCGGAATTCTTGTAAAACAAACGATGGCTCTGCTCATAGCTGCTCCTTTTGTTTTGGATATAAAATCACCTTATCCTGTTTCAGGCCACAGCGGCAGGTTTGCCCCACCGCAAAACCATGCCCCTCAGAAAGGGGAATCTCCAGCTTTTGCCCGCCTTGGATGCTCCAGCGGCTCAAGCTATCCTGTCCCCGAAACTGCACATCCTCCAGCCGCAGGGAAAGGGGTCCATCCTGAGTAAAGTCCACCCCATCCGGGCGAAGCATCAACTGATATGCCCCATCTGGATGGGATACCGGGAGGGTAAAACTTCCGCTTGTAAACAGGCCATTTTCCACGGTTCCATCCAGATAACACCACCGCCCAAAATAATCCGCCACCTGGCGGCTTGCCGGGTTTTGGTATACCTGCTGGGGTGTCCCCATCTGAAGCAGTTTACCGTTCATCATAACGGCCACCTGGTCACTCATGGACAAGGCTTCCTGTCGGTCATGGGTTACCAGAATGGTGGTCATACCGTGGTCTGTGTGCAGTTGCTTTACAAGCTGGCGCATATCCTGCCGCAAATCCTCATCCAGTGAAGAAAACGGCTCGTCCAGCAGCAAAAGAGAGGGCTTTGTGGCAAGAGCCCGGGCCAGTGCCACCCGCTGTTGTTGTCCACCGGAAAGGGTGCTCACCCGGCGGCTTCCAAAGCCGGGCAGTTGCACCTGTTCCAGCAGTTCCCGTGCGGTTTTCAGCCGCTCTGCCTTCGCTACCCCCTGCATCCGCAGGCCAAAGGCCACGTTTTCCTCCACGCTCATGTGTCCAAACAGGCGCAAATCCTGAAAGACAATCACCGCACCCCGTCGGTGGGCGGGGCGGTCAAGTACCGATTCCCCTTTTAGAAGAATATCCCCTTCTTGCGCCTGTACCAGCCCGGCAATGGTCTTCAGCAGGGTGCTTTTTCCGCTTCCCGATGGGCCAAGCAGGGACAAAAACATCCCTTTTCCCAGATTCAGATTAATGTGATTCAAAATGGGCGTTTTCCCCAGTGTAACGGATAAATTGTGTAAAACCAGTTCCATTATCTTCCTCCTTTGGGTCGGAACAAACCAGCCGCCCCTTCCAGAATTGCAAACACCAACAAGGCCGAGCCGGTAAAAGCCACCGCATACACCGAGGCCAGCGGTCTGTCGCCACTTTGGATGTAGGGCACCATCACAAGGGCAAGGGTCTGAACCCGTCCCCCACCCACAATCAAGGTGGAAAAATATTGACTGTAAGAAAGGATAAAAGCCATGCTCATGGATGCAAAAATCCCCGGCATCAGGCCCGGCAAACTGCCGTGGTAAAAGGCAGTAAAACCCGATGCACCAAGAAGCTGTGCCTGCTCTTCCAGCTTTGTCCCCACCCGTGCGGTCAAATCCGTTAAAATCGCCATGGAATAGGGCAGTGCCGTCAACACATGAACCAGCAGTACCCCCAGCCAGGTGTCGGACAGCCGAAGCTGTAACAGCACCAGATGACAGCCGATGGTCAGCACCGTCCCCGGGATAATCAGGGGCAGCATTCCCATCCATTGAATCCAGCGTCCCGCCGCCCCAAGATACACCACACAGGCCCTTGCTGTCATCAAGGCAACCACCGTGCTGACCCCAGCAGTCACCAGTGCCAGCAAGATGCTGCTTTGCAAAAGTTTTCCAAGGGAGGCTGTGCCAAACAGCAATTCCTGCCAGGTACGCAGGGTGTAGGTTTTGGGGAGTAGTCCCGGCCAGGGCCATCGCCCGGTAAACGTCCAGATTGCCAAAAGAGAAACCGGGAGCAAAATCAAAAAAACAGTGGTGATAAGGACCCCTTTTGTCCAAGGTTTACTGGCCATCCGCATCCCCTCCCAGTCGTTTTAAAGTCTTTTGCATCAGAAGCGCATACCCGCCCGCCAAGACTAGGGACAACACCAAAATCACCCCATACATAGCCATGGCATAGGGCCTATCCCGCAGTTCCGGGCTGAGGTATTCCAGATACGCCTGCACCGGCAAAGCCTTGGGCAGGGTGGCCCCCAGCAACATGGGCAGTTCATAGCCACCAAAGGCAAACAAAAATAAAATCAGGCCGGAACGGAGAATTGCCGGGAGGCTCAGCGGCAGGGTAACAAACCAAAAACTTTTCAGCGGGCTTGCGCCCAGATTTTCCGCCGCCTGCCCCAATCCCTGCCGGATGCTTCCCATTAAAGCAAGGGTAAAATAGGCCACAAAAGGAATCTCTTTCCAAAGATAGGCCAGCACTACGCCATTTCCCTCCCCGGTATACAGAAACTGGGGAAACTGGGAGGAATCCTCTAAAAATCCAAAGGCATAGCCCACCCGTGCCACAAGTCCGGTTTGGGAGAGCAGCTGGATAACAAATAAGGCCACCACCGCATGGGGAACCAGAATCGGCAACCGCACCAGATAGGTCACGGCCTGTTCCATCCCTCCCGCCTTGGTAAGTGCCGCACAAAGCACCGTGCCCACAAGCATCGACCCAAGGGAGGAAAGGGCCGCAATCCTAAAGCTGAGCCAAAATGAGGCAACAAAACTTTCATCCTGTAGCACCGTTTGATAATAGTCCAGCGTCCACTGGCGCAAGGAAAAGGCCGGAACCCACCCAAAACTTTGTATCATCACCTGGGCGCATCCCACCACAAGCAAGGCCATCAACGCCCCAAAAGGGAGAAGCAATACCACTGCTTTTCTCGTTTGATTCATCCTATTCCCCCTATTTACAGCAAAGGGCGTACCCGCCGAGAGTACGCCCTTTCCTTCTACTATATCAGCTATTTGTCTTTCCGACAACTTCTTTTAACCAAATTTCTTCGATTACAGGCACAAGGTCCGCAGGCATTTCCGGCAGGCGATGGCTCAAAAGCTCTTCCTGGCTCAGTACGCCCTGTCCCAAATCCACGGCTTCAAAGTCGGCTTTTTCCTCTTCGCTCAGCTTGTCCATGTCCACAACCGGCAGTTCTTTCAGGGTTTCATACTGGGTCAACTGGAGGTCAGCGCTCAGAATCGCATTGATTGCCACCATGGCGCCCGCCTTGTTGGGAGAGTTAAAGGCCACTGCCATATAGTTGGTGTTGCCGATGGTTCCGTTTTCAAACACAAAGGTTTCGGTGGTATCCGCAAGCAGCCCCTGCTCAATGCCGCTGGCAACCGAGAAGGGGCCGTAGCTCATGGACATGACCAGCTCCCCATCCGCAAACATGGAATCCACGGTGGTGGAAGATTCCGGGAAGGTCTGGCCCTGGTTCCACAAATAGGGGTTCAGACTGCGCAGGTACTCCAGTGCCGGCTCGATGGCGGCTTTCACAGTTTCATAGTCCGGCTCCATGGTCTGGAACTGCTCCCAGCCGCACAACTCATACACAATGTTGCGCACAAAGGCACTTCCGGTGAAATCCGGCAACGCAGGGTAGGTTACCTTACCGGGATTCTGCTTGCAGAACTCCAGCAGTTCCTGGGCGTTGGCGGGTGCATTTGGGGTCACAGCTGTATCGTGGTACATTACCACCTGCGCCTTGGCATAGGGGGCTTCGTAGCCTTCAATGGGCTTGGAAAAATCGTACAGGGTTTCGGTATCTTCGGTGTCAATGTACTGCTCCATGTTGCGCAATTTATCGGTGAAAGGCCCGTACAGCAGTCCATTTTCCTTGGCGGAATAGAAGTTCTCGCCGTTAATCCAGATCATATCAATGCTGCCCTGCTGGGTGCCAGCCTGCTTTTCTCCTGCCAGCTTTGCAAGAATGTCCTCAATGTTCATGCCCACCACTTCCAGGGTCAGGTCATAGTTTTCCTTGAGGTAATCCGCCACGGTGGTGTTCAGCCAGCGGTTGCGGTTTTCATCCCCGCCCCAGCCGTAGAATGTGACGGTGGTGCCCCGTGCGGCTTCCACAATTTCCTCCCAAGAGGCGGTTTCCAGATTCATGAACTCTGCCTGAGAGACAGCGGAAGAAGCCGCAGAGGAGGAGCCAGCCTGACTGCTGGCAGGCGCAGTGCCGCAAGCAGTGAAATTCAGTGCCAGTAGGCCACTCAGCAGCAGGGCTTTCAGTTTCAGATGCTTCATAATGTGTAGGTATCCTTTCCTTTTATATCTGTATGGTGGACTTTTTCCGGTTCAAATGTTCCCCGGCTGCCAACAAGGTTTGGTAGATGTGCCGTCGGTAAGCCTCCGGCTCTTTGATTGTGGGCAAAAGGCAGGAGATTGCATCACCCTCGCCCATTAAGTTCCCTTTTTGCAGGGACTGGGGTGTGGGGTAGATATTCTGGGGTGGGCAGTCAAACAATTCCGGGTGGATAAGCTGCGCTGCCGCCACCACATCCCAGTTCACAAACCCATCCAGTCCCCAGTTTTTCTGGTATACCCCGAACCAGTATTCCAGCTCCTGGCTAAGATGCTCTTTCAGCCAGGGACATTGTTCAAATACACATTCCTTCCATTCACTGGCGGAAAAATAGGACTTCAAAGAGTGCTGTGCCGTTGCAATTCGCAGGTTTTTCGCCTTGGAAAACACGGTATAGGCCGCCACTGCATCCACGGAGAAATTCAATTCCCCCATGGGGCTCTTGCCCACCATCAACGGGCCGGTCACGCCGCCCATCATGGAGATTGGCCCAACCCGCTGAAAAAAAGACGGATTTTGCTTTTCTGCACCCCAAAGGTTGGTACAGCCACCGGTTACCACCAGATGCAGGTTCTCTCCATACTCGTCTGCCGCCTTTGCCAGAAATGCGCTGGCGGGGGAGTTCCATTCCCCCGGCTGGCTGGCACCTCGGTAGACAGGAATATCCTCCCGTCCCCAATCGGCCAGCATCCGCCGGGTGTTTTCGTATACCGTTTGCTGGTTGTTGTTCCCAAAGGAACAGCATATCCCCAGCAGGTCCACCTCTTGGCTTCCCAAAAGGTACAAAAGGGCGATGCCGTCATCCACATCGCACCCCGGCACGCCAAGGGTGTTATCACAATCCAAAATCAGGGGTATCTTGTTCATATGCTTGCTCCTGTCTGTTTGGCCCATTTGGTAAAGGCCAAACGATTCTGTAACCCCCGGCTGTGACTGGCCCCAAATAGTACCTCCAGCAGGTGCAGGGTATCCAACCCTTCGCCACGGAATGCGGACAGACAGCCCTCACAGCTGCTTACCACCGGATACCGAGGGTCAAACTCTGCCACCCGTCGCTGGCGGGCGGCCTTGCTTTTCTCCGGATGGATAATCTGCATCATACTCCGGTTGCCACAGCACAGGGTGGATGCCCCAGTGTGCTCCGGTTCTTTTATCTCCATCCCTGCCTGTTCCAGCAACCCCCGCAAGGCCGCTTGCTGCTGTGTATCCTTGCGGGTGGGGCAGGGGTCATGCAGGTTACACCCCGCCGCTGGCAAGGGTGCCAAATCCTCTTTTTTGCAGTAGGCTTCCAGCACCGGCCAGATGGACTGCACCTGCAATCCATCAAATTGCTCCATCTGTAGGGTGCAGTTGGGGCATGCGGTGTATACGGTTTGCACCTTTGCCTGTTCCAGTTTTTGGCTCAGCCACTCTGCCCGGGCGGGGTGCTTGCCCGGCTGTAAAAATAATGTAGGCTGACCACAGCACCCGCTGGAAACCCCCATGGGCTGGTATCGGTTGAGAACCGCCCAGGTTTTTTGCAGAATCGGCAGTTCCAGATTCATCAAAGCGCATCCCGGCCAAAACAGGTTTGTGGCCGGCTGGATTTCGGTAAGATAGCCGGAAAAGGAAAGCCGTTGCTGGAGCTCCATTCCAAGCTGTTTGGCTTTTTTCATTTTTCAACTGCCTCTGCCTGTTTTGCCTGTCTGTCCTGGTAAAGGCCCTTGGCGATTGCCACAGCAATGCCCAAAGCAAAGATGCACAAAAGGGCAGTAACCAGATATTTCACCCCTCCGGTAAGCATGCCGCCTACATAGGAATAAACGATTGTGGCGGGCATCTGACCAAGCCCGGTTGCAAAAAAGAAAGAACCAAACCCAATGGAAGTAAGCCCGGCAAAATAGCTTACCGCATCAAAGGATACAAAGGGCAGTAGACGGCAGATTAAAATGGTGTTGCGTCCATACTTTTGGAAGTAACCCTCCACGCTTGCCAGTGCGCCTTTGCCAGCGTACCGCTCCACCGTATCACGGCCCAGTGCCCGTGCAATGAAAAAGCAAACTGCCGCACCTGCCATGGCGCTGGACCAGGACAGGATAGCTCCCTGCCACCAGCCAAAGATAGCCGCATTGGAAAAGGTAATCAGGAAAGCGGGCAAGGGTGCTACCACCGAGGAAAACACCATCAGCACAAAGGACACCACCGCCGCATAGGCCCCATAAGAGCGGATGAACTCGATGACCTTGTTTACATCCGCAGAACCCAGCACCGCAGTTCCCTGCTGTAAGTAACTGCGCACCCCGGGGAATGCGGCGATTGCAAGAGCCACCACGATGACAGCGCCCAGAAGATACCATTTTGCATTGCTACGTTTCATTCTTGTTTTCTCCTTTTGTTTGTTGATTGTTTGTTCCAAAGATAGCCCTGCCCAGCACTCCCGTGACCACCACCAGTGCCACCAGCAACAGCACCGCCCACAAAAACTGCTGACTGCCAGGCTGGGCCACCTTATCTCCCACGTTAATGAACACCACCGTGCCGGGGATAATCCCCACCGCCGATGCGGCGAGATACTGGCCTAGGGACATGGAGCCAAGACCAAAGGCATAGTTGATTGCGTTGTAGGGCACGGCGGGAATCAGCCGAAGCAACACCAAGAGTGCAAAGCCTTTCTTTCCGGTGACGGTTTCCATCCGCTCCAGCCAGGTCTGGCCCAGTTTGATTTTCAGCCATTGCTGTACCCTATCCCGGGCCAGATACCGAGCCAGCAAAAACATTAAGGCACAGTTGAGCATCGCCCCCACAAAGGTGTAAATACTTCCCCATATCACACCAAAGGCCATCCCCCCTGCAAGGGCAAGGATGGCCACCGGAAAAAACAACGCTGGCAACAAGGTAAACAGCAGGATGTACCCCGGCACTGCCCACTGACCCAGCAGGTCCAGCCACTGCTGAATCTGCTGGCTGGAAACTGTTGTGGCAAGCCAGACGCACAGAACAGCCCCCAGTCCTATCGTGACCGCTATCCCAATCTTGCGTTTGTCCTGCTCCATGGTGTTCCTCCGTTTTCTTGTTTCACAACTTCGATTATAATCATGCTTTTGCGTATATGTCAAACAAAAAAGGCATGATATGGTATCGCTTTTTTCGATGGATTTTTACTATTCCATTGATTTTTTCAATTTGACGCATCCACTGCTCCGGTGCTACACTGGGACAGGCGCCTTAGTCACCCTGTGACTTTTGACTTAAATCACTTTTTTGGAGGGTATTGCAACAATGAAGAAATTATCTGCTCTGGCGTTATCTCTGGTTTTGATGTTTTCTCTGGTAGGCTGTGGCGGCAAGGCTGACTCCGCCTCTGCTGACAACGCTCCCATGCAGTACATGACCAGCCAGGAGCTGTCCGATGTGCTGGGCAATGAGGACTATGTGATTCTGGACGTGCGCAAAGCCGCTGATTTTGAGGAAGCTCATATCCCCGGCGCTGTTTCCGCTGATATGGATGCCGCTGTGAACGGCGATACCCAGGCTGGTCTGGATACCATGACCAAGGCCACCGAGGGCATGGATGAAAACCTGGTTCTGGTTTGCTACTCCGGCAAGTCCTATGCACAGGCAAGCACCAACGCCCTAAAAGAAGCCGGCTATGATATGTCCAAGGTTTACACCTTGGAAGGCGGCATGAAGTCCTGGAACCAGGATTTTGCGGACAAAATCGAAAAGTAATCTTTACAACCAAACCCCCATGCCAAACGGCACGGGGGTTTTCTTTTTTGTATCTGATTTTTAAGGTAGTTCGCCAGATTTGGCCATATCATATACAGGCAAATGCCCAGCCCGTTAGGCTATCCTGCCTATTCCGTATCCCACTGGGTAGCACGGGCTTTCAAGGTCAGTACCCGGATGCTCACTGCATAATCCGAGGGGGTCATTCCCGTCACCTTTTTAAAATGGCGGGAAAAATACTGCACCGACTGATAGCCCAGCAACTGGGAAATCTGGGTAAAATTATGCTCCCGCTCCCGAATCAACTCTTTGGCTTTTTCAATCTTCATGGTGCCAAAGTATTCCATCACGCCGCCCCCGGTTTTTTCCCGGAAGATTTTTTGCAGGTAACTGCGCCCCACCAGGTTACTGCGGCAGATTTCGCTCAAAGTCAGTTTCTCCCCCAGATGGTCCTCCAGATACCGCTGTACCCGTACCAAAACCTCGGTATAGCTTCTATCCCGCATCAGGGTAATGGGCTTTTCCTCCTGTTGGCTACGCTCCCGCATGAGAAGTTCCAACAGCAAAAGCTCCAGATAAATTCGGAACCGCTGCTGGGCTTCTGGTGGAGCATCTGGGCACAGGGAAAGGGGCTTTCCTGGCTGAAAAATCAGCCGGGCAAGTTCCAGCAGGCTTGCCATGTGAAGCCGCTCGGTTTCCTGCAACGCAATGATTTGTTCCGCCAGTGGCACAAGTGTAGCCCCGTCCGCCGTTTGAAAGGCCAGCCATACCAGATTGGGCGGTTCTTTTTGGGGACAACTGATTTCAACCGTCTGCCCCGGTGGCAACAACATCATCTGACCCCGTTGTAGGGTGTGGCTGTGTTCCTGCCATTGCAACTGCATCTGCCCTTTGTCCAGGTAAAACAGGTGCCAGCCTTCCTTGGTATCACACTGGCTGCGATAGTCCGGCCCGCATTCCAGATACTGCATCTGTACCAGACGCTGGATGCTGAAAACCTGTGCCAGACAAAGCCCCTGCTGGTTCATGGCCTTTCCTCCTTTTTTAATGTTACGAATGAATCAAATGCTTTGCCCATCCACCTTTGGGTCTTCTTTGTGCCTGCACCTGAATCAGCTGGGCCGCAATGCTGATAGCAATTTCCGCCGGGGTTTCCGCCCCAATGTCAAGGCCGATGGGGGTGCTGATGCGCTCCAGTTGCTGGGTGGTAAACCCATCCTCCAGCCACCGTTTTTGCATCAGTGCCACCTTGCGGCGGCTTCCCATCAGGCCGATGTATTCCACCGGGCTGTTCAGCGCCTGGCAGACTACCTCATAGTCATGGGCATGCCCACGGGTGACCACCACCATCAAATCCTCCGGTTTGGGGGAGAGCTTTTCCACCGCTCCTTGCATGGGGCAACAAAGTACCTGCCGGGCGGCGGGGAACAGTTCCTCTTTTGCAAACTCCGGTCGGTCATCCACCACGATGTAATCCAGCTCCAATGCCGGTAAAAGAGCGGCAAGGGCCTGGCTCACATGGCCTGCGCCAAAAATCAGCACCCGTCCCACCGGCAGTTTTTCCACCATCTGGGTCACCCATTCCACCGACTGGTTTCCCATGGGCAGATAGCGGAACTCCACCGTCACCTGTCCACCACAGGACATACCGATGCTGTTTTCCCCTGCGTCGGACAGGTTGTAGGTCTGAGTGTCACTTTGTTTTTCTGCCAGCAGTTTTGCGGCATGGACAAGGCAAACGGCCTCGATTTTGCCGCCACCGATTGTTCCCCATTGTCCACCATCTTCCAGCAGTACCATCTGCGCCCCTGCATGCCGTGGGGCAGAGCCTTGGCTGTGTAAAATACTCATCAACATGGCACCCTGCTGTTCCAGTGCTTTGCACAGATTGCTCCACATGCGATTCATGTCACAATCCTCCCTTATTTTACGGTTATTTTGACTTTGCATACGCTGTGTACAGTATAGCACGATTTTGCCAAAATGACAGAAAAAACCATGCAAATATTTTGCGATTGTCTTTTCTTCCCTGTCAATATATGGTATGATAGGGCTGTATCTACCTTATTTATTTAAATAAACAACGATAAAATCCACCGCCCTATCAGGGCCAGTACAAGGGAGTTTTCATATCATGAAACTGATTGATACCAAGGATGCGGTAGGTCACATTTTATGTCACGACATTACGCAAATTATCCCCGGCGTGACCAAAGATGCCGCTTTTCGCAAAGGTCATATTGTGCGGGAAGAGGATATTCCCGTTTTGCTAAGCATGGGTAAGGATCACCTTTACATATGGGAAAAAGGGGAAACCCGCTTGCATGAAAACGAGGCGGCGGAGATTCTTCGCAGTATGTGCCAAAACCAGTGGATGGAGCCCACTCCGGTGAAGGAAGGCAAGATTGACCTGATTGCCCAGTGCGACGGCCTGCTTCTGGTGGATGTGGAGCGACTGCGCAAGGTAAACGAGCTGGGTGAGATGATGATTGCCACCCGTGCCAGCGGTATCCCGGTAAAAAAGGGGGAAAAACTGGCCGGCACTCGGATTATCCCCTTGGTGATTGAGCAGGAAAAAATGGAACATGCCCGCCAGGTTGCAGGGGATGCCCCTCTTTTGACCCTGATTCCCTTTAAGCCTAAAAAGGCCGGTGTTATCACCACTGGAAACGAGGTCTTTCATGGACGGATCCAGGATTCTTTCACTCCGGTGATTGAGCGCAAACTGGCCGAGTACGGCAGTGTAATGACCGAACATGTGATTCTGGACGACGACCACACCAAAATCACCCAGGCCATCCACGATATGCACGCCGCAGGGGTGGATTTGATTATCTGCACCGGTGGCATGAGTGTAGACCCGGACGACAAAACCCCTCTTGCCATCCGCAACAGCGGGGCCAACATCATCAGCTATGGTGCTCCGGTGTTGCCCGGCGCTATGTTCCTTTTAAGCTATCTGCCCAGCGGTGTTCCGGTGATGGGTCTGCCCGGTTGTGTCATGTACTCTAAGCGCACTATCTTTGACCTGGTTCTCCCCCTGGTTCTGGCCGAACAACCAGTGAGCCAGGAGCAGCTGGCCGCCCTTGGACATGGTGGACTTTGCATGGATTGCCCGGTTTGCATCTGGCCCAACTGTGGATTTGGCAAGGGGGTGTAACCCGTGTCCGGTTTAACCCACATTGACGCCCACGGCAATGCCCAGATGGTGGATGTAAGTGAAAAAAATCCCACCAGCCGCACCGCCTGTGCCACGGGTCAAATCCAGATGAGCCCGGAATGTTTTTCCACCATTGTGGAGGGCAGGGCAAAAAAAGGGGATGTACTGGGAGTTGCGCAGCTGGCTGGCATTATGGCCGCCAAACGCACCAGCGACCTGATTCCCCTTTGCCATCCCTTGATGCTCAGCAAGGTGACAGTCACCTTTGAGCTTTTGGAGGAAACGCACTCGGTTCAAACTTTCTGCACCGTTAAGTGCGAGGGCAAAACCGGAGTGGAGATGGAAGCCTTAACCGGTGCAACGGTGGCACTTTTAACCATTTATGATATGTGCAAAGCCATTGACAAAGGCATGGTGTTACAGCAGGTCCATCTGGTATCCAAAGAAGGAGGCAAAAGTGGTTCTTTTGTCTTCCCCGGCTCTCAAACATAAAAGGAGATTTTCCATGAAATATCTATTGATTGCCCTGCTTAGCTGTTTGATGCTAACAGGCTGTACCCCAGCCCGGCAATCCCATTACCCCTCCCAAACACAACCCACGGTTTTATCGGTATTTGCCGCTTCCAGCTTGAGTGAGCCCCTTACAGACATTGCCACCCAGTACCAGCATCTTCATCCAGAGGTGGAATTGCAGTTCACCTTTGATTCCTCCGGCACTTTAAAAACCCAACTGGAGCAGGGCGCTGTTTGTGACCTATTCATCAGTGCCTCCAGCAGTGTGATGGATGCCCTGAGCCCTTCCCAGGATACCCCGGACAGCCGTACCGGCACTGGCTTGATTGACCAGAACTCCCGGGTTGACCTGCTAAAGAACAAGCTGGTTTTGGCCGTGGCGCCCGGCAATCCAGGGAATGTGCAGCGGTTTACAGACCTGACCTCAGAGCAGGTAACAAGCATCGCCATTGGTAATATGGATGTGCCTGCGGGACAGTATGCCATGCAGGTTTTTGATGCCCTTGGCATCACCGAAACGCTGGAAAGCCAGCAGAAACTCACCTATGGCTCCAGCGTAACCGAGATTATCAATCAGATTGCTCTGGGTGCAGTGGATTGCGGCATTGTATATATCACCGATGCCGCCACCGCCCCCTTGTATGTGGTGGAAACGGCACAATCCGATTGGCATGACCCCATTGTTTATCCCGGGGCTGTCACCACTTCCAGCCAGCATCCCCAGCAAGCACAGGACTTTTTGGACTTTTTGCAGTCCAGTCCCATTGCACACGAAATTTTCATTAACATAGGCTTTCAGCCTTTAACCTAACAGCAACTGGGTGCGCCTTTGGCCACCCAGTTTTTTGCAGAATAAGGAGGTTTTGTATGGATTGGTATCCTTTGTTAAACTCCCTTCGCATTGCCGCAATTTCCAGTATAGTGGTTTTCTTTCTTGGAATTGGCGCCGCTCATTGGATTTGTCGGCTTCCCAAAACCGCAAAAGGACTGCTGGACGTGGTGCTCACCCTGCCCATGGTGCTCCCCCCCACAGTGGTGGGCTATTTTTTGCTGTTGGTTCTGGGGCCGCATCAGCCCGTTGGAAAATGGGTCATGGAGGTATACTCTCTGCCTCTGCTGATGCAGTGGTATTCTGCCATTTTTTCCTCGGTGGTTGTGTCCTTTCCCCTGATGTATCGCACCGCACGGGGTGCCTTTGAGTCCTTTGACCACAGCCTTGTGCAATGTGGACAAACCCTCGGTCTGCCAAACTGGTATCTGTTCTGGAAAATCCAGCTTCCCGCCTGTCGCTCCGGCATTTTGGCCGGGATTGTGCTGGCCTTCGCCCGTGCCTTGGGTGAATACGGCGCCACCAGCATGGTGGCAGGCTACACCCCGGGCCGCACTGCCACCATCTCCACCACCGTGTACCAGCTGTGGCGGATTGGGGAGAGCGAGCTGGCCTTCCGCTGGGTACTGGTGAACCTTGCCATCTCTGCGGTGGTTCTGGTTGCCGTGAACCTTCTGGAACGAAAGAAAACCTTTGCCAAACGGGAGGGCGCATAATGCTACGTGTTCAGATTGAGAGCAAAATTTCTTCCCGCTTTTCCTTGCAGGTGGACTTTACCGCTCCCCAAGGGGTGACGGGTATCTTGGGGGCATCCGGCTGTGGAAAAAGCCTGACCCTTCACTGCATTGCGGGGCTGATTCACCCCAAAAAAGGATGTATCTCCCTGCAAGGCACTCCATGGCTGGATACCGAAAAGCGGATTTCTGTCCCGGTACAGCGCCGAAAGGTGGGCTTTTTATTCCAGCACTACGCCTTGTTTGACTCCATGACGGTGGCGCAAAACATTGCCGCCCCCCTACGCTCTCTTCCACGGGAAGAGCAGAAACGGCGCACCGCCCAGCTTGTGGAGCAGTTCCAGCTTGCAGGGCTGGAAAAACAGTATCCCCACCAGCTTTCCGGCGGGCAGAAACAACGCACCGCACTGGCCCGGATGCTGGCTTCCCAGCCAAAGGTGGCCCTTTTGGACGAGCCTTTTTCCGCACTGGACGCCGCCCTGCGGGAGGGGCTTCAGTTGGAACTGGGCCAATTTTTGAACCAGATGAAAGGCCCGTCCATTTTGGTAAGCCACGACCGGGATGAAATCTATCGCCTGTGCAGCCATACCTTGGTGATGGAGCAGGGACGAAGTGTGGCATTTGGCCCCACCAAGGAGCTTTTCCTGCGGCCCACCTCCCCTGCTGTCGCCCGGCTTACCGGGTGTAAAAACATCTTCACCGCCCGGTATGTGTCCTCCCATCAGGTGTATCTCCCCCAGCTGGACAAGGTATTCACCTGCACCCAAACCGTTCCGGTGGATGTGACAGCGGTGGCCATTCGTGCCCACGATGTGAGTGCAAATTGCCGGGAAAATCTGGTTCCTGTGGCATTGCGGCAAGCCATGGAAGACCCATTTTTCTGGAGTTTTTCCTTCCACTGTGCCCCGGATGCAACTCTGTGGTGGAAGGTAAGCAAGCCCGCCCTTGCCAGCTCTGCCCCGGAACTTCCAAGTCATCTTTCCCTGCCTCCAGAGCATTTGATTCCTCTGCGGGCAGATTGAGCCATTCACACACCAAAAAGCCCCATCGAGTTTTCACTCGGTGGGGCTTTTCCATATGCGCAACTCTGTATAGGCAAAACATGGACTGAAATGAATGTCCGGGAAATCTTGCCGAAAACAAATTGTTTTTGATACAAGGATGCAAACCTGTTGTTTAACAACCCTGAATTTAGACCAATGATTTTCCAGCTACTCGCCTTACTCCTCGCTGGATAAGGCGATAAATTTTTGTTCTTGCAATGCCTGCCAGTCCTGTTTTAACTGCTGGTACTCCTGTTCAAAGGTGATGTACTTTCCTTGGCAAATTGCCTCCAGCTGCCGCTCACAGGCAGTGGCAATATATCCCATGGCCTGCGGGGTGTCAATGCCACATTCCTTACTTTGCAGGATATACTGCATGGCGTGGGGAAGATACTGAATGCAGAAATCTGCCATCTCCCGGGCCAGTTGTGGCTCGTCCGCCAGTCGCTGCTCCAGCTGCTTACAGGCGGTGGTCATTCGTTCCAACTGCCACTGGGACACCCCACGGAAAGAATCTTTCAGCCACTCCAGTGCCCGGATTGCCCCTCGCAAACTACCCTCTGCCTTTTCTTCCAAGGTCAGATGAGCAGGGAATGCCATATCCCCATGGTAAACCTGGCTTTGCTCCCCCAGTCCATCTGCCAGGGGTTTTTCCTGTGCCAGCGCCGCCGCCACAAACAAAAAAGCCACCACCAACATGGGCAAGGCCAGCACCCGAAGGGTAACTAAAAGGCCAAAATGCTCCACCGGCAACAAAACAAACACCGAGGCCAGCATAAAGCAAACCGCCGCTCCACTCCAATAGGCGTACTTCTTCATCCTTGTACCATCCTCTCTTCTTTTTTAAGTTGCTGGTACTTTTATTACCACGAACCGAAACTTTTCCCCTTTATTATAGCATGATTTACCCCTGTCCACAATGCTTTGCCCTGCTGGATTACCTGCCCATCCCCTTATTGCACAAAAAACCAGAGTCCCCTGCATCGAGAACTCTGGCTTTTTTGTTGGATTCTTTGAACGGCTTACAAAACCTTGGACAAGAAGTCCCGCAGACGGGGATGTTTGGGGTTTGTGAAAAACTCCTGGGGCGGTTCATCTTCCTGTACCTGTCCCTCGTTGATGAAAATCACACGGTTTGCCACCTCACGGGCAAAGCCCATCTCGTGGGTTACCACCACCATGGTCATACCGCTGTCTGCCAGCTCCTTCATCAGCTCCAGCACCTCGCCTACCATTTCGGGGTCAAGGGCACTGGTGGGTTCGTCAAACAGCATCACATCCGGGTCCATAGCCAAAGCACGGACAATGGCAATCCGCTGTTTCTGGCCGCCGGAAAGCTTATTGGGATAAACATCCGCTTTGTCTGCCAGCCCAATCCGTTCCAGCAGCTTCATGGCTTGGGCGTCCGCTTCTTCTTGGGTTTTCAGCTTCAGCTGTACCGGGGCAAGGGTGATGTTCTGCTTTACGGTCAGATGGGGAAACAGGTTAAAGTGCTGGAACACCATGCCCATCTTGCGGCGCAACTGGTTGATGTCGGTTTTATCACCGTTCACCAGCTGGCCCTCAAAGTAGATTTCGCCGCCAGTGGGGACTTCCAGCAGGTTCAGGCACCGTAAGAATGTGGATTTACCACAGCCAGACGGTCCCACCAGAACCACCTTGTCACCCTTATTGATGGTCAGATTCAGCCCATTGAGCACCTGCACCGGGCCAAAGCTTTTTTGTAAATTTTTAACCTCGATCACTCTGGGCCAATCTCCTTTCCATGACATGAATGCCCTTTTCAATCAACAATACCAGCAACAGATAAATCAGCGCAACCGCCATCAAGGGAGGGAACGCATCCCAGGTCTGGCTCCGGATGATGTCGCCGCCACGGGTCAAATCCCGCAGGCCGATGTAACCGGATACAGAAGTCTCTTTCAGCAGGGCGATGAATTCGTTTGCCAAAGCAGGCAGTACGTTTTTAATCGCCTGAGGCAGGATAATGGTGCGCATCACGGTGGAATAGGGCAGGCCCAGGCTTCGTCCGGCCTCCATCTGGCCCGGGTCAATGCTCATAATGCCGCTTCGGACGGTTTCCGCCACATAAGCGCCAGAGTTGATACCAAAGGCAAAGCAAGCCACAATCACCGAGTTAATGTTCACGCTGCCGAAGATTACAAAGTACATAATCAACAGCTGAATCATAACAGGGGTGCCACGGATGACGGTCAGGTACACCTTGCAAATCCAGTTTAAAACCCGCAGCCAAGCCGCCGGGTGGCCTGCCTTATCGTGGCTGACCCGAACGATTGCCACCAATGCACCCAGCGTCAGACCCAACAGCAGGGAAAAAAAGGTGATAATCAGGGTATTTTGCAAGCCGCTGACCAGATAGGTCCAGCGGTCCTCTGCAATAAAGTTTTGATAGATATGTAAATCCCAAAACTCAGTCAATGCTTGTTGCATCTTCTTTCTCCTCACATCCTTATGTTCGGCGGCCTAGTACCGCCCTTTTTGCGCACAATCTTCGTGGAAAAGCCCAAAGCGGTTCACATCGAACCGCTTTGGGACTTACATTTTACTCTTGCACCATGCAAACCAGTTTGGACTGGTAGTATGTGTTGGTGAAATCTACGGTCTTGGCCCGGTCAGGGGTTACGCTAAAGCCTGCGGCACCAAAGTCTGCTTTACCGCTGTTCAGTGCGGCAAAGATACCGTCAAATTCCATGTCCACAATCTCCAGCTCATAGCCCAGCAGGTCACAGATTGCCTTGGAAACTTCCGGGTCATATCCCACAATTTCATCGCCTTCCAGATACTCATAGGGAGGGAAGGTTGCATTGGTGGCCATAATCAGTTTACCGTTGGGGTACTCGGTGCCTTCGGGAGTGGTGTAACCAGTTGCACCCTCTACACCGGTGATGTACTTATCATAGATGGCCTGCAAGGTGCCATTTTCCTCCAGGGTAGCGATGGCCTGGTTCAATTTTTCCAGCAATTCGCTGTTTCCTTTTTTCACAGCAATTGCCATCTCGTCATGCACCAGAGGAGTTTCAAATACAGCCAAACCATCCTTCTGGTTCATAAAAGCCGTGGCAGGTTGCTCATCAATTACCACTGCATCCACCTTGCCCTGGCTCAGTGCAGTAATTGCATCCGCATAGCGGCTGTACTGCATTACCTGACAACCAAGCTCGGTTGCATAGCTATCTCCGGTAGTGCCCTGCTGTGCACCGACACGTTTGCCCTTCAGGAACTCCACCGGGTCGCCGGACAAGTCCACCTTCTGAGCCGCCACGCTGGTGTCGCTGTTCTGGCTGGTCTGAGTGGAAGAATTTTCACCGCTTCCACCGCTTCCACAAGCCACCAAACCCATTGCCAGCACTGCCGCCATCAAAGATGCCAAAATCTTCTTCATTGCCAAACACTCCTTTTCACAGCTTTTTATTTTCATCTCGTTGATTGATTCGCTTTTAGATGATAGTACCAGTATAGCTGTATATTTATGCTTTGTCAATGAATTTTTATAAGCTTTTGCATTTTGGGTGTTTTGACGAGTTTATCCCCAATATAGAGCAATCTTTTATGCTAATTTCTAGTATGTTTTATCCCACTAAAGACAATTCATCCACATTCAGCTTTCAAAACCTGCATATTTTCATGTATATGCGAATTTTTATACATAGCTTGCTGTGTAATCCGCTTTCACTGAAACTTTTAACCCGCCTGTTCGGATTTTTCCGGCAGTTCCAGATAAGCCCGCAGTTTGTCCATCTGCTCCATGGCTTCCCGGTATCCCTGCTCGTACAAGGCACGGAGTTTATTCACGTCCCGCTCGGTTCGTTTCACTGTCACCGGGGTGCTGGGGCGAATCACAAACACCTGGCCCGCCTCTTCCATCTGGTCAATCCGGTCCATTCGGCGGTTGTACTGCTTTGCTTGGTTGAGACAGGCCTCCATCAATTCAGGATGCTGTTTATAGCGGCGGCGGTACATGGTATCCACGGCGGCGCCTTGACTCTTCTTACGGAAGCCTTTTTGCCGGGTCAGCACCAGCACCCTCTTACCCGGCGCAAGAGGCAATTCCTCCGGCATGGGCACACTGCAACAAATTCCCCCATCCAGGCACACCTGGCCATCGACTTTTACCATACTGCATAGCAGGGGCATACTGGCGCTGGCACGGCAGGCGGTAAAAAAGTCCTCTCCCAGCTTCTTACTATTAAAGAAGAGGGGCTTTCCGGTACGGCAATCGGTGGCAACCGCCCACATGGTCTGGTTGGAGCGTGCAAACTGCTCATAATCAAAGGGCAACAGGGAGTGGCTTAACTCCCCAAAAATAAAATCAAAGTTAAAAAAGTTGAACGTCTTTAAAAGGTGGGAGGGTCCCATATACCGTGGGTCATGTACATAATTCAGGTTGATTTCCCGGCTTCTGCCCGGTTGGTGGGACAGATAGCTTAATCCATTCAGCGCCCCAGCGGACACCCCCACCACATTGGGCAGGTAAATTCCCTGTTCCATCAGTGCGTCCAGTACACCGGAAGTATACACCCCTCGCAGTGCGCCGCCTTCCAGCAGTATTGCATCGCCAAGATTCATTGCCATTCTCCTTTCCTGCAAAGGCTAGTTCCTTATCGCTTTTTATGAGTATCCCTTTATAAAGGAAACCTTTTCCTTTATTATACTCTTATAACGAGGAAAGCGCACCACTTTTTTACAATTTTTGCTATGTATCCCGCATCCTTGCAAACTTTTAACGCAAGGGATGCAGGAAAACTGGGCTTAGCGATAATAACGACTTACCATCTTATCAAAGTCCAGCACGGCACGCTGGGCCCCTTTGGACACCTTTTTGGCAACCTTCTTCATCTTGCGGCTGTTCTTGTTGCTTGCCGCCATACCTGCCGCACCGGCCGCCACTGCCATTGCGGCTGTCACTGCACCTGCGGTCATCATAGTCTTTTTATCCATACCATCACATCCTTTCCTTTGCTTACACTGCCGCTGTTTATCCCCAGCGGCAAGGGGTGCGAAAGTAGTATCTGCTTTTTTAATTTGGATATACATCTTTTTTTGTTGCGGATTTTGTGATAGACTAGACAATGAAACATTATTGGCATTTCTGGGGAACCTCCAGGCTTGTATCCTGCATCCCTGCCAACATTCACTGGTTCTTCGGGCTGTAGTCAGCCTATACCAGGACCTTTTGCAAAGGAGTGACCTTGTTTGAAGCAATCTGCACCAAAAACCATCTTGTGCATTCATGACCTATCCGGCATTGGACGGTGCAGTCTTTCCATGGCAATTCCCGTGCTGGCGGCCATGGGACATCAGCCAGTGGCACTGCCCACTGTGGTACTTTCCTCCCACACTGGAGGGTTGGGGGAACCTGCACGCCAGACCTTGTCCAGCTATGGTATATCCGCCCTGGAACATTATAAAGAACTGGGCATGGAGTTTGACTGCATCTATTCCGGCTATCTCGCCAGCAGTGAGGACCAGGCACTGGTGGAGCGCGCCTTCACCCTGTGGCCGGATGCACTGAAGGTGGTGGACCCGGTTTTGGCAGACCACGGCAAATTTTATAAGGGTATGGAGTCCCAGCTTGAGGGCATGCACAACCTGTGTAGTAAAGCAGATTTAATTCTGCCCAACCTGACCGAAGCATGCCTTTTGCTGAACCGTCCCTATCCGGAAGGGAATTTCACCCCGGAAGAGGCACAGGCTTTGGCGGATGAGCTGGCAAATGCCTTTGGGGGCGCTGTGCTCACCGGACTGCCCATGGAGAAACATCTGGCCTGTGCAGGCTCTTACCAGCGCAGCCGTTTTGTGGTCAAGCGTCTGCGCATCGACCGCAGCTATCCCGGCACCGGGGACCTGTTTGCATCGGTGCTGATTGGCGCAATGCTGCGGGGCAATGCGGTCAGTGCGGCGGCGGATGCGGCAGCCGGCTTTGTCTGCGAAGCAATCCAAAACACCGACAGCAGCGCACAGCCCGCCCTTGGAGTATGGTTTGAGCCACTGCTGGGCCGTTTATGTGAAAGGAACTGACAGGCATGGCAACAACCATTAACATTGTACTTGTGGAACCGCAAATTCCCGCAAATACCGGCAACGTGGCACGCACCTGTGCCGTAACTGGAGCACGGCTTCACCTGGTTGGCCCACTTGGATTTGAGCTGGATGAAAAGCGGCTCAAACGGGCCGGCCTGGATTACTGGGATAAGCTGGATGTAACCCACTACGACGGTTTGGAAGATTTCTTCCGGCGCACCGAAGGCCCTTACTATTATTTCACCAGCAAGGGACAGCATCGGCACACGGATGTGAAATATCCAGAGGGATGCTATCTGCTGTTTGGTCGGGAGGATGCCGGACTGCCAGAGTCCTTACTGGTTCAGCATCCTGAATCCTGCCTGCGTATGCCCATGCGTCAAGGAGTGCGTTGTTTGAACCTGTCCAACACCGTGGCCATTGCGGTGTACGAATGCTTGCGACAATCCAATTTTGAACATCTGGAAGACCAGGGGCAACTAACACAATATGATTGGAAGTGATTGAATGCGTAAAATTGCAGTTTTAACCGATTCCGCCTGTGACATCCCTAAGAACCTACAAGACCAGTATGGCATTGACATTCTGCCCTTTGTGATTACGCTGGATGGAACTAGCTATGTGGAGCGTCAGGATTTCACCAACGAAGAATACTACCAGATGCTTCGCAATGCCAAAGGCACCCCCAGCACCGCCCACATTACCGCCATGCAGTTCTGTGAGCAGTACTGCCACTATGTGGACGAGGGCTACACCGACGTGCTTCATGTAACCATCAATGCAAGCGGCAGTGCCACCTACGACGCCGCCGTTATGGCGCAAAACCTGCTGGAGGAAGAGCGTCCCGGGCACACCTTGCGGATTTATCTGGTGGACAGCCATACCTATTCCTTTGTGTACGGCTGGCAGGTGTGTGAAGCCGCCCGTCTGCTGCGCAACGGTGCAGAGATGAGCTATGTTCTGAACCTGTTGGAAGAGGCCTTTTCCAGCGCAGAAATTATTCTGTCCGCTTTCAGCCTGAAGGTAATGAAGAAAAGCGGTCGTATCTCTGCCGCCGCCGCCTTTGCCGGGGAACTTCTGGGACTGCGCCCGGTGATTAGCCTGATTGACGGTAAAACCAAGGTAGAAGCCAAGGTGCGTGGCGATGCCGCCGTGCCCCCTGCCATGATTCGCCTTGCCAAACAGCGGGCCGCCCACACCGGCGATGACTTTGTGTACATGATTGGATGCACCGACATTGCCGCTGTGGATGATTTGATTCGCCAGTGCCGCAAAGAGTTTGGTCACCCTCCCCTTCATGTATTCAAGCTGGGTGCCGCCATTGCCAGCAACACCGGCCCGGATGCCCTTGCCATTGTGTACCAGGGCCAAAAACGTGGCTAATCTTCCATAACTGGATTCGAGTTTTTTCGCCCTGGGGTATTGCCCCGGGGCACTTTTTTTGATAGAATACCGTTTGCGGCAAACCTGCCGCCAAGAGCAACTTATGATTTTAGGCTCTCCTGATGTATATCAGGCTCACCCGTTCGGCGTTGGCAGTGCCGGGCGGTCAAAATCTTTCTGCCGGAGTAATGATTATGAACACAAAACGCCTTGTCCGCTGTGCCATGGTTGCCGCACTGTACACCGTGCTGTGCCTTGCACTCATCCCTTTCAGCTACGGTGCCATCCAGGTTCGTCTGGCCGAGATTCTCTGCCTGTTACCTGTCTTTGGTGCTGAGTACATTGTGGCTGTCACCCTGGGCTGTTTCCTGTCCAACCTGCTTGGTTCCACCATGGTGGACGTGCTGTTTGGCACTGTTGCAACCCTGCTGGCCTGCCTGGTGACCTACCAACTGCGCAACTTCCGCATTGGTTCTGCCAAGCTGGCTATCCCCAGTGCTCTGCCTCCCATCCTGTTCAACGCACTGATTGTTGGCGCACTGGAACTGACCTTCTTCATCCCTGATGCAGCCGCCACCCTGCCCGCCGCTTTGTGGAATGCCTTCACCGTTGGCCTGGGCGAGGTAATCAGCTGTGGTATTCTGGGCGTTTTGCTGGTGTATTTCATCGAAAAAAACCCTGCTGTTCGCCGTCTGTTTGCGGACAACTGATTAAAAAGGAGCGCTCGCCATGTATAAGCCCTCTCTGATTCTGTGGGACTGGAACGGTACCTTACTGGATGATTTATCCCTTTGCGTGGACCAGCTGAACGGACTGCTGGAACGCTGGGGATACCCTCAGCAGTATGACCTGGAGGGGTACAGAGAGGTATTCGGCTTTCCCATCCGTACCTACTATGAAAAGGCGGGCTTTGATTTCCAGCGTCACCCCTTTGAGGAATTGGCACTGGATTACATGAATCACTATCTACCTGCCGCTGAGCGCTGTGGACTCTGTGTAGGCGCAAAACAGGTACTGCACGCCATCCAGCAAGCGGGCATCCCGCAGGTGGTGCTTTCCGCCAGTCCCCAGGACGTGCTGGAGGAGCAGGTGGCTCGGTATGGTCTTTCTGACTTTTTTGATAAGTTGCTCGGTCAGAAGGACCACTATGCCGCCGGCAAGATTGAAACAGGTCTTGCCTTTATCCGCCAGCACCATCTGGACGCTGGGCAGGCAGTCATGATTGGGGATACCCTCCATGACTGGGAGGTGGCAAAAGCCATGGGTACAGGCTGTATCCTTTCCGCCAGTGGGCACCACAGCTTCCAGCGACTTTCCACTGCCGGAGTTCCCGTTGTGGAAAACCTGCTTGCAGTTCCCTCTTATCTGAATCTTACAAGATAAAACAATCCCCGACGGATTACCATCCGCCGGGGATTGTTGTTTTTTATCTGTTCTGCTTTCTGTAGGCGCTGGGGGTAAGATGAGCCACCTGACGGAATACCCGGTTAAAATGGGTGATGTTGGAAAACCCTGCATCCAGCGCAATCTGGGAGATAGACTGGTTTGTTTCCAGCAATTTTCGCTGTGCATACATGATGCGGGTCACATTCAGATACTGGATTACCGTTGTGTTGGTGTACCGTTTGAATTCCCGGCAAAGGTAACTGGGACTGATGTAGAAATTTGCCGCCAGCTGTTCCAGGGTGATGGTTTCCCGATGGTTTTCATGCAGATAGCGGATTACCTTTGCAAAACGCTCCGGCTGTTCCGGGATATGCTTTGCGTGGGTGCTTCGCACCAAATCCATAAGCAACTGGTTCAGCAGTACAGACTGGTATTCCGGTTGGTATGGTTTTTCCTGTTCTTGTTCTGCCAGCAGCTGGTGAATCAACCACTCCACCCGCTGGGATAATTCCTGGCTTAATTGGTACACGCCTGTTCCCTTTTTCAGTGTCTCCACCAGGACAGGAGAACAAATTTGACCGGGCCGAAAATAAAGAACAATCCGCTGGAATGCCGCATCCCGCTCGCCAAAGGAATAGTGCATCACATAGGGAGAAAACAGAACCAATTCCTTGTTTTGAATACGATACAACTGGTCATAAATCACATGGGTTCTGGTCCCCTTTTCCAGATAATATATCTCAAAAAAATCGTGGTAATGGCTCTGAGCCATATTGTCATTCACACCTGCAATCCGCTCTGCCCAGATATCCCGCCCCTGTCGCATCCGTTCTCCCGCTAAATCCTTCATGGTACAGTCCTCCCAGCAAATATAGCACTTTGCACAAAAACAAATCCAATTATTTGTTCATATCGTTGTATCCGATAAATATATTTTATAACAAAGTGCAGAATATGTCCAGTATCTGTGTTTTTTCGTCAATACTGGTATAGTTTTATCCTGTATTTTTTTCTACAATGTAAGCACAGTCCACTGCTGTATAAGGAGGATTTCCATGAGAATTTGCAGAACCGCCCATAGCGTACACCAAAGGGAAGGCTACTTTTCCATTGAGACAAATGCCGTTCCTTTACGAATCTGGTTTGTCACGGATTCCATCGTCCGTATCCGTGCTGGCTTTGACGGAAGCTTTGACGAGGAGTCTTACAGCCTTGTCACCACCGCATGGCCCGACCGGCTGGATGATTTTTATGGTGACAAGCGCACCCGAATCACCCCCGCCACCGCCCAGCTGGAGGAAACCGAAACCCAGTTTATCCTCACCGGAAGCGAGCTGAAGGTTGTGGTGGACAAAAAGCCTTTCCGCATCCATGTATATGACATCGAGGGCACCATGCTCCACTCCGACATTGTGGACCTTTGCTACATGGAGGATTCCAACCATCGCCGGATTCACACCAGCGAAATCAGCCCGGAGGACTTGTTCTTCGGCTTTGGTGAAAAATCCGGCCGCATGAACAAGGCCCAGTGCCTGCTCACCATGAGTCCCAAGGATGCCATGGGCTATGACCCGGAAAAGACCGATTCCCTTTACAAGCACATCCCTTTCTACATCAAACTGAACGCCAGCCACAAAAAGGCGGTGGGCTATTTCTATCACAACACCTATGAATGTGATTTTGATATGGGACGGGAAAAAAGCAACTACTGGAAACCCCACAGCCGGTATCGCACCGATGGCGGCGACGTGGATTTGTTCCTGATTGCTGGCCCTCAAATTCGTCAGGTGGTTCAGCGTTACACCGACTTGACCGGTAAATCCGCCATGCTGCCCCGCTATGCCCTGGGCTACCTCGGAAGTTCCATGTACTATCCCGAACTGCCCCAGGACTGCGACGATGCCATCGTGGAATTCATCGACACCACCCACGAAGAAAATATGCCGGTGGATGGATTCCAGCTGTCCTCTGGCTATTGCGCCATTGAAACCGAGCAGGGCATCAAGCGCTGTGTCTTTACCTGGAACAAAAAACGCTTTAAGAACCCCCATCAGTTCTTTGCCGATATGGAAGAGCGTGGGGTTAGCGTCTCCCCCAACGTAAAGCCCGGCCTTTTGCTGGTTCATCCCATGCTGGAGGAACTGAAAAAGGAAGGCATCTTTGTAAAATCCAGCGAGGACGACACCCCCGGTGAAGGCACCTGGTGGGGCGGAACCGGTATCTTTGTGGATTTCACCAATCCTCATGCCCGCAAGGTCTGGAAGGAACTGCTGAAAGAACACGTCCTGCAATACGGCACTAGCTCCATCTGGAATGACAACTGTGAATACGACAGCATGGTGGACAAAGACTGCCGGTGTGACTTTGAAGGCAAAGGCGGCACCATTGGCCAGCTGAAAGCCATCATGTCCAACATTATGTGCCATCTGGCGGAGGAAGCCATTCGGGAAGTTCACCCCACCCAGCGTCCTTATGTGGTGTGCCGTTCCGGCCACAGCGGCATCCAGCGGTATGCCCAGACCTGGGCTGGCGACAACCGCACCTGCTGGGAATCCCTGCGGTACAATATCGCCACCATCCTTGGCATGAGCCTGTCCGGCGTTGCCAACCAAGGCTGTGACATCGGCGGCTTCTTTGGCCCCTCTCCCGATGCAGAATTGCTGGTACGCTGGGTACAGAACGGCATCTTCCAGCCCCGTTTTTCCATCCATTCCACCAACACGGATAACACCGTCACCGAGCCCTGGATGTACAGCCAGTACAAGGACACCATCCGCCGGGCCATGCAGCTTCGCTATCAGTTAAGCCCCTATCTGTATTCTCTGGTGCGCCGTGCCCATGAGCAGGGACTTCCCATCATGGAGCCGCTGTGCAGTGCCTTCCAGCAGGATACCCGCTGCTATGAGCAGGATGTGGAATTCATGCTGGGCGACAGCCTGCTTGTGGCAAACGTAGTGGAACAAGGCGCAACTCACCGTACCCTGTATCTGCCGGATGATGGCATGTTCTATGATTTTGAAACCCGCACCCCCTACCAGGGCGGTACTACCATCACCCTGCCGGTTACCATGGACAGCATTCCCATGTTCCTGCGGGAAGGCTCGATTCTGCCCATGGCTGCGAACCCCATCCAGAACCTGCACAAGGACAGCTGCAAGGACCTGCATCTTATCTGCGTCACCGGCAAGGACAACGAGTTTGTTCTGTACGAAGATGACGGCCTGAGCAACGAATACGAGCAGGGCATGTATCACAAAACCACAATCTCGATTCAGTGCGGCGAACACACCGAACTGACCTTCCGTGGTGCGGGCGACTATCCCACCCAGATTCAGTCCGTCTTTGTGGACATGGTACACCGTGAAAAAGCTCCCTTCTGGGTTGCTTTGAATGGACGAATCCTTCCCCATTTCCTGCACCGAAAAAAGTTCGAAGCTGCTGAAACCGGCTGGTATTACAGCCAGCGGTTGAAATCCGTACAGATTAAATACCCCATGCCTGTGGATGATTGCCACACAGTCACCGTTTCCTTTGAAGAATTTGATATGATTGGTATGTAAAAGGAGAGCACTCTATGAAGCGTTTTCTTGCAAAAGTTGCCTGCTCCGTCCTGGCTGTCACAGTCCTTTCCGGCTGTGGCGCCCAGCAGGTACAAAACAGCGCCCAAGCAACCGCACAAACTCCCATGGTACTATCTTTATCCCATAACCTAAGCGAAACCCACACCGTACATATTGCAATGGCGGAATTTGCCCAGCAGGTGGAGGAAAACACCGACGGACGCATTCAGGTGAAAATCTATCCCAATGGCCAGCTTGGCTCGGAAACCGACGCTATGGAACAGCTGATGGCTGGCGTTGTATCCATGACCAAGGTCTCCTCCCCCGGACTTGCCACCTACAACGAGGCATACCACACCTTTGGTTTGCCCTACGTCTTTAACGATACCCAGCACTTCTACCAGGTCATGGACTCTCCCCAGATGGAGGAATTCTTCCTTTCCAGCGCGGAGGACGGCTTTGTAACCCTTACCTACTACACCTCTGGCGCACGTTCCTTCTACACTAAGGACACTGCTGTTCGCACCCCGGCAGATTTGAAAGGACTTAAAATCCGGGTGCAGGACATGAAGTCCCAGACTGATATGCTGAAAGCATTGGGCGGTATCCCGGTGGCAATGGCCTACGGCGATGTGTACACCGCTCTGCAAACTGGCATCATTGACGGCACCGAAAACAACGAAACCGCCCTTACCACCGGCAAACATGGCGAAATTTGCAAGGTGTTCTCGGTGGATGAGCACGCCATGATTCCCGACGTTCTGGTCATGAGTGCAAAAGTTTGGGAAACCATCTCCCCGGAAGACCAGCAAATTATTCTGGAAGCGGCACAGGCTTCCACCCAAAGCCATAAAGCGGCTTGGGATGCCGCGGTGGAAGAATCCGTTGCCCTGGCCAAGGAAATGGGTGTAACCTTTGTGACCGATGTGGATAAGGACGCCTTCCGTGAGGCTACTGCTCCTCTGGTGAACGAATACCGCACCCTGTACCCCGGCGTGGACGAACTGCTGAACACCATTCAATCGGTGGAAACCCACTAATTTTTGGGAGGAATCTGTCATGAAACAATGTCTTATCACATTGCGCAAAGGCATGAACACATTTTTGTCTGTTGTGGCTGCGGTACTGCTCAGCTTTATGACCCTGCTTGTGCTGTACCAGGTATTCACACGGTATGTATTGAACAATCCTGCGGCTTTTACCGAAGAACTGGTTCGTTACTGCCTGATGTGGACCGGATTTGTGGGTGCCGCCTATGCCTTCAGCACCCGCCAACATATGGCCCTTGTTCTGGTGCTGGAAAAACTGCCGGATAAAAGCAAGCGGATGTTGCAGGCATTCATCGACCTGCTGATTCTGTTGTTTGCCCTGTTTGTTATCACCATTGGCGGAGCAAAACTGGCTCTCAGCGCAATTCATGTATACTCTGCCCTGATTGGAATTTCCCGTGGCCTTGTTTACAGCGTTGCCCCCATCTGCGGTGTGCTGATTATTCTGGCTCAGTGCATCAATCTGTACGAGGATATCACCGGCACTAAACTTGAAGGAGGAACCACAGTATGAGCGTCATCTGGATTACCTGTTTGCTGTTTGCTGTGTTTGGGGTTCTTCTATTTTTGGGATGCCCCATCTCGGTTAGTATTGTTATCTCTTCCATCGTCACCGCCCTGTCTTCCTTGTCCTGGGATCAAATTACCTTTATCACCATGCAAAAGATGCACAGCGGCATTGAAAGCTTCTCTCTGCTGGCAGTTCCCCTGTTTATCCTCGCCGGCAACATTATGAACAACGGTGGCATTGCAAAACGTCTTGTGAATTTTGCAAAGCTGTTCTGCGGCAGAATTCCCGGTTCTTTGGCACAAGCCAACGTGCTGGGCAACATGCTGTTCGGCGCATTGTCCGGCTCTTCGGTGGCTGCCGCAAGCGCCATGGGTGGCTCTATCTACCCCATCCAGGAAGAAGAAGGTTATGACCCGGCTTTTGCAAGTGCGGTCAACATTGCCTCCGCTCCCACTGGTCTGTTGATTCCTCCCACCAGTGCCTTCATTGTGTACTCCACCGTAGCAGGCGGTGTTTCCATCTCCGCTTTGTTTATGGCTGGTTACATTCCCGGCATCCTCATGGGCCTTGCCGTCATGGTGGTGGCCTTCCTGTACGCCAAAAAACACAACTATCCCACCAGCGGACACACCCCCATGGCTGAGGCCCTGAAAATCACTCTGGACGCCATTCCCAGCCTGCTTTTGATTGTTATCGTCATCGGCGGTATCGTGGGCGGTATCTTTACCGCCACCGAGGGTGCGGCTATCTGCGTGCTGTACTGTCTGATTTTGTCCATCTTCTATAAGACGATTGACCTGAAGAGCTTTATGCAAATCCTGCTCAACAGTGCTTGCACCAGCGGCGTGATTCTGTTCCTGATTTCCGCCTCCTCTGCCATGTCCTTTGTAATGGCTTACTCCGGCATTCCTGCCGCCATCAGCCAGGGACTGATGTCCATCTCCAGCAACAAGTATGTCATCCTTCTGCTGATGAACCTGATTTTGCTGGTGGTTGGTATGTTTATGGACATTACCCCCGCTATCCTTATCTTCACCCCCATCTTCCTTCCCATCGCCCAGAGCTTTGGCATGAGTGACATTCAGTTTGGCGTTATGCTGGTGTTCAACATGTGCCTTGGCAACATCACACCCCCGGTTGGCTCGGTGTTGTTTGTGGGATGCGGCATTAGCAAAATTAGCATTGAACAGGTCACAAAACGACTTATCCCCTATTTTGCAGTTCTGATTCTTGTACTGTTTGCTGTCACCTACATCCCCGCACTTTCCATGGGTCTTCCCACCTTGATGGGTTTGGTATAAACAGCATCCCCGACGGATTACCATCCGCCGGGGATTTTTGTTTTTTGCGGCATCTCATTAAAATCCAGCCCAAAAGGCGATTTACTTTATCCTTAAATTGCGCTAAAATGAAAAAGTGAATTTCTGGCACAAATCTCCCTTTTGAAAAATGTTCTTGTTCCAGCCCTCTTGGGGTAGCTGGCAGATTGTGTTATAGGAAGAATCAAGATGAACAAGCGGAATGAATGGCTTGGGATTATCATCGGCTTTATGGGGGTTGCAGGGGGGCTTGTGACTGTGGTTGCATCCTCGGTGCTGTTCGGTGTATTCCACCTGCTCAGCGGCAACATCCTCCAGCTGGTCATTACCGGGCTGATTGGGGCACTACTCTGTTTTTTGAGGCTGAAACTGAAACACTGCTCCACCCTGTCCCTGGTGATTGGACATGGCATCTACGATGCGCTTATCACGGTTTGGGTCTATGTTTTTGCATGAGAATACAAAGAAACCCGGCGGAGTCCCCAATTCCGCCGGGTTTTTTATGCCACAAACCAAAAGACTGCTAAAAAATGCAAAAAGCTACCTGCTAAAATAAAGAGGTGGAACAGTTCATGGAATCCCCACTTTTGGCTCAGGTTGGGCCACTTAGCGATATAAAACACGGCGCCAACGGTGTAGCAGATGCCCCCCGCCGCAACCAGTGCAAGACAGGTGGTAGGCATGGCCGCAAAGGAGGAAAAATCCAGCATAATGGACCATCCCATGGCAAGGTAGAGTGCCGTTCCAATCCATCTGGGGGCATCCAGCCAGATGAGTTTAAAGCCAATGCCTGCCACAGCCACCGCCCACAAACAAGCCAGAAACACTGCACTTTTCTGGGCGGGCATATATGCCACGCAAAAAGGGGTGTAACTACCCGCAATCAGCACATAAATCATAGCGTGGTCCAGCTTGCGCAGACGGCGCAGGTACTGCTTTGCCCCATGGGCATAGTGGTACACACTGCTGGCCGTGTAGAGCGCCACAAGGGACAGGCCAAACAACACACATCCCGCCACCAGCAGAAGGGTTTGTCCCTCTGCTAGACTTCGAATTGCCAGAAGCAAGGTGGCAACCGCTCCGCCCACTGCACCCAAAAAATGGGTGTAACTACTTATTGGTTCCCTGCCTTTTGCAAAATAACGACTCATGGTACCCCTCCTTTTATCTAGTTTTTAAAACCACATGATAACATTATTATAACCACATCAAGAGCAAAAAACAAGGTAGAATTGTAAAAATCCAAATTTTCTCTTGCCATGGGCTGAATGTAGCTTTGACAGAAGCATATCGTTGTTGTATTATAAATAGGAGTATAGTGGACAGGTATGCCCCTTCTGTTACGGTGGTAGCTCTGTTCCTTTCCACCCTGCCTAACAACAGGATGGTCACCCCATCCCCGCTGTAAACCATACAATAGAATGTGAGTGATGAATTTTGGGACTGTTAGACAAAATTTTCGGCACCTTTTCGGATAAAGAACTCAAGCGCATCCGCCCCATTGCAGACAAGGTGATTGCACTGGAATCCGAAATGGCTGCAAAATCCGACGCTGAACTGCAAGCTATGACCCCTGCTTTGAAGGAGCGTCTGGCGCAGGGCGAAAGTCTGGATGATATTCTTCCCACCGCCTTTGCTGTCTGCCGGGAGGCAAGCTGGCGTGTGCTGGGCATGAAGCACTTCCCCGTTCAGGTCATTGGTGGTATCGTGCTGCACCGTGCCTGCATTGCAGAGATGCAAACTGGTGAGGGTAAAACCCTGGTGGCAACCCTGCCCACCTATCTGAATGCACTGACCGGAAAAGGCGTACACGTTATTACCGTCAACGACTATCTGGCTCGCCGTGACTCGGAATGGATGGGCAAGCTGTACCGCTGGCTGGGTCTGTCTGTTGGCCTGATTTA
This sequence comes from Candidatus Allofournierella pullistercoris, assembly GCA_018883715.1. Taxonomy (GTDB): domain Bacteria; phylum Bacillota; class Clostridia; order Oscillospirales; family Ruminococcaceae; genus Allofournierella; species Allofournierella pullistercoris. Next base: position 15,485 of record JAHLFP010000036.1, on the reverse strand, counting down.
CCAGGGCATGAGCAACGAAGAGCGCCATGCCGCCTATCGGGCCGACATTACCTATGGTACCAACAACGAATTTGGCTTTGACTACCTGCGTGACAACATGGTGGTCTACAAGGAGAACATGGTACAGCGGGGTCATTACTTCGCCATCGTGGACGAGGTGGACTCCATCCTGATTGACGAAGCCCGTACCCCCCTTATCATCAGCGGCAAGGGCGAGGACTCCAGCATTCTGTACCAGCAAGCAGACGCTTTTGCCAAAACCCTGACCATGAGCAAGGTGGCAGAGCTGGACGAAAAACAGGACCAGGACAGCCAGGTGGAAGGCGATTATGTGGTGGACGAAAAGCACAAAACCGCCACCCTGACCCAGAGCGGCATCCAGAAGGCAGAGGCCTTCTTTAAGGTGGAAAACCTGTCCGATGCCGCCAACATGACCCTGTCCCACCACATCAATCAGGCCATTAAGGCTCGTGGTGTTATGCGCCGTGACATTGACTATGTGGTGCGGGATGGCGAGGTTATCATCGTGGACGAGTTCACCGGTCGTCTGATGATTGGCCGACGCTACAACGAAGGTCTGCATCAGGCCATCGAAGCAAAAGAGGGAGTAACGGTTGCGGCTGAAAGCAAAACCCTGGCAACCATCACCTTCCAGAACTACTTCCGTATGTATGAAAAACTCAGCGGTATGACCGGTACTGCCACCACCGAAGCGGATGAATTTTTGGAAATCTATGGTCTGCAAATTGTCACCGTTCCCACCAACAAGCCCCGTCTGCGCAAGGATGAATCGGATGCAGTGTACAAAACCGTTGTGGGCAAATACAACGCCGTGATCCAGCAGGTGGTGGAATGCCACAAAAAGGGTCAGCCGGTGCTGGTTGGTACGGTAAGCATCGAAAAGAGCGAACTGCTCAGCAAACTGCTCAGCCGTCAGGGCGTGAAGCACAACGTGCTGAACGCAAAGAACCATGAAAAAGAAGCGGAAATCATTGCCCAGGCTGGTAAAAAGGGTGCTGTTACCATTGCCACCAACATGGCAGGCCGTGGTACCGACATCATGCTGGGTGGCAACACCGAATATACCGCCAAAGCACAGCTGCGCAAGGAAGGCTTTGCTGAGGAACTGATTGCAGAGGCAGACGGTCACGCTGACACTGACAATCAGGAGATTTTGGCAGTCCGTGCCCGGTTTGAGGCCCTGCTGGCACAGCACAAAGAGCAGGTTCAGCGGGAAGCCGAGGAAGTACGTCAGGCAGGCGGCCTGTTCATCATCGGCACCGAGCGGCATGAAAGCCGCCGTATTGACAACCAGTTGCGTGGCCGTGCAGGTCGACAGGGTGACCCGGGTGTTTCCCGCTTCTTCCTGAGTCTGGAAGACGACCTGATGCGTCTGTTTGGTGGCGAGCGGGTGCAGACTCTGATGGATAACCTGGGTCTGGACGATGAAACTCCCATCGAAAACCGGATGATTACCTCCATCATTGAAAGTGCCCAGAAAAAGCTGGAAGCACAGAACTTTAGCATCCGTAAAAACGTGTTGCAGTTCGACGATGTTATGAACAAACAGCGTGAGATTATCTATGGTCAGCGTCGCAAGGTTCTGGACGGTGAAAACCTGAAAGAAACCATCCGCACCATGCTGTCGGATAATGTGAACGCAAGCGTGGCCAGCTTCTGTGCCGGTGAAAGCCCGGAAGCCTGGGATTTGGGCTCTCTGCGTCGTCATTACCTGGGCTGGCTGACCTTGGACACCGACTTCCACTTTGATGAAGCCGATCTGAAAAAGCTGAGCCGAGACGACATCGCCAAGATGCTGATTGACCGAGGCAATCAGGTGCTGGACAACAAGGAAGCCCAGTTTGGTTCCCCCATCATGCGGGAGCTGGAGCGCATGAGCCTTCTGCGCAACGTGGACACCAAATGGATGGACCACATTGACAGCATGGACCAGCTTCGCCAGGGCATCTACCTGCGCAGTTACGGTCAGCGTGACCCGGTTGTGGAATACCGGATGGAAGGCTTTGAGATGTTTGACGCCATGGTGGAAAGCATCAAAGAGGACACCGTGCGGATGATGTTGACCATCCAGCTGAAGGTACAACAGCCCGTCCAGCGCACCCAGGTAGCCCAGCCCACCGGCGATGCGGCCACCCATTCTGGCACCAGCACTCGGCCCGATGGCTCCAAAAAGGTGACGAAGGTAGGCCCCAATGAGCCTTGTCCCTGTGGCAGTGGCCTGAAATTCAAAAAGTGCACCTGCGCAGAATATCATTCTTAATATTTAAAATCCGAATTTAGGATATAGTCTAATTCCGGATTTGAATACGATAAAAGCCCTCAGCGAATGGCTCGCTGAGGGCTTTTTCTATGTTGTTTTACTTGTATATCAGGTTCTGGCGCACTCGCTTTCCTGCTGGCGCATCACCGCAAGTCCGTGGCCGATGGTGGAAAGGAACACGTCCATGCTTTCCTGCACTGCCTTGGGACTGCCCGGCAGATTGATAATCAAGGTTTTGCCCCGAATCACCGACACACCACGGGAGAGCATGGCACGGGGGGTTATCTGCATGCTTGCCGCCCGGATGGCTTCCGCAATGCCGGGAGCTTGCCGGGTTGCCACCGCCAAAGTCGCCTCCGGAGTAATATCCCTGGGGGAAAAACCTGTCCCGCCCGTTGTTAAAATCAAATCCAGTTGGCGCTGGTCCGCCAGACGAATCAGGTGCCGTTTTAAGGCCGTGGCTTCATCTGCCAGCAGGAGGGTTTCCACCACGTCATAGCCTTCCTGTTCCAATCGCTTTTGGATGGCAGGGCCGCTTAAATCCTCCCGCTCTCCCTTTGCACCCTTGTCCGAAAGGGTAATCACCGCAGCTTGGAAAGGTCTTGGGGTCTGGCGCTGTTCCAGTACCATTTCATCCCCTGTCCGGATGGTGCCACCCTCCAATACACGGGCAAACACCCCTTCCCGGGGCATGATGCAGTCTCCCATCACCTTGTAGATTTCACAGTGGGTATGGCACTCCTTGCCAATCTGGGTCATCTCCAGCAGAACTTCTCCACAGCGAAGCAGTGTTCCCACCGGCAGGGCACGGAAATCAAAACCGGACACCACCAGATTTTCCCCAAATGCACCAAAGTCAATTTCTGCTCCCCGCTCTTTAAAAGCCTGAATTTTATCAAAGGAGAGCAAACTCACCTGACGGTGCCAGTTGCCACCATGGGCGTCCCCCACGATCCCCCATTCCGGGGTAAGCTCCACCGAGGGAACCGCCTGTTTTTGCACCCCACGCACCGGGGAAATGCAGATTGCCTGTATCTTACCCATGAGATTATCCTCCAATTTGTACCATCTGTCGATGTTCTGTAATCTGCCCGGCATCTTCAAAGCAATGGGCCTTTGGCTTTTCAAAAATCAACTGGCGCATCTGGGCGGCAAGTTCTTCGTCCGATGCACCGCCTCGCAATAAAGCCCGGAAATCCATCCCATGCTCATAGCACAGACAGGGTTTCAGCTGGCCTGTGCTGGTCAGGCGAATCCGGTTGCATTCGTTGCAAAAGGTATGGCTCACCGCTTCAATCCAGCCAATACGCCCCTGCAAGCCGGCACTGGCTTGATAGTGGGCAGGGCCATTGCCCCGTTTTTCCTGCACGTCCGCCAAATCCGGCCAGTGTTGTTTCAATCTTTTCCGTGCTTTATGGGGAGAAAGCCCGCGCCCTTGCGCTCCACTTCCGATGGGCATCAGCTCGATGAAACGAACGTCCACCGGCTGATTCTGGGCAAGGCTTGCCAAACGGACAAGCTGGCTTTCATTTTCCTGCAATAAAACCGTGTTTATCTTCACTTTTAATCCGGCCTGCAAACTTGCCTGAATGGATTCCAGCACCTTGTCCAGTGCATCCTGCCCGGTAATGGCCTTGTACTGCGCTCTATCTAAGGTGTCCAGACTGATGTTCACCGCCTGCAACCCGGCCTGTGCCAAGGCCTCGGCCTGCTCTGCCAGTAAGATTCCATTGCTGGTGAGAGTTACCTGTTCACAACCTTCCAAGCTGGAAAGCTGGGACACCAAACCCACCAAATCATGGCGCACAAGGGGCTCCCCTCCCGTGAGTTTGAATCGGCGGATTCCCAAGGTGATGGCAATCCGTGCAAGGCGAACAATTTCCTCATATGTAAGAATCTGGCTGTGTTCCAGCCACTGCATGCCGTGGGGCATACAGTATTGACACCGTAGATTGCAACGGTCGGTGACGGAAATACGCATATACCCAATGTTGCGCTGGTATTGATCCTGCACGAACACACCCCCTTGTTGCAGGAAATAAGTTTTCCACAATGCATTATACTCATTTTAATATAACGCTTTTCCCCTATAAAGTCAATGCCCCGACCCCGCCATCCGGTACAGGGTGCTGGGTCTGCCTCCGGTGGAGTAATCCACCTGGTTTTCCACCTGTCCGGTTTGGGTCAGATAGGCCATGTAGTGGCGCACCGTCACGGCGGACAGTCCCACGCCATGGGCAATCTGCTCGCAGGTTTGCCCACCGCTTTGCGTATGCAGGTATTGGCAGATATAGTCCAGTGTTTTTTGCTGTAATCCCTTAGGAATGCTGTGATTCACCACATCTGCCTGAATATGTAACAGCTTGTCCAGACTTTCCTGGCTGATGACCGGACACTGCACCGCTTGACGGCGGCGATGAAAATGGTCCAGTGCCTGCTGAAACCGCTGATAGGCAAAGGGCTTTACCAGATAATCCACCACCCCAAGGCGCATGGCTTGTTCCACGCTGGCGGCGTCACTGGCGGCTGTAATCAAAATCACATCCACACAGACACCTGCGGTGCGCAACATCCGAAGCAGTTCCAGCCCGCCCATCTGGGGCATGTATAAATCCAACAGCAATAAATCCGCCGGGTGGTAACGCAGGTAATCCAGCGCCTGCTGTCCCTGATTAAATTCCTTATCCACCACAAACCGTTCGTCTTTTTGGGTGTATCGACGGTTCAGCATGGCCACCATGGGGTCATCCTCCACGATAACCACATGGTACAGCGGCCTTGATCGATTCATCTTGCTTCCTCCTTAGTCTGCCTGTTGGGGTGGGATATGAATGGTGACAGTGGTTCCCCTGCCCGGAGCGGAATCCACCCGGATGCTCCCCTCGTGAGTGTCCACCACCCGTTTCACCAGCCCCAGTCCTGTTCCTCTACCTTTCCCCTTGGTGGAAAAGCCAGTTTCAAACATCCGCTGGCGCACGGTTTCGTTCATGCCTGACCCGGTATCCTCCACACAGATGAGCAGTCCTGTTTCATCTTCCTTTATACACACTTCCACCTCCCGCAGTGCATGTACTGCCACATGCCGGAAGGAATCCAAGGCATTTTCAATCAAGTTGCCCAGTACCATCACAAGCTGGTCTGGGGAAAGACAGTGATTTCCCTGGGGTAGGTGGCTTGTGGTGTCCAGCCGAAGTTTCACCTTCAGTTCCTCAGCACGGCTCAGCTTTCCAATCAGCAGTGCCGCCACCGATGGCTCTGCAATGCGCCGACTGATACCCGCCGCAGACTGGCTCTTGCTTTGGGTGAGTTCCAGTACATAATCGGTGGCCTGCTGGTATTCTTCCAGTTGCAAAAGCCCCAAAATCACATGGAGTTTGTTCATAAATTCATGGTTGTTGGCTCGCAGTGCCTCCATAATATGGCGCACACCACTTAAATCCTGTGCCAGCCGAATCAGTTCGGTTCGGTTGCGGAAGATGGCCACCGCCCCCACCACCTTGCCATCCCGGCGCAGTGGTACCCGGTCGGACAACAGATTTGCGTCCGAAATGGACAGCAAGGGCACGTTGTATTCGGATTTTCCGGTTTTTAAAATCCGGTTCAGGGTGCTGGCAGGATAGACCTTGCGCAAGGGAGCGCCCACCACGGATTTATCCGGAGAAAGATGAAGCATCTGGGCCGCCGCCGCATTCAGATAAACAATGCGGCTGGAAGCATCAATGGCCAGTACCCCTTCTTCCAGTGCATCCCACACCTCGGTTCGTCTTTGCATCAGCTGAACAAAATCATTGGGTTCATAGCCATGCAATTCCTGTTTGATAATTCCGGCCATCCATCTTGCCAGCAAACTGCCGATGGCAAGGGCAACAAGGCCAATTATCACATACTGCAATACAGTGGAGCCTACCATCTCGTGCATCAAATCCCGCTGTACTCCGGTCATGGCATAGCCCACTAAAGTTCCATCCAGAAAAATTGGTGCATAGGCACAACGTTCCAGCCCCTGCTCCATCTCGCCTTGCTGAATCACTCCCTGAGAGCCTTCCATGGCAGGGATTTCAACTGTGTCCCCCTCCCATCCAGCACTTGCGGCTAACACCTTTCCCGTTGTATCCGTTACCAGCACCACATCCAGGTCTTCCATCTGCTCGCCTACCGCCCTCAACAGGTCACTTTCAACAGGAATACCCTGCTGACACAGCTGGCCCACACTGTCAATTTCAGCCAACATCTGAGCCACTTCCATGATGTGTTTGTCAATCCCTCGCTGGTTGGTTCGCAGATTCAAAAACAAGGTGCTGACCATGCCCAAAATCAATGCCACAAGTACGCTCAGCACACTGATTAAAAAAAGCTGGCTGGCCAGGGTTCGCTTTAAGGTTTGCTTCCATTTTAAGGCTTTCATAAACCGTCTCCCCTTTCATTGTTGCGGCTGTTGGTGGATGATAGATTTCCCTTTCATCATACCATACCCACCCTGTTCCCACAACGAAATTCCCCCGGATTCCCCCTATATTCGCCTGGATTATACACAAGATGACCCATGTTTTTCACATTTGGGGGCTTGATTGGTGCAAAACTGGATTGCTCTTGTGTGGTTATTTTTTTTACTTTCATAAGCTTGCCGCCTTCCAGCCATGGCAATATAATAGGTAAGTCACGCAAAGGGGGGAAACAGAACATGAACATCAAAGAAGAGCTGATGCATGCGCTTGAAAACAAGACGGCCTTTGAGATTCCCCTATTTGGAGGAATTCCAGTTCCGGAGTCTGCGGTTGCAAGCTGGATTTTAATCGCCGGCGTTACGCTGGTGGCCATCTGGCTGACCCACAACATGAAAAAAGTGCCCGGGCGCAAGCAGATGGTGGCAGAAACCCTGGTTGGCTTCATGAACAACTTTTGCAAGGAGCATCTGGGGCATCACTGGCGCACCTATGCGCCGATTCTTGGCACCATGGGAATCTATCTTGTGCTGGCAAACCTGTCCGAATTTGTGGGAATTAAACCACCCACTAAGGACTTGAACGTAACCGCCGGCATGGCGGTAATCTCCACGGTGCTGGTATACGGCTCCAGCTTTATGGTGAAGGGCCTTAAAGGCGGACTGAAAAAATTCGCCGAACCATCGCCCATTGTCGCACCGCTGAACATTTTGGAAATTGGAATCCGGCCTTTGTCGCTGTGTATGCGACTGTTCGGCAACGTCTTTGCCTCGTTCGTTATTATGGAACTGGTCAAGATTATTGCTCCGGCCATTGTTCCCATTCCGCTCAGTCTTTACTTTGATGCGTTTGACGGTATCATCCAGGCTGTGGTCTTTGTCTTTTTGACCACCCTGTTCTTGTCCGAAGCCATCGAGTAAACCATATTATAAAAAAGATTGTCTTATTTTTAGGAGGAAATGATTATGTCTACTGTCACTGCTATTGGCGCCGCTCTTGCTGTTCTGGTTGGTCTGGGTGCCGCTATCGGCATCGGTATTGCCACCGGTAAATCCAACGAGGCCATTGCCCGCCAGCCCGAAGCTGCAAGCAAAATCAGCAGCAACCTGCTGCTGGGCTGTGCACTGGCTGAGGCTACCGCTATCTACGGCTTCCTGATTGCCATCCTGCTCATCTTCATGCAGTAATGGAGGGGATACACCATGTCGATTTTGAATATAAACGCAGAAATCGTATGGGTATTCATCAATCTGGCTGTACTGCTTGTTCTTATGAAGCACTTCCTGTTCGGGCCTGTAACCCGGATGCTGGACCAGCGCTCCAAGGAGATTGCTGACACCATCCAGGATGCGGAAAACCGCCTGGACGAAGCAAATCAAACCAAGCAGACCTATGAATCCAATCTGCAAAACGCAAAAAAAGAAGCACAGCAGATTATTGAACAGGCTAAAAAACAGGCGCAAGCAGAATACGAAGCACGCATGGAACAGGCACGGCAGGACATTGACCGTCTGAAGCAGGCCGCCCAGCAACAGGCCGCCGCTGACCGAGATGCTCTTTTGCAGCAAACCCGTCAGGAGATTGCCATGCTGTCCCTGATGGCGGCTTCCCGTGTGTGTGCACAGCGTCTGGACAGCCAGTCGGATGAGGCCCTGGTGGGCGCCTTTTTGCAGGAAGTGGAGGAACGCAAATGAGTCAACTTGCCATTCGTTATGCCACTGCCCTGCTGCAAGCTGGGGTGAGTGAAACCCAGCTTCGCCAAACGGCAGACCTGATTTTATCCCATAACGAGCTGTATCATGTTTTAATCAGCCCGGCAATTTGCTGTAAAGAAAAGCAGGCGGTGTTACACCGCCTGCCTTTTACCGACTGCCCCCAGCAACTGCACAATTTTTATGACTTGCTGGCTGAAAAGGGTCGGTTTTTTCTTTTAAATGAGATTCTGGAACAGTTCCATATCCTGCACCTGCACCAGCAAAACAAGGCGGTTTGCCTGTTACGCTGTGCCCATACTCCCAGCGAGCAAACCATCCGCCAGCTTGGTCAGGCCATGTGCAAACAGCATGGGCTTGCTGCGGTGGAGATGCGCATTAGCCTTGAGCCAGAACTGCTGGGCGGCTTTGTGCTGGAACTGGACGGAGTAACCTATAACAAGAGTGTAAGCGGGCAGTTGAAACGTTTGTCTCGTCAACTGCAAGAGAGGTGAATGCTGTGAATCAATCCGAAGAAATTATCTCCATTCTGCGTCAGGAAATCGAGCAGTATGACAGCCGTGCCACCTGTGACGAAACAGGTTCCATCCTGGAAATTGGCGACGGCATTGCCACTGTATACGGCCTGAACAACGCTGTATATGGCGAACTGGTGGAGTTTGAAAACGACACCAAGGGCATTGTTTTGAATCTGGAGCGGGACAGCGTAGGTGTTGTTCTTTTGGGCGATGACGACGGCCTGAAAGAGGGCAGCGTTGTAAAGCGCACTGGTCGTGCGGCGGATGTTCCGGTGGGTGATGCCATGGTGGGACGCACCGTAAACGCCCTGGCACAGCCCATTGACGGCCTTGGCCCCATCGAAACCACCCAGACCCTGCCCATCGAGCGAGAGGCCTCCGGTGTTGTATCCCGTGAGCCGGTGAACGTTCCCATGCAGACCGGCATCATGGCCATTGACGCCATGGTTCCCATCGGACGGGGACAGCGTGAGCTGATTATCGGCGACCGCCAGACTGGTAAGACCTCCATTGCGGTGGATGCCATCTTGAACCAGAAGGGCAAGGATGTCATCTGCATCTATGTGGCAATCGGTCAGAAATCTTCCACCATTGCCCAGCTGCGCAACACCTTTATCCAGTACGGCGCAATGGATTACACCATCATTGTGTCCAGCCCTGCAAGCGAGTCCGCTCCCCTGCAATACATCGCCCCCTATTCCGCAACTGCACTGGGCGAGTATTTCATGAGCAAGGGTAAGGATGTTCTGATTGTCTATGATGACCTTTCCAAGCATGCGGTGGCCTATCGTGCCCTGTCCCTGCTGCTGCATCGCAGTCCGGGACGTGAAGCCTACCCCGGTGACGTGTTCTATCTGCACAGCCGTCTGCTGGAGCGTTCCTGCCGTCTGACCAAGGAATACGGCGGCGGCTCCATGACCGCCCTGCCCATCATTGAAACCCAGGCCGGCGACGTATCCGCTTACATTCCCACCAACGTAATCTCCATCACCGATGGTCAGATTTACCTGGAAAACAACCTGTTCTTTGCTGGCCAGCGCCCCGCTGTCAACGTGGGCCTTTCGGTAAGCCGTGTGGGCGGTGCCGCCCAGACCAAGGCCATCAAAAAGACAGCTGGTACTCTGCGCATCGACCTGGCTCGCTTCCGGGAGCTGGAGGTATTCACCCAGTTCAGCTCGGATTTGGATAAGGCCACCAAGGACGCTTTGGACCACGGCAAGCGGCTGATGGAACTGCTGAAACAGCCTTTGCACAGCCCCATGAGCGTAAGCCGTCAGGCCATCATTCTGTATATTGCCACCAGCAACCTGCTGGCGGATGTCCCCCTGGCACAGGTTCGCACCTTTGCGCAAGGATTTGTGGACTATCTGCAAAACACCCAGCCCCATCTGCTGGAGGAAATCGAAACCAGCGGTGCATTGTCCGCCGGTGCATCCGAAGAAATTCGTACCCAGTTGCAAACCTATAAGGATCAGGTGAGCGCACAATGGCAAGCATAAAAGAGATTCGCACCCGTATTAACAGCGTGGATCAAACCCTGAAAATCACCAATGCGATGTATCTTATCTCCTCTTCCAAGATGCGGAAGGCCCGCCAACAGTTGAACAATGTTTTCCCCTATTTCCAAAAAATCCAGGAAACCATTGCGGATATTCTCCACCACTCTGGACGGGTGGAACACCCTCTGATGGAACAGCGAGGCGGCCACCGCAAGGTGGGCTATATTGTGGTAACCAGTGACAAGGGGCTTTGCAGTTCCTATAACCACAATATCCTGAAATTGGCCGAGGAAAAACTGGCCCAGACGCCCAACTTCCGGCTGTTTGTCATTGGTCAGGTGGGACGGGCTTATTTTGCCCACCGGGGCATTCCCGTGCAGGAAGAATTCCTGTACACCGCCCAGGACCCCACCGTTACCCGGGCCCGGGACATCAGCGAGGAAGTCACCGCCCTGTTTTTAAACGGGGAACTGGACGAGGTGCATATGATTTACACCCATATGGTCAGCCCCCTGCTGATTCGGCCCAGTGTCTATCAGCTTTTGCCGCTGGACATCAACCAGTTTGAGTACAGCGAACCGGAATACAGCGGCGGACGCTATAAACGGCGGGTGACCTATGTACCCTCTGCCCATAAAGTTATGGATAAAATTGTGCCCGGCTACCTGAAAGGTGTGGTATTCGGCTGTTTGGTGGAATCCTTTTGCAGTGAGCAGAATGCTCGCATGACAGCAATGGACTCCTCCACCAAAAATGCCCGGGATATGATTCGCCGCCTTTCTTTGGAGTTTAACCGTGCCCGGCAGTCCGCCATTACCCAGGAATTAACCGAGATTGTGGCAGGCTCTCAGCAGAAAATCCAGCGGTTTAATACCCCGGACAGCCCTTCTATTCAACAGATTTATATGGTGCAGGCAGACGGCACTATGGAAGCCATCTGCCCAGATGTTGCACAGACTGCGACATCCCCTTTGTTATGATTTGAAAGCGAGGAACCGATATGCAAAACCAAGGCAAAATTGTGCAGGTTCTAGGCCCTATTGTGGATGTGGAATTTGAAAACGGCAGTATGCCTGCTTTGAACGAAGCACTGACCGTACAGCTCAATGGCACCGAACAGGTGATGGAGGTTGCCCAGCATGTGGGCGGCAACACCGTGCGCTGTATCATGCTCAGCCCCAGTGAGGGCCTTGCCCGTGGGGTAGAAGTGACTGCCACTGGCGCTCCCATCCAGGTCCCGGTGGGTGAAAAATGCCTGGGACGTATGTTCAACGTGCTGGGCAATGCCATCGACGGCAAGCCCAATGTAACGGACAGCGAAACCTGGTCCATCCATCGCCATGCCCCCAAATTCACCGACCAGAACCCGGTGGTACAGATTCAGGAAACCGGCATTAAGGTCATCGACCTGCTGGCTCCCTATGCACGGGGCGGTAAAATCGGTCTGTTTGGCGGTGCAGGCGTTGGTAAAACCGTGCTGATTCAGGAACTGATTCGCAACATCGCCACCGAGCACGGTGGTTATTCCATCTTCACCGGCGTGGGCGAGCGCACCCGTGAGGGCAACGACCTGTGGCGAGAGATGAGCGAAAGCGGCGTTCTGTCCAAGACTGCTCTGGTCTTTGGTCAGATGAACGAGCCGCCGGGAGCCCGTATGCGTGTGGCTCTTACCGGTTTGACCATGGCGGAATATTTCCGTGATGTGCAAAAGCGGAATGTGCTGCTGTTCATTGACAACATCTTCCGTTATGTACAGGCTGGCAGTGAGGTATCTGCCCTGATGGGTCGTATGCCCAGCGCCGTGGGCTACCAGCCCACTTTGGCCAACGAGGTGGGCGCTTTGCAGGAGCGTATTACCTCCACCCGGGACGGCGCTATCACCAGTGTGCAGGCGGTTTATGTGCCTGCGGACGACCTGACCGACCCGGCACCCGCCACCACCTTTACCCATCTGGATGCCACCACCGTTCTCAGTCGTAAGATTGTGGAACAGGGCATCTACCCTGCGGTGGACCCGCTGGAATCCACCAGCCGTATTCTGGAGCCGGATGTGGTGGGCAGCCGCCATTACAAGGTTGCCCGTGGCACCCAGGAACTGCTCCAGCGTTACCGGGAGCTTCAGGACATCATCGCCATCCTGGGCATGGAAGAACTGAGCGAGGACGACAAAAAGACCGTGGAACGTGCCCGCCGCATCCAGCAGTTCTTCAGCCAGCCCTTCTTTGTGGCAGAGACCTTTACCGGCTTGGAAGGCCGCTATGTGCCTTTGAGCGAAACCATCAACAGCTTTGAAGCCATCCTGGGCGGCGAGCTGGATCGATACCCGGAGAGCGCTTTCTCCATGGTAGGTACTGTGGACGAGGTGCGTGAAAAGGCCCGGGCACAGGGGGCAGTTTGATGAAAACACTGTTTTTGGAAATCATCACGCCGGAGCGTCAGTTTTACATTGGCCCTGCGGAGGAATTGGTCCTCCCCGCCATCGACGGTCTGTACGGTGTACAGCCGGGGCACGAGCCTGCTGTAACCGCCATGGAACCCGGCGAATTGCGCTTTAAGGTGGATGGGGAATGGCAGGTTGCCGCCATTGGACAAGGCTTTGTGGAAATCATGCCGGATCGTGCCATTGTGCTGGTAAGCAGTGCAGAGCATCCCGACGAGATTGACCAGCGCCGTGCCCAGGAAGCCCTGGAGCGTGCCGAGGAGCGGATGCGCCAGAAAAAAAGCGTGGAGGAATACTACTATTCCAAGGCTGCTATGGCCCGTGCCATGGCCCGCCTGAAAGTATCCCGCCGCCGCTAATCTCTTTTATAAACCAAAAGGATACCGTGAATTTTCGTGAAAGATGCGAAAATTTTGCGGTATCCTTTTTTTAATTCCTCGCATTTACATTTGTTTTTGTAGGTTTATTTCTTAGAAAATGAAGAAACTTTCAGTTTTATTGACACATTTAACTTGACTGCACCCAAAGCTATCTTTATAATAACTTCTGAGAGCGATACCCCCTACCCCAAGACGGAACCCCATTCCGTCAAAGGCAGACAAGCCTTGTATCGATCAGCTCTCAGGACACAGTGACCCCGGCTGAGGACACACTCAATATTCCCAGCACCATCACTGAATTATCCGCAGATGTAAGCCCCGACGGCCATGTTACCCTTACTCGGACTACCCCTAAGAGTAGTAATTCTACTTGGAGTTTGGACGAATATCGAGTGACTGTTCCCGGTTCTCGCTTGAATCTACCTGCTGACCAAAACTCCCTTGAATTCACTATAAGCGAGGATGGCATATACGCTTTGAGTGTCACCGCCATGTGGCGGAATAACGAGGATGGTACGGTACGCGCAAGCTCCAGTTTAGTTCATGTCGCCATCGGAGAAATCGATCCCATGGCTACGTCGATTGAACCGATGCCTAAGGGATTCTCATCCTTTTCAGAAGGTGTAACCAGCGATAACGCTTTGTTCCTTGAATGGGATTCCTTGACGGGCAATACAAGCTGGATACTAGATCACTATAGGGTTTTTGTTTCTGGCTCCCGCTCGGTGGATCTGCCCGCCACTCAAACTCGCTATACTTTTAAGGCCCCGTTGCCGAATATCAGATATGATGTATCAATACAGGCGGTTTGGCGCAATACCATCACTGGTGCGATAGCGCCAGGAGGACGTTATTCCTCCTTTGAATCTTGGCTGGAGTATGAGCCATTTACCCCGTCTGTCCAACCCACACCTACTCCCACTCCGGAACCTACTGCAACTCCCACTCCGGAACCCAAGGCAACCCCTATACCGCATTTGACACCGCATTCAGCGGAAAGCTTCCCGGTAAGGCTACCTTGGAATATCAGCTTGACGCTAAGGTCTATGGCGGAAAAACCGTGGATTTGTACTACCAGCCGGAAAAGGAGAATGATGCTATAAATCACCTCTTCCTATCCTTTTAACACAAAAACCCAATGCTCTGCTTTTGTGGCGGGCATTGGGTTTTTTAGTATCCTCCCCCGATAAAAGGTATTTTTCAAAATTCTTAGCTGGGGTATCCTATGGACGGTAAACACAATTTCCGGTGTTCATTGATACTATAAAATAACAGCGGATTTCCCTTGTTTATCCACCCTATTCCTTGGGTATTCTTCGTATCAGTTTTTGTTTTTTAAGAATATTTCTTTAAAAAAGACGAATCCCCCATTTCTATCAATTTACCTTACTTGACGATCCGCCGATTACCCCTTTATAATAGGAGTGTTAATGTGTTCTGGGTGTGCCTTTACGTCCAGGCTCTGTAACCCAATATACTTGGCTTTGTTATTTTCAACCACGAAGGAGATTTCCTTATGACCCAGTTTTGCAAGCGCATTTTAGCGCTGGGACTGTCCACTGTGCTGGTAGCGTCTTCCTCCGCTCCCACCACCATCGCAGCTGTTGCATCTTCTGAAACTGTATCCAACCCTGTGGACACTTCCAACGAACAAACAGCCGAAGAGCTGGCACTGCTCCCGGTTGGTTCGGGCAGCTCTCTGCCCAGCAACACCACAAATGTATCCGCATTTGTGGGCTCGCAGGGTACTGTCACCCTTACCTGGGATACCCCTTCCGGCAATGACACCTGGACCTTGCTTGGTTATCAGGTGATTGTGCCCGGCTCTAATGTAAGTCTGCCTGCCACCGTAAATTCCTATGAATTCACCTTGAAAAATGGTACATACCTTGTAAGTGTTGTCCCCATTTGGCTGAATATCCAGGATAACCAAGTGGCTTATGGTCAGCCCACCGGGCTTTATGTGATCATCGGGGCAAACCGTCCCACAGCTACTCCTACCCCGGAGTCCACGGCTACTCCCACTCCAGAGCCCACGGCTACTCCAACACCAAAGCCGACAGCTACCCCTACTCCGGAGCCGACAGCTACCCCTACTCCGGAGCCGACAGCTACACCTACCCCGAAGCCCACGGCTACTCCTACTCCGAAGCCTACGGCTACTCCTACCCCGAAGCCAACAGCTACACCTACCCCGAAGCCCACGGCTACTC
>JAHLFP010000035.1 GCA_018883715.1 Candidatus Allofournierella pullistercoris | reverse complement strand
GAGTTGCTCCATATCCTGTCCGAATACATCGAGGATGGACAGCACAGTGTGTTGTTCTCTACTCATATTACTGCCGATTTGGAGCGCATTGCTGATTATATTACTTACATTAATTATGGAGAGTTATTTTTCAGCGGCAACAAGGACGAATTTGTGGATATGTTCCGTGTTGTCAAGGGAGCAAGGGAGGAGCTTTCCACTGACATCCAGGAAAAGGCTGTTTCGGTGCGAACTTTTTCCACTGGCTTTGAAGCCCTCATCAAAACGCAGGACTGCGTCTTGTTCCCGAATTTGACTGTCGAGCCGGCAAGCATTGATGAAATTGTTGTGTTTGTAAGCAAGAAAGGAGGAAGCGGGGATGCGTAAGATATGGAATGTTACAAAACTGGACTTTTCCCTTATTAAACCTTATCTCAAGCCGATTCTGTTTGTTATCCTGTTCCCCATTGTGTTTGTTGCGCTAAATCGCTCCTTGGCTGTGGGCATTTCCTTTGCGGTCTACTTTGCTGATCTAACAACAAGCTACACCTTTACAGTAACCGAAAAGAACGGCATGGAGCGCATGTATGGCCTTTTGCCTGTGACCAAAAGGGAAGCAGTGATGGGGCGATACCTGCTCATCGGTATCCAAGGGCTGATTGCCTTGGCGGTGTCCATCATTGCCCAGCCCCTTGTGCTGAGAGCATTGGGACAAACCGTTTTGCCGGTGGACATCCTGATGGCCGCCATGGGAGGGATGTTTTTGTTTGCTCTGTACACCGCCTTTCAAATCCCGGCGTACTATAAATTTGGCCCCATCAAAGGCAGTTGGTTCTTGTATGTTCCGGGGATTATCTCTCTGTCGCTTCTGTGGTTTCTCCCGGAAGAATGGATAAGCAACCCCATTGCAGGTGCAAATCTGCCCGCCTTGCTGTTCCTGTTGGTGGTGGAGCTGGCACTTATTGCTCTGATGTACGCTGTGTCCATCCGGTGTTCCGTTGGAATTTTGGAAAAGAAGGAGTTCTAAAAATTCGCTTTTCCAGATATAGACGGGTTTTGTATCCTTCGGTTGCGTATACAATGCTAATCTGTTACAATAACAAGGTAAATAGAGAAATCGAAAGAAGGATATGAAAATGATTCGATTGGTGGAAACACAGCTTGAACACAAGGAACTTTTATGGAATCTCTACCAAAAGTACTGTCACGAGTTGACAAAGTATTATGACAATGAGATGGACGAAACAGGTAACTATCCCTACCGGTACTTTGATGCCTATTTTACAGAGCCAGAGCGGAAGGCACTGCTGTTTTATGATGATTCCCAGCTTGTGGGATTTACCATGATAAATCCCTATTCCTTTATAGGCGAAAAACCCGACTATGTGGTGGCGGAGTTCACCATCTTTCCCAGATACCGGAACAAGCACATGGCCAGCCAGGTGGTGGAAGCCATGTTCCGGCAATATCCGGGAAACTGGGAACTGAAATACAGCCAAAAGAATGCCGCCGCAGAAGGCCTTTGGAATAAGGTGACAGCACAATATCACCCCCGAACCCACCTTTGTGAGGACGACGAAGTGGTGCTTGCTTTTTGCACAAAGTAACAAGGGATGGCTTGGCGATGATTTTTAGGTGCTTTACACGGTAGAGGGTAGGGGATATTGTACTGGCCCAAACATTTTCTGTCGCCCGGCGGTAAAGCAATGGCCCTAAATGGGAAATTTTCTCTTTTATGAAAGAAAAGCCCTGTGAATGAAATGTCACAGGGCTTTTTTCTGTGTCTGCAAAACAAGCCGAGTGTGTAAAAAGTCTTGCAAAGCAGGGGCAAAAAGGGTAAAATGGACTATATATTTCAAAATGGGACAGTCATATCCCAAACCAAATTCAAGGGAACGAGGTACCTGTCTATGGCATTGAGCATGACCGGCTATGGTCGCAGTGAAGCGGTATTGCACGGCCGGAACATTACAGTGGAGATAAAAAGCGTCAACTCCCGTTATTTTGAATATACTTCCCGTATTCCTCGGGGCGCAGCTTTTCTGGATGACAAGATAAAACAGCTGCTGGCAGAAAAAATCAGCCGGGGAAAGGTGGAAGTATCCCTTCAGATGACGGTGCTGGAAGGACAGACAGGACAACTGGAAGTGGACTGGGATTTGGCAGACCGGTATGCGCAGGTTATGCAGAAGATGGGAGCCCAGCTGGGGGTCAAGGACGACGCAACCGCCAGCGTGCTCTGCCGTATGCCGGAAGTGATTCGACTTGTGCCTGCAAAACTGGACGAAGAACAGCTTTGGCAGGATGTACAGAGCGTTTGTTCCAGTGCTTTGGAGCGGTTTATCCAGATGAGAGAGCGGGAAGGGGAAAAGCTGACCCGAGATATTCTTTCCCGGCTGGATGTGATTGAAACCACCGTTGGCAAACTGGAACAAAATGGCGCCCAGCAGGTGGAAGCCTATACCCAGCGGCTGTACACCAAACTGACCGTCCTGCTGGAGGACAAGCAGCTGGACGATGCACGGATTTTAACCGAAGCCGCCATCTTTGCGGATAAAACCGCTGTGGACGAGGAAACGGTTCGCCTGCGCAGTCATCTGGGGCAGTATCGGGAGATTCTTGCCGCAGAGGGGCCGGTGGGTCGTAAGCTGGACTTTTTGACCCAGGAACTGAACCGGGAGGTCAATACCATTGGCTCCAAGTGCAACGACCTTTCCATGACCCGCATGGTGGTAGACACCAAGGCGGAGATTGAAAAGATTCGTGAGCAGGTACAAAACATCGAATGATTTGCCAGGGAGGACAAGCATGAAACTGATTAACATCGGCTTTGGTAATATGGTCAGCGCAAACCGCCTCATTGCCATTGTAAGTCCTGAATCTGCACCCATCAAGCGGATTGTACAGGAAGCAAGGGACAAGGGCTCGCTGATTGATGCAACCTATGGACGGCGCACCCGTGCGGTGATTATTATGGACTCGGACCATGTGATTTTGTCCGCCGTCCAGCCGGAAACTGTGGCAAACCGCCTTGGCAACGAGGAACCCGAGGATGAAATGGAGGAAGAACTGAACCATGAATAACCAAAGCAGACTGGTGGTTGTTTCCGGGCCTTCTGGCTCTGGAAAAGATACGGTGGTGAAACGGCTGATGCAGTTGCATCCCCAGGTGGAGCTGTCCATCTCTGCCACCACCCGTGGCATGCGCCCCGGCGAAAAAGACGGGGTGGATTATGTGTATCTGACCCGGGAGGAGTTTGAGCGGCGCATTGCCCACCAGGAAATTCTGGAATACGCAGAGTATTGCGGCAACTATTACGGCACCCCAAAATCCGAGGTGGACAAGCGGATTGAAAACGGCATCACCGTGATTTTGGTCATTGAGGTGGTGGGCGCCGCCAACGTGAAGCGCATCTATCCCGGTGCCACCACCATCTTCGTCCGTCCCCCCAGCTATGAAGAACTGGAACAGCGTTTGCGGGGACGTGGCACCGAAAATGAGGAGCAGATTCAATCCCGTCTGCGCCGTGCGGTGGAAGAGATGGAGTACGCGGTGGACTATGACGAGGTGGTTGTAAACAACACCGTGGACGAGTGCGCCGAGGAAATTTATGAGCTGATTTTGAAGCATCAGCAGGAGTAAAAAACCAAGGGGGCGTTTTGCATGGAGCGTATCGCCGGGGTTGCGGTCAACGACGCCACCTTTCAATTTGATAAAATATACAGTTACCGTGTTCCCCAGTCTCTTGTGGACCAGATTCAGGTGGGAAGCCTGGTGCTGGTGCCCTTTGGACAGGGCAACCGTCCCCGCACCGGGATTGCGCTAAGCTTGCAAGACCTGCCCGAAGACCAACTTCCCAAACGGCTGAAAACCCTTCACGATGTGGCACCGGAACAGGCAAATCTGACCCCGGAACTGCTTAAACTGGTGTATTTTTTGCGGGAACATACCTTCTGTACCTTTTACGAGGCGGTCAAGGCCATGCTACCCTATGGGGCGCAGTACAAAGCGGTGGCGACAGAGGAAGGACCACGACTGCAAAAACAGTTGGTTCGCCATACCGAGCCAGAATACCGTTTGGTGCAGCAACCGCCGGAAGGTACACGCTTGGGTGCACGGCAAAAGCAAGCGCTGGAGCAGCTGAAACAAGGGTCAAAAACTGCCAGCGAGCTTGCTGTGAATGGAATTTCTCAGGCGGTAATGCAGGGGCTTTGCAAAAAAGGGTGGGTTACTGCCCAGCAGGTGAACAGAACCTTGGATTTATTCGGTCAGGTTCCCTGTGGTGCAAAACCCATTGTGCTCAGCCAGCAACAAGAACAGGCGTACCAAGGGTTAAGCCGTCAGCTTCAAGCAGGAAAGGCAAGTGCCGCCCTGCTTCACGGTGTAACAGCCAGTGGTAAAACTTTGGTGTTCTTAAAATTGGTGGAGCAAAGCCTTGCGCTGGGCAAATCGGCCTTAATTCTTGTGCCGGAAATCAGCCTTACCCCCCAGATGATTCGCCGCTTAAGGCAGACATTTGGCAGTCAGGTGGCAGTCCAACATTCCGGACTGAACCACACCGAGCGATTGCTCCAGTGGCAGTTGATTCACCAAGGCAGGGCAAGGGTGGTGGTGGGCACACGCAGTGCCATCTTTGCCCCCTTGCAGAACATCGGCTTGATTGTGGTGGACGAAGAGCAGGAACATACCTACCAGTCGGAGAGCGCCCCCCGCTACGATGCCAGAGAGGTTGCAAAGCGGCGGGCGGTGGAGCATAATTGTCTTGTGCTGTTTGCTTCTGCCACTCCCAGTGTGGAAAGCTACCAGGCGGCACTGGAAGGGCGATACACTCTGTACAAGCTTACCCAGCGGTATGCCAGCCAGCCGCTTCCCACCGTGGAGCTGGTGGACATGAAAAAAGAGCTGGAAATGGGCAACCCCTACAGCATCAGCAGGCCACTGGCACAGCGGATAGAACAGACTCTGCAACAGGGCAATCAGGTGATTCTTCTGCTGAATCGGCGGGGATACCAAACCGTGGGCATGTGTACAAGCTGTTCCAAGGTGCTGAAATGCGAAAGTTGCAGTGTGCCCATGGTGTACCATAAGTCCGAGGAAAAACTCATGTGCCACTACTGCGGCAAAAGTATCAGTCCTGTGCCCACCACCTGCCCGGATTGCGGCGGGCGGATTCGCTACCGGGGATTTGGCACCCAGCGTGTGGAGGAGGAGCTGAAAGAGCTTTTCCCGTCGGCGGGAATTCTGCGGATGGATCAGGACTCCACCAGCAGGAAAAATGCCCACGAAATCATGCTTGCCCGCTTTGCAAAAGGGGAGTACCAGGTTATGCTGGGAACCCAGATGGTTGCAAAAGGGCTGGATTTTGAGCGGGTAACCCTTGTGGGGGTTCTGGGCATTGATGCTTTGCTGTTTTCCCAAGGGTTCAGAAGCACCGAGCGGGTGTTTTCCCTTTTGACACAGGTCATTGGACGGGGTGGACGGTCCCAGCAACCGGGTTATGCAATGATTCAAACCGTAGACCCCACAAACCCCGTTTTGAGCCTTGCCGCCACCCAGGACTATGAGGATTTTTTTCGGCAGGAAATCCAGATGCGCAAACTGTGCCTGTACCCGCCCTTTTGTAGCCTGTGTCTGGCGGTGTTCAGCGGGCCAAAAGAGGGGGACGTCATCCAAGCGGCCCGTGCCTTGGGGCAACTTTTGGCAGAGGCGGCACAGCAGGCGGGGGGGATTCCCCTGCGCATCTTAGGGCCTGTTCCCATGAATATAGCCATGGTCAAGGACCATTTTCGCTATAAACTTACAATTAAATGTCGCAACGATAAACGTCTGCGTGGAGTAATGCGCCAGATCATGGAGCAATACAGCCAGCAGGGGCTGGTACGAAAGGCCAGCCTAACGCTGGATTTCCACTCGGACGGAGATTGATTGAGACATATCAGCATTATTTCAACTGAAACAAAGATGTTTCAAGAAAAAGGAGAATGAAAAATGGCTTTACGCACGATTGTACAGGATGGAGATCCGATTTTGAAGAAGGTGTGCCGCCCGGTCACCAATTTTGACGAGCGTCTGGCAACCTTGCTGGAAGATATGAAGGAAACCCTGATTGATGCAGGTGGACTGGGTCTGGCTGGCCCTCAGGTTGGCATGATGCGCCGCCTGTTCATCGCTTTGGACGAGCGGGATTTGCCGGAAGATGGTGAGTTTCCCGAAGATTGGGAGCCTCGCTTCATCGAGTGCATCAACCCGGAAATCATTGAGCGTTCCGACGAGGAAGTGACCCTGTATGAGGGCTGTCTATCCTTCCCCGGTCACAACGGAGCCATCGCTCGCCCCAAAAAGGTAAAACTGCGTGCACAGGACCGTCATGGCAATTTCTTTGAGATGGAAGCTGAGGACATGCTGGCTCGTTGCTTCTGCCACGAAACCAACCATCTGGATGGTGTGACCATCATGGATTTGGCAGAGCATTTCTACGAGGATGATTATCCCGACGAAGTGGAAGGAGAATAACCTTTCATGCGTATTTTATTTATGGGAACACCGGATGTTGCTGCCGCCAGTTTGCAGGCCATCTGGGATGCAGGCCACACCATTTGCGGGGTCTTTACCCGTGAGGATAAACCGGTGGGACGCAAGCAGGTTTTGACTGCACCCCCTGTGAAAGAACTGGCACTGAAGCTGGGCATTCCGGTGTATCAGCCCAAAACCCTGCGCACCGCTGATGTGTGGGAGGAGATTCAGCAGTTGAATCCGGAACTGATTGTGGTGGTAGCCTATGGTCGAATCCTGCCCAAAGAGGTGCTGGAAATTCCCCAATATGGTTGCATCAACCTGCATGTATCCCTGCTTCCCAAGTACCGGGGAGCGGCTCCCGTACAGTGGGCGGTTATCAATGGGGAAACTCAGACCGGCGTAAGCATTATGTACCTGGACGAAGGACTGGACACTGGTGATATTCTGGCGGTGGCTCCGGTGGAGATTGACCCGGAGGAAACCAGCGGCGAGCTGTTTGAGCGTATTACCCAGCAGGGCGCAAAAACCCTGGTGGAAACCATTCAGCTGATTGGAGAGGGCAAGGCAGAGCGCACCCCGCAGGACCACAGCCAGGCAACCCAGGCGCCACCTCTCACCAAGGAGATGGCACAGTTTGACTTCCATCGCCCGTCCCAGCAGCTGCACAACCTGATTCGAGGAATGAACCCCTGGCCCATTGCCTACTTCCTTTATGAAGATAAAAAAATCAAGGTGCGCAAAAGCAAACTGTCCCAGATGCAGGGCAAACCCGGACAGATTCTGTCCCTCAACCCCTTGACCATTGGGTGCAGTGAGGGCGCACTGGAACTGCTGGAAGTTGTGCCGGAAGGTTCGAAACCCATGACCGGCGCCGCCTTTGCGGCAGGCAGACGATTTGCAGTAGGGGACAGCATTTAACCCAAACATTGGAGGAATTTCTTTATGAACCAAGCACGCCGTACCGCCGTTTTGGCTTTGGTGCGTCAGGAGGAAAACGGGTTTTCCAACCTGGTGTTGAACGCATTTTTGCAAAATACCCAGCTGGAAAACCGAGACAAGGCGTTTGTAAGTGCGCTTTTTTACGGTGTCACCGAACGCTTGATTACCCTGGACTGGTGCTTGCAACAATGTTTGAGCCGTCCGCTGAACAAGCTGGATGCACAGGTGCGGGCTATTCTTCGCAGTGGACTCTATCAAGCGAAATATATGCAGGTGCCGGCGGCGGTGGCGGTGAATGAATCCGTGGCCCTTTGCCGCAAGATGAAAAAGACCAGCGCCAGCGGACTGGTGAATGCAGTGCTTCGCAAGGCGATTGCCTGCGATGTGGAAAAAGCGCAATTCAAAACCCAGGCAGAGAAACTGAGTGTACGTTACTCGGTGGGGGCAGCGGTGGTGCAGATTTTGATGGAGCAGTACCCGCAAGAGTGTGAGCACATCTTGCAATCCCTGGAAAATCCCCCCAAAGAAACCTGGCTCCGGTGCAATACCTTGAAAACAACGGTGGAAGAGCTTTGTGCCCAGCTGGAGCGTCAAGGTGTACCAGCCAAGGCAGGTAGTATTCCCGGCTCGGTGGTTGCCCGTTTTACCGGAAGCCCGGCGGCAGGGGAAGCCTTTGCCAGTGGTTTGTACCATGTGCAGGGGGCGGCTTCTCAGCTTGCGGCCTTGAACCTGCAAGCAAAGCCCGGCAACCGGGTGCTGGATTTGTGTGCCGCACCGGGTGGCAAAAGCCTGACCCTGGCAGAGTGCATGGAAAACAAGGGAAGCCTTGTAAGCTGTGATGCAGTGCAATCCCGGCTGTCCTTGATTCAGCAGGCATTTGACCGATGCGGGATTACCATTGGCGCGGTGATGCACAACGATGCTTCCGTCCACAACCCCGCTTTGGGGCAGGCGGATGCTATCCTGTGCGATGTGCCCTGTTCCGGTCTTGGCATTATGGCAAAAAAACCGGATATTCGCTACAAAACAATGGAGGATGTGGAACAGCTACACCAGTTGCAGCGGGAGATTTTAACCTGTGCGGCAGGGTATCTCAAGACCGGTGGGCGACTGGTTTACTCCACGTGCACCATTGATAAACGGGAAAATGAGCAGGTGGTGGAGCAATTTTTGCACACTCACCCGGAATTTTCCCTGAAAGAGCCAGCCTATCAACTGGATGGCGCCCGACTGGAGCGGGGTATGATGACTCTGCTACCGGGAGAAACTGGGCCGGATGGATTTTTTATTGCAATTATGGAGAGAGCATAACAAATGGAAAAACAATGCCTTTCATCGTATACCTTGCAGCAGCTGACTGCTTTGATGAAGGAACTGGGACAGCCCACCTTCCGTGCAAAGCAGATTTTTCACTGGCTGCACCAAAAGCTGGTGGTGGATTTCTCCGCCATGACGGACCAGCCAAAAGCACTTTTGGCAAAGCTGGAAGAACGCTTTTATCTGGCAAATCCCACCATCCAGCGCAAACAACAGTCCAAGGATGGCACCGTTAAATATCTGTTCCGGCTTGCAGATGGAAACTGCATCGAAACAGTACTGATGCGCTATCATTATGGCAATACTGTGTGTGTTTCCACCCAGGTTGGTTGCCGGATGGGCTGTCGTTTCTGTGCTTCCACCCAGGCGGGACGGGTGCGCAATCTGGAGGCGGGCGAGATTGCCTCGGAAATTTATGCGGTGCAAAAGGATACCGGAGAACGGGTATCCCACATTGTGCTGATGGGAATTGGCGAGCCGCTGGATAACTTTGAGAATGTAATGGACTTTCTGGAGATTATCTCCTGTGCAGATGGCGTGAACATCGGCATGCGTAACATCAGTTTGTCCACCTGCGGTGTAGTACCCCAGATTGACCGACTGGCAGAAAAGAAGCTCCAGCTTACCCTGTCTGTATCCCTGCATGCGCCCAACAACACCATGCGCAGTAGCATGATGCCTGTGAACGATGCCTATTCGGTGGAAGAGCTGATTGATGCCTGCCGACGGTATCAAAAAACCACCGGACGGCGCATTAGCTTTGAGTATTCCATGGTGCGAGGGGTCAATGACACTGCGGAAACCGCCCGTCAGCTTGCGAATTTGATTCGAGGTATGGGCGCCCATGTGAACCTGATTCCCATCAATCCAGTAGATGGAAGTCCCTATTCTGCATCGGATGCAGAGAATGTGAAGCGCTTTCAATCGTTGCTGACCCAGATGGGCGTGAATGCCACCGTGCGCCGCCGATTGGGCAGCGACATCAGTGCGGCCTGTGGGCAGTTGCGCCGAGAGGAAGCCACAAAGGAGGACAAGGCATGAAGCTGGCTGGCAAAAGTGACATTGGCGGCGGCAGAGAGGAAAATCAGGACAACTATCGGGCATCCTGCCTTGCGGATGGTACGGTGTGGGCGGTGGTTTGCGATGGTATGGGTGGTGCGGCGGCTGGCCGTTTGGCCTCCCAACTGGCAACCGATACACTGGAAAATTGCTTTGATGCAGGCTTGCGTGGACTGCAACGGGGACAGGAACGCCCCTTTTTACAGCACTGCATCAACCAGGCCAACCGTGCTATTTATGCCAGCGCCAAGGAAGTGCCGGAAAACCGTGGCATGGGCACCACAGCGGTTTGCTGTCTGGTACGCAACCAGGAACTTCATATTGTCCATGTGGGGGACTCTCGTGCCTATCTGTGCCGGGATGGACAGATTACCCAGCTGACCAAGGACCATTCCATGGTGCAACAGCTGATGGAAAGTGGTAAAATAACAAGTGAAGAAGCGGAAAATCACCCCCACAAAAATTTGATTACCCGTGCCTTAGGGGTGGAACCTGGTGTAATTGCGGACTACACCACCGTTCCGGTAAGGCCGGCGGATAAAGTTCTGCTGTGCAGTGATGGTTTAACTGGGGTAGTGCCCGATGAAAAAATCCTTTCTGCTATACAGCAAACTTCATTTTTTGCAATTCCTGGTGTTTTGGTGCAGGAAGCATTGCGGGCGGGCGGACAGGATAACATAACCGCCCTGCTGATTGAGATTGAACAAACGGAGGACTGACATGGATCAGTTGATTGGCAAACGGTTGGAAAGCCGCTATCTGCTGGAAGAGCTGATTGGCGTAGGCGGCATGGCCAATGTTTACAAGGCTACTGACTTAAAAACCCAACATATCGTGGCGGTAAAGGTGTTACGCCAGGAGTTTATGGACAACACGGAACTGGTGCATCGTTTCAAAAACGAGTCCAAGGCCATTTCCATCCTGGATCACCCCAATATCGTCAAGGTGTTCGATGTATCGGTGACGGATAAAATCCAGTTTATCGTTATGGAATATGTGGATGGAATCACCCTGAAAGAATACATGAACCGCCGCGGGGGAACCTTAACCTGGAAAGAAGTTGTGCATTTTATCGAGCAGATTTTGCTGGCTTTGGACCATGCCCACCACAAAGGGGTGGTACACAGGGACATTAAGCCGCAAAACATCATGCTGACGGCTGAAGGCACCATCAAAATCATGGACTTTGGCATTGCACGTTTTTCCCGTGCAGAAAGCCAGGTGGTCAGCAATAAGGCCATTGGTTCGGTGCATTACATCAGCCCGGAGCAGGCAAAAGGCGATGTAACCGACGCAAAGGCGGACATCTACTCGGTTGGCATTATGCTGTACGAGATGCTTTCCGGTAAACTGCCCTTTGAATCCGATGATGCGGTGGCGGTTGCCATCAAGCAAATTTCCGACAAGGCTGTTCCTCTGGGACAGTTGGCACCCCAGGTGCCTCAAGCACTGCAAGATATCACCGCCAGAGCCATGGCGAAGGACCCTGCCCGGCGGTATCCCAGTGCCCGCGCAATGCTGGACGATATTGAGGAATTCAAGCGCAATCCCAGCATTCGTTTCGAGTACGAATATCTTACCGAAGATTCGCCAAAGAGGTATATTGATAAAGTGGTGCGTCAAACAAAATCGTCCGGCAGTGCCGCAGGTGGCAAGTCCGGCGCAAACAAAAGCTCTGCAAAAAAATCTACCACAGGCCAGCATTCCGGCCAGAACGGAACTGCTCCAAAGGCTCCCAAGAAAAAGAAAAAGCGTCTGCCGATTCTGCCCATTTTGGCAGGTATGGCATTGGCGTTTGCTGTGGGTTCAGCGGCGCTTTGCTACATGATTTTCTCCAATTCCACCAATCCGCTGTTCAGCACAAAGGCAGATGTGGAACTGCCGGATTTTACAGGCGAAAGTTGGACTTCCATTGAGAAAGAATACGGCAATCAGCTTTCTCTTACCAAAGAGGAAGTGCACAGCAGTGAAGTGGAAGAGGGTACTGTGATTTCCCAGTCCCCCCGTGGTCCTCGTACCGTTAAGGAAGGCCAGAAGGTTACGGTGAAGGTAAGCCTTGGCATCCAATACGTGAACGTGCCTGCTGTGAACGGCTGGCTTATTGCCGCCGCCGAAGAGGAAGTCAAAAATGTAGGTTTGAAGGTACGCCGGGTAAATGTGGCGGATGATAGCGTGGCAGAAGGCTCGGTTATTCGTACCGAACCGGAAGCGGGAGAATCCGTGGAAAGCGGCTCCACCGTTACGGTGTATGTAAGCCGCAAAAAGGTGGACTTAAGCCGTACTGTGCCCAATATCACAGGTATGCTGGAAGAAGAAGCCCTGCGTGCCTTGAGTGCTGCGGGACTTCGTGCAGGCGCACGAACCGATGCCTACAACAGTGAATATGAGCCAGGCCGTGTTGTGGTGCAAACCTACGAACCGGGCGCTGAGGTGCGTATTAATACCGCTGTGGGCTATGTAGTCTCTCTGGGGCCAGAGCCTACACCGGAACCCACACCAGAACCCACAGAAGAACCAGAACCTACTCCAACCTTCCTGCCTGCATGGGAGCCTACACCTGCGCCTACCGCCACCCCGGTGGCTACCCCGGCACCCACGGCAGCTCCCACACCCACCCCTGCCCCGGTGGTGGAACCTCCGGCTGTACAGCAGGATTCAAATCAACAAGCAGAAGGTTAAGATACCAAAATCACACCCGGTTGCCCCTTCAAGGTGACCGGGTATTCAAGTTTATACCAAAAGAAAGGAATTGGTGGCTATGCCCCAAGGATATATTAAAAAAGGCATTGGAGGATTTTACTATGTCCAGTGCCAGGATGGCCAGTTGCTGGAGTGCAAAGCAAAGGGGATTTTTCGCAAGCGGAAGATTAGCCCGGTGGCAGGTGATTGGGTCACGGTGGAACAGGAACAAGGCGGCAATGTGATTGCGGAAATTCATTCCCGGAAGAATCTGTTCATCCGTCCTCCCATTGCCAACCTGGATGTGCTGTTTGTGGTAGCAAGCACAGTGCAACCTGTTCCAAGCACATTGGTGCTGGACAAACTGACTGCCATTGCGGTGGACAAGGGTGTCCAGCCGGTCATGGTGTTTACAAAAGATGACCTGCAAAGCGCACAGCCACTGGCGGATATTTATCGCCATGCAGGGGTTCCGGTGG
Organism: Candidatus Allofournierella pullistercoris; assembly: GCA_018883715.1. Taxonomy (GTDB): domain Bacteria; phylum Bacillota; class Clostridia; order Oscillospirales; family Ruminococcaceae; genus Allofournierella; species Allofournierella pullistercoris. Next base: position 47,474 of record JAHLFP010000035.1, on the reverse strand, counting down.
TAATTGTAAATCAGCAGACTGGAGAGGGCCTTGACCAAATCCGTCAGCATATCGGGGGCAACCTGTGTGCTTTTTGTGGCAACTCTGGTGTGGGCAAAAGTACCTTGCTGAATGCACTGGTGCCGGAACTTTCCCAGCAAACCGGAAGCATCAGCCACAAGCTGGGCCGAGGACGGCATACCACCCGAGAAGTGGAAATCTTTGAAGCTTTCGGCGGACGCATTGCAGATACACCCGGTTTTGCCAGTCTGGACACCGAACGGGCCTGTTATATCTCCAAGGAAAACCTCCAGTATGCTTTCCCGGAATTTGAGCCATACATTCCCCAGTGTCGGTTCACCGGTTGTGCTCACCGGGCTGAAAAAGACTGCGCCGTGGTACACGCTGTGCAAGAGGGAGAGATTGAACAAAGTCGCTATGACAGCTATGCAGCTATGTACGACGAGGTAAAATCCATTAAGGATTGGGAGCTTCACTGATGGGGTGTGTAATTGTAAGTGCAGGCCCACTGGGCGAAAGAGCGGTGGCCCAGATTCAGCAGGATGACTACATCATTGCCTGTGACGGCGGCTGGAAACGGCTGGAGCAGTGGAACACCCAGCCCCATCTGGTGGTGGGGGATTTTGACAGCTCCCACCCGCCAAAAGGGATGGAGTGCATCTGCTTGCCCACCGAGAAGGATGACACGGACACCCATTACGCCGCCCGATTGGCCGTCCAAAAGGGCTATACCCAGATTATCATGCTGGGTGCGCTGGGCGGTGCACGGATGGAGCACACCTTTGCCAACATTGCCACTGCTCTTTGGCTTGCCCGGCAAGGGTGCAAGGTGTCTCTGGTGGATGAAAACAGCCGAGTTTACCCCGTGCTTTCGGGACAGTGCTTTTCTTTGGCATATGACCCGGCGGTGTATCTGTCCATTTTTCCCTTGCAGTCGGTTGCCAGCGGGGTTTCTTTGAAAGGGACAAAGTATCCCATGCAGGACGGCACACTGAATTCGGATTATCCCATAGGAGTTAGTAACGAAATCCTTGCCGATGGAGCGGAGATTCAGGCCGGGCAAGGGGATTTATTGGTAATTGTCACCCAGAAGGACAACCAGCTTGGCACAAATGAGGAGTAACCATTGCACCCTTTTCCGCCTTTTTGGATATAATAGGGCACACGGAGCTTTTCGTGACCATCCAAAAGAAAAGGGGGAACAGACAGATGCAGGTGGTTGTTATCAAAAGTCCCAAATGCTTGGCGGGATTGCTGCGGGCGATTTTTCACATTAAAAAAGAAGCTTAAAAAAGAAGGAACTGCCTTACAGGGTGGTTCCTTTTCTTTTTGCCCCCTTTTTTGCAGTCATAAATAAAATGGAAAAGCCATATAGATAAACCACAACTGTGTGAAAGGGGCGAAAAACAAAACGATGGAATTAAAGATTTTTCGGGATACAATATGCGCCATGGGCCCGGTGTGTGAGGCGAAGGCAGAACTGCCACTGGAGGCGGAGATCCTGATTCCCGACTATCTGCCCCAGGTGTTCAAGGTTGTGAAATGCTTTGTCCATCTGGTGCCACTGCAAAAACAAATCTCCATGGGACGCTTAACGGTAGAGGGATATCTGCGCTGTGTGGTGTACTACCAGGCTGAGCAGGAGCAGGCGCTGTGCCAAACGGAACAGAAAATCCCTTTCACCCGTGCCATGGAGCTACCCCAGGCGGAGTACAACACCTGCTCCATCCAGGTAAGTGGGCAGGTGGAGTACCTGAACTGCCGTGCCTTGAACCAGCGTCGGCTGGATGTAAGGGGCGCCTATGCCTTGAATGCCCGGATTGCGGTGCGCAAGGAGCAGGAGGTAGTCACCGCCTTGGCAGAATGCGGCATCGAGCAAAAGATGACTGCCGTGCCCGCCATGCGACCGCTTTTAAGTGTGGATAAGCTGATTACCGCCGAGGAAACCATCCAGTTTGCAAAACAGCCACAGGCGATTCTGGACGCCGCCGGAGTGGGCCATGTGGAGGAAATCAAACTGGTGTCCGGCAAGGCGGTAGTGAAAGGCAAAATACAGGTCAGCCTGCTGTACCGTGGGGAGGAGTCCACTCAGCTGGAGGTGGTGGAGCAATCTGTACCATTCAACCAGATTTTGGACACCGAATCCCTGCCCCAGGACAGTGAAAGTTTTGCCTGTGTGGAGATGACTGGATGCACCCTGATGACCGCTTCTGGTCAGGAGTTGTCCGCCCAAATCACCGTGACGGCCATGCTTCATCTGCGCATCTGGCGCAGTGGGGAATGCTACCTTGTGGAAGATGCCTTCTCCACCCAGTATGAAACCCAGCTTACCGAGCAAAAAATCTTCACGGAACAGCTGGCCTGTCCGCTGAATCAGACCGGAACCGGTCAATTCCAGGTGAATCTGCCGGACGAGGAAGGCCAGGTGGTACACTGCTTTGCCCAGCCTGTCTCGGTGGAGCTGGCCCAGCAGGAGGGCAAGCTGGTGTTGCAGGGCAGAGCCTATGGACATTTGCTGTGTCTCAACTCGCTGGGAGAGATGGACTGCTGTGACAAAGCCTTTGAATACCAGATTCCCCTCTCCTTGGAGGGAGAACCCCAGCAATACCGACTGGAATGCTGGCCCACCGTAACCGGGATTGAAACCACGGTAGAGCAGGGCCAGGCCACCGTAAAGGTACAGTGGCAGTTGGAGGGCCTTGTGTTCCGTCGTACCCAGCAGACCATTGTTGTGGATGTAACCTGCACTGACCCGCTGGAACAACAGCAGCCGGACATTGCACTGCGCATTTATTATGCCAAAGAGGGAGAGCATTTGTTTGACATTGCCAAACGGTATCATCTTCCCCCGGCAGATTTAATGAAAGCCAATGAATTTGAACAGCCTGTGCTGGAACAGGCACAGCGACTGCTGATTCCCAGCACGGTGTGAAGGGAGAGAAAACGCAATGGATGCACAAACCATTTATAAAGACATTGCCGCCCGCACAGGGGGAGATATTTATCTTGGCGTCGTGGGGCCGGTGCGCACCGGGAAAAGCACCTTCGTGAAAAAATTCATGGAGGAACTGGTACTGCCCCGTATCTCCAACCCGGCACTGAAAAACCGGGCAAGGGATGAACTTCCCCAGTCGGCGGCGGGCAAAACCATCATGACCACCGAGCCAAAGTTTATCCCGGAAACTGCCGTAACAGTGGAGTTACAAGGAGGCGGAAGCTTTAAAACACGGCTGATTGACTGTGTGGGATACATGGTGGAGGGGGCGATGGGCCACCAGGAGGATGAAAAGCCCCGGATGGTAAAAAGTCCTTGGTTTGACAAGGAGATTCCCTTTGACCTGGCGGCTCAAACCGGTACTCAAAAGGTGATTCGGGAACATTCCACCATTGGCCTGGTGATTACCACCGACGGCTCCATCAGCGATATTCCACGAGAGAAATACCAGCAGGCGGAAGCTCAGGTGATTCAAGAGCTGGAGGAAATCCAAAAGCCCTTTGTCATCCTGCTGAACTGCCTTGAGCCGAACAAACCGGAAAGCCAGCGGCTTGCAAAAGAAATGGAGGAACAGTACGGACGCACGGTGATTGCGGTGAACTGTGTGGACTTGAACAGCGAATCCATCGAGCGGATTCTGCAAAGTGTGCTCTATGAGTTTGAGGTGAAAGAGATTGACTTTGCTATGCCTCGGTGGGTTCCCATGCTGGAGCCGGGGCATTGGCTTCAGCAGTCGGTTTACCAGGCGGTACAGCAGTTTGCCCAGTCGGTGAACCAGATGAAGGATGCGGCAAGCGGGCAAAATCCCATTGATTGCGAGTACATCAAGCAAAGCAGGGTGCGCTCTATGGAGCTTGCAACCGGACGGATTATTCTGGAACTGGAACTGGAATCCGATATTTTTTACCGGGTACTGGGCGAGACTACCGGGCTGGAAATCTGCGATGAAGCCAGCTTAATGCCCTGCATCATTGGACTTGCAAAGGCAAAGCGAGAGTATGAAAAAATTCGCAGTGCGCTGGAGCAGGTGGAGGCCACCGGTTACGGCATTGTGATGCCCACCATCCAGGAACTGAAACTGGAAGAGCCGGAAATCATGCGACAGGGGGGACGTTATGGGGTTCGTCTGCGGGCAAGTGCGCCCTCCATCCACCTGATGAAAGCCAACATCAACACGGAAATTTCTCCCATTGTCGGCTCGGAAAGACAGTCGGAAGAGCTGGTGCGAAGCCTTCTGGACGAATTTGGCCAGGACCCCATCCGCATTTGGCAGTCCAATATCTTTGGGAAAAGCTTGCATGAACTGGTGAACGAGGGATTGCAGAACAAACTGCTCCATATGCCCCAGGAGGCACGGTGCCGCCTGCAAGAAACCCTGGAACGGGTTATCAACGAAGGCTGTTCCGGTCTTATCTGCATTATTCTATAACAGCAAAGCACAGAGGGATTTCCTCTGTGCTTTTTTATGTGCAGATTGGGGCGAAAAACAAAAAACATACGCCTTTGACGGGCAAAGTGGCAAAATGAATTGATTCTTTTATCAAAATGGTGTAAAATACAACATACTAGCTATTGTGGGGATGTGCGGCCTATTTTCCGTATCCCTTTGTGTAAAATTAGACCCCGCCCCTTGGTGTGAGGGTGGATTAAAAGATTGGTGATAGAATTTGACAGATAAAATAGGTGGATTTGCAAGTCGATTTCGCAAGCAGATTTTGGTTGCCTTTGACATCCTTGTCTTGACGCTGTGCTATCTTGCACCTTGGGTGCTTATCAACAGCCGGGCATCCTATACCCAATATTCCAGCTTGCTGGTTGCCAGCTGCTTTTTGTTCGTCTGCTGTTTCGAGATTGTGTACGTCCTGATGGGAATGTACGACAGTCTTTGGCGGTATGCAGAGGTGGTGGAGTTTTTCCGCCTGTGTACCGCCAGCGCACTAGCGATTGTAATGTTTGTGGCAAGTTCCCTGCTTATCTTTCGAGGCACTTCAGGCCAGGTGCCTATCTCGGTGTATTTTTTAAGTGCCATGTTCGCCAGCGCAGTGACCATGTATTCCAGACTGGTTTACCGGATGTACCGGAACGTGAAACTGGGACAAAAGGGCGGCAACAAGGCCCGGCGAACCCTTCTGATTGGTGCAGGCGATGCCGCCAGCACCCTCTTGCACGAGCAATTCAAAAAGCCCTCGCCGGATATGAACATCATCTGCTGTGTGGACGATGCGCCGGAAAAGCAGGGACGCTATATCATGGGCATCCAGATTCTTGGTACCACCGATGATATTCCGGAGATTGTGGAGCAGTGCGAAATTGAAAGCATCTTGTTGGCAATCCCCACCATGGACGAGGAAAACAAGCGCCGGGTACTTTCCATCTGCAACAAAACCAAGTGCAATGTGAAAATCCTGCCGGACATTGTTAAGATGATTACCGACGGCAAGGATTTGGCTTCCCGGATTCGTGACGTGCGGGTGGAGGACCTGCTGGGCCGGGAGGAGATTCATCTTTCCGGACAGATTACCGATTTCCTCAAGGGCAAGCGGGTGATGGTCACCGGCGGTGGTGGTTCCATCGGTTCCGAGCTGTGCCGCCAGATTGCTTCCTGCCAGCCTAGTCAGTTGATTGTGGTGGATATTTACGAAAACAGTGCCTATGCCATCCAGCAGGAACTGCGCCGCAAGTATGGAGATAGCCTCAGCTTGCAGGTACAGATTGCCTCGGTGCGGGATGCGGCAAAGATGGACGTGCTGTTTGAGCATTACCGCCCGGAAATTGTCTTTCATGCCGCCGCCCACAAGCATGTGCCCCTGATGGAGGACGGCCCGGAAGAAGCCATTAAAAACAACGTCTTTGGCACATACAATGTGGCTCGTTCCGCCCATCGGTACGGGGCAGAGCGGTTTGTGCTTATCTCCACCGACAAGGCGGTGAACCCCACCAACGTGATGGGTGCCAGCAAGCGACTGTGCGAAATGGTGGTACAAGCCATGGCTCAGCGGAGCAAAACCCGATTTGCGGCGGTGCGGTTTGGTAACGTACTTGGCTCCAACGGCTCGGTGATTCCCTTGTTTAAGGAACAGATTGCCTGTGGTGGTCCGGTTACCGTAACCCATCCTGACATTGTGCGCTATTTCATGACCATTTCGGAGGCGGTCAGCCTTGTGCTGGAAGCCGGCTTTATGGCAACGGGTGGGGAAATCTTTGTGCTGGATATGGGCAAGCCCATGCGGATTCTGGACCTGGCAGAGAACCTGATTAAGCTGTCTGGGTTTATTCCCTATCGCGACATTGAAATCAAGTTTACCGGCCTTCGTCCCGGAGAAAAATTATACGAAGAACTTCTCATGGATGAAGAAGGACTGCAAAAAACCAGCAACCGGAAGATTTATATCGGTGCCCCCATCAATCTGGACAATGAACTGTTTTTCCATCAGCTGTCCGATTTGAAGGAGCTGGCCGGAAACAACGAAAGCAGTCGTCTAGTTCAAAAACTGCTGGAAGTGGTGCCAACCTTTCACCACAACACAAACTAAGCCTTTGTTTATACCACAAAAAGGAGGGGAACGGGCATGTACGCTCGTGTTATAAAACCGTTGCTGGATCGCATCATTGCAGTGGTGGCAATTCTTTGTTTGTCGCCCCTTTTGCTGGTGCTGGCTCTTTGCATCAAGCTGAGCTCGCCCGGGCCGGTGCTGTTCTGCCAAAAGCGGGTAGGCAAGGGAAAGAGTTATTTCCAAATTTATAAATTCCGCAGTATGCGCACCGATACCCCCAAGGATATGCCCACCCACCTGCTGGAAAACCCGGAGACTTTTATCACCCCCATCGGTCGGTTTTTGCGTAAAACCAGCCTGGACGAGCTTCCCCAGTTGTTTAACATTGCAAAAGGGGAGATGAGCATCGTTGGCCCCCGCCCCGCCTTGTGGAATCAGGATGACTTGATTGCCGAGAGGGATTTATACGGCGCAAACGATTGCGTACCTGGCCTAACAGGCTATGCCCAGATTCACGGCCGGGACGAACTGCCCATCCCGCAAAAGGCAAAAATGGACGGCTATTATGCCCAGCACCTTAGCTTCAAGCTGGATGTAAGCATCTTCTTTAAAACAATTATCAGCGTTATCCGGCATGAAGGTGTAGTGGAAGGCAAACAGGATTGATAGATCATCTGTTGTCTGTGACGCCCTGGCATATAAAAAACTGGTACAGCTTTTTGGCTGTACCAGTTTTTTATATGCAAACAAGGCAGGTATCACCTTGCAGGAAACGGGCGAACTATTACTTGCACTCGAAGTCATTCCTAACTGCTTACACACCCCGTGCAGATAATTTTCAAATCTTTATAGAATCTTTAAAGTCTTCCGGTATGCTGTAGGAAAGTCATAAGAAAGGAGAAACGAAGATGAACGTAAATTTTAAAAGCACAACCAGCTGTTTCAATAGGAGAAAGGGGAAACAGGCCCGCTATGCCTTTCTTTTGGTGTTGTGCCTGGCTTTTTATTGCCGGGGTGTTCCGTTTTTCAAAATGCAGTAGCAGGGTATGCCAGCAACAAAGAACCCTGCACTCTGGTGACCGAGGATGTAACCCGTTTCACATACAAGGGGGAGGAGTACACCATCCTTGCGGACACCGTCTCCACCAATGGACTTGGAGAGTGGGTGGGGTATATCCGCCGGCTTGTGGCAGTGGATGAACAAGGGGCAGTTTTGTTGCAGTAAAGGTGAATGAGCAGTACCACGTTGCCAAGGTGCAGTAATTGGAAAGTCTTTGTGATATAATGGATACACAAGATGCAAGGGAAACGAGGCGGTAACAATGGCGGCAATTCTTGCGGTGGACGACGAAAAGCCTATTTTGGAACTGATTAAAAAGGGACTGCAAAAGGATGGGCACACTGTAACAGGTTATCCCTCTGCGGAACAGGTGCGCAAAGAGCAGATTGCCGCCCTTGCCCACGACTTCAAAACCCCGTTGACGGTGGTGCAAGGGAATGCAGACCTGCTCAATGAAACAAAACTGGATGCAGAACAGCACCTGTATACAGAGTATATTCAAAGTGGCTGCCAGCAGATGGAGGTATACCTGAAGGCTTTGATTGACCTGTCCCAGGCGGACAGCGGGTATCCACTTCAAAAAGAGGAGATTGACCTGGATGACTATCTAAAACGGTTGCGGCGGCAGATGGAAGCCTTGTGGCAAACAAGCAAGACCCATCTACAGATGGAGGTTCGTGATCTTCCCGCTACGATGCGGGCGGATTCCCTGCTACTGGAACGTGCGATACTGAATGTGGTCAACAATGCCTTGGATTATTCCCCACAAGGAAGCTTCCCGTATGTGTTGGTTACGGGTGATGACAACACCTTGCAACTATCGGTAACGGATACCGGCAAGGGATTTTCAAAACAGGATTTAATCCACGCACAGGAGCCGTTTTACAGGGCAGACCAAAGCCGAAGTTCCGGCCTTCACATGGGACTGGGGCTCTTCATCGCCCAGACCATTGTCCACCAGCATGGGGGAGAGCTGATTTTGGCAAACTCTGAAAAAACAGGTGGAGCAAAGGTGACAATCAGGATTCCATATGAATAAAAAAGGGCGACTTTTTCAGTCGCCCTTTTGTTTTTTGAGATACAGTTTTATAAATAGAATGCAATCCACCCCAGCATGCTTGTGTACCTAGGTGCAACACAAAGATACTCAAATCAAAATCCCGTTGCAGTGGTCGATTTCATGCTGGATAATCTGTGCGGTCCATCCGTGGAAGGTTTTAAATCGAATCTGAAGCGCCTCGTTTTGGTACTTCACCTTGATGTTTTTCCAGCGGCGGGTGCTGCGGCTTCCCTTAAGGGAAAGGCAGTTCTCGCTGGTGGTGTATGGCTCGGATTTTTTAATGATTTCCGGGTTGAACATGACATAATAATCCCCGTCGTCCTCAAAGGCAATGATTCGCTTGGATACCCCAATCATATTTGCCGCCATACCCACGCACTCGTCTGCATGAGCCTGCAATGTGTCCAGCAAATCCAGCGCAACGGGCACGTCCTCCAGCCCAGCAGGTGCGGAGGGGATGGATAAAAGAATGGTGTCTTTGCAAATGTCACGAATCATAGTCTACTCCTATCCTTTTTATAGGCAAAATCATTCTGTACCTAGTGTACCAAAAAATCCCCTGCTTGTATACACAGGCAGGGGATGAATTTTGCTTAAATTCTATAGGAATTTTGGTCCGGCATGCAGGGGAAAGGAAAGTATATTACACCAGCATTTCCACCCACTTCACCTCTCCAAAATCATGCTCCTGCAAAAAAAGACGCAGAGCATCGCTGTGTTCCGTGCTTTCCTGCCAGGCCAGGCCACAGCCTGCTGTAATGCTGCTGGGAACTGGGAACAAACGACCGGTAAAGCCGGCTGTTTCTGCCTTGGACTCAAATTCCAAAGCGGCGGCGGTGGAGGAAAAAGCAAGGACAATTCTTTGTTGTTTGGGACGCATACAAAGCTCCTTTGGGTTAGGGACGGATGATTTTAGTGGCCTGCATCATATGCTCCACAATGCTGTACATGTTGGTAACACTGCCCACAGCCAGCTGTTCGGTCAGGCCATAGTGGTTCAGGCAAGCACCGCAGGTCAAAATTTCCACACCCTGCTCCTGCAAAAGCTTCAAATCTTCCAGCGCAGGGGACTGCTGAGCAGAAAGTTTTGCACCGCCGTTGTACAGCAAAATCATGGCGGGAAGTACGTCCTGCTCGGTCAAGGCATACAAAAAGGATTTCATCAGGCTTGCACCCAGCACATCGTCCCCGTTGCCCATGGTATTGGAGGAAATCACTACCACGGTTTTGTCCGGTACAGCAACCTTGGGGGCAGCCACAGGGGCTTGCTCTGCTTTCTGGTTCAATGCGGCAGGGGAGAACGCCAGTACCACCTCATAGTGGTTATCTGCCAGCTGTTTGCTTTCACATTGCAGATTTTTTTGTCCAGCCATCTTGGACAGGTTCTGCACCGCAATCTCGTTGTCCACCCAAACGGTAACCTGGTCCTCCTGATTCATCTGAGCCAAAACCTTTTTGGTTTCTACCACCGGAATGGGGCACTGCTTGCCCCGTGCATCTACCATATGATTCATATTTATGACTCCTTTTCTTTGTTGTCAAATCATTCGCCTTGCACCACAATCTGTCCCGGATGCTCCGCTGTTACACGACCGATGATTCCGCAGGCAAGTCCCAGTTTTTCCAGTTGATACATGGCTTCCTCCGCCTCGTTGTAGGGAATACTAAACAGCAAACCACCAGAAGTTTGCGGGTCAAACAATACCTCCTGCATGGCAAAGGATACGTCTTTCCACACCACATGGTCCTGCATATGGTTGCGGTTGCGCTGCCCTGCGGCGGTCAACAGAAATTCATCTGCATACTCCAAAGCCTGGGGAATGACCGGAATGCCCCCTGTAGTCAGCTCTGCTCCCACATCCGTTCCCAGCATCTCCCGCAGATGCCCCAAAAGGCCAAATCCCGTCACATCGGTACAGCTGTGTACCGTGAAGTTTTTCATACACTCACAGGCGTACTTATTTAAGGTGGTCATGCTTTGAATTGCGGCATCCAAAGCATCCTGGCTTGCCTCCTGCACACGGGCGGTGGTGCAGATGATGCCAACGCCCAAGGGTTTGCTCAAAAGCAGGGCATCGCCGGGGCGGCAGGTGGTATTTTGCAGCACCCGGTCAGGATGAATGATACCTGTAACCGACAGGCCGTATTTCACGTCGGCATCCGCAATGGAATGCCCGCCGGCCAGAACACCGCCGGCTTCTCGTACTTTTTCTGCACCGCCCTGCAAAATCTGTCCCAGAATATTTAAATCCATCTGCTCCGGAAAACACACAATGTTCAGGGCGGTTTTTACCTCGCCACCCATAGCCCAAACGTCACTGAGGGCGTTGGTGGCGGCAATCTGTCCAAACACATAGGGGTCCTCCACCATAGGCGGGAAAAAGTCCAAGGTCTGCACCATAGCAAGTTCATCGCTCAGCCGGTAAACCGCTGCATCGTCCGAATGGTCAAAGCCAACCAATAAGTTGGGGTCATCAAAGGCAGGAAGCTTGGAAAGCACCCGGGACAAAGCCCCCGGCCCCAGTTTGGCAGTACACCCACCGCCTTTGCAGAAAACAATAGGTTGTTCGCTCATATAAACAACGCTCCTTTAAAAAATTGGGCACCCCTGCCCATTGTCCGGTTCTTTATCTTCTATAATAAAGCGTTACAAAGAAAATGTAAATAACCTTGGGGAAAATCCGCCGGATAAATTCATAGATTTCTTACATATCATCCAGAAATACTCTTTAACTTCTGGTCACAAGAGTGATATACTAATAACAAAGGAGGGAATTACAATGAACCGAGTAGAACGAACCCGTAAAAATGTAGAAACACTCTTCCACATCCCGCCTGCGGGCCAGGATGGAACCGACCCTGAGTTTATGCAAATTTTACAACGGTATCTTTTTGGGGAAGTCAGTGAAACTGGTAGTCTGGACCTGCCCACCCGTGAACTTATTACTATAACCGTCCTAACTACCTTGGGAACTTTGCCCCAGCTGGAAGGCCATGTACAGGCCGCTTTGAATGTGGGGTGCAGTCCCATTGAAATCCGGGAAGCAATCTACCAAACGGCACCTTTTCTTGGATTTCCAAGAACATTAAATGCAATCAGTAGCATGAACCAGGTGTTCCGACTGGAGGGGATTGAGCTTCCACTACCCAACCAGTCAACCGTAACCGAGGAAAGTCGGTATGAAACCGGAGCAAAGTTGCAACAAGAGTTGTATGGCACCACCATTGCCGACCGCTACACCTACCTGCCGGGGGAATTTTCTCAGGCTGTCCCTAAATTTTTAACCGAGCTGGCTTTTGGTGACTTTGCCAGCCGTAACGGCCTAACCAGAAAAATGAGAGAGATGCTCACCTTGGTGCTACTGGCCAGTATGGGGGACACAGAATTGCAGTTAAAAAGCCACTTTGCAGGCGCACTGAAAGCAGGCAATACCAAAGAGGAACTGGTGGCCGCTCTGGTGCATGCAAGTGCATACATGGGCATACCCCGGCTTTTTAATACCCTAAATGCTTGCAAGGATATAATCAGCGAATAAATATTTAAAAGCGGACCGATGGAAACGCCCATTGGTCCGTTTTTTGCTTTTTTCGGTGGGATTTACCCCCGGAGAAGGCTTTTGGTTTTGCATCATAACTTCCAAAACCTTTGCCATTCGGCCTAAAAAGTCAAATAATCTTGCCAAATTCATCTATAAAAGATAAAATAGAAGAAAAGATTTTGCTCTACCTTGAAATGAAAAGGAGAAACCATATGAATACAAAAGATGAATACAAAAGTTCGCAACGTTGTTACATTGGCTCTTGCGGTGGCTGTGACTGCAAGTTTATTTGTTGGCTGTGGCGGGGACAAGGGTTCGGCATCCGTCCCGGCATCCTCGGTGAGTTCGGACTAAGAGTTCAATACCCCTTTAGCTAACGCTAAAGGGGTATTGAACAGATGGGTAGCATCCGAGGAAGTGCAAACTGCACTCAAAGAGGCAAACAGCAAAGCGGCCGAGGGATTGACCCTCACCGAGGAGACGCTGTTCGGCGGTCAGGTTGGAGTGTATGCTGACGAGGAGGGCAATCGGTACTTTATTGCAAACGGCGAGAAGTACCCGGCAGACACTCTCCCGACGGATTTGATTATCCGCAACTATGACACCCTCCGCAAGGTGACCATCACCGCCCAAGAGCAGATGGACCCGTGGCTGTCCAGCTATGGGGAGTTTGAGGAGGATATGAAACAGTCCGAGGCCAAGCCCTACCTAGACCGGGTCTCTGGCGAGTCCCCCGACTACTTTAGCCAGTCTTCTTTTGTAGCGGTCAATGGACTGATGGATTCGGGCGAGCAGGATACATGGAAGGCAGCCCACAGCCTGCCCCACAAGGATGGTGTACTCTTGGAGCTGTCCGCTATTCTGAGCGTTCTGAACACCTATGATGTTCTGGACTTCAATCTCACCCCACCGAGGACGGGTACACCTACGACATCACCCGCCACTACGGGGACGGTTCTAGCCAGCAGATTGTGGTGAATGCCGTATTCTCTCAGGAGGGCGAGGGCGGACAGGTTGAGGTTCTCTGCGATTGCGAGAAGAAGGAACAGGTGGGAACGGTGGGCACCGAATCTGGCGTGTACGTAGCTCCGGATTTTCTACGTTACGTTCTTCAGATTGACACCGACTACTACCCGGACAGCGAGTTAGTTGTGTTCGTGTCCGACAGCTTGGATTTCTTTAGCCAGGAAACTTCTTGCGTTGATGAGCGCGCTTCTGTAATATTTGTAGACGATACGGATACCACGGTTACTCCCGTGCAAACAAATGGAAGTGATTCAAGCGTTTTGGAGCAATTCTACGGCGAAGATTACGATAAAGGCGAATTGAGCGAAGAAACCATTCAGGCATACTACCAGCACAAGTACAACGAAGCCGTTGAAGAATACGGCTATTCTGATGAACGGGCACATAAGTATGCCCAGTTTTCCGTAGAGGCTCATATCGCAGCTGCCAAGGAACGTGCTGAGGATTTAGCCAGTCTCCTTTTGTCCTGTGAGTTTATTCGTTGACGCAATGTAGAAGGTCAGTGATGATGGCGGTGGATCGGTAGACGCTTGAAGAAGTTCAAAGATGCTTAGTTTCTAGTGAAAATACAAAGGCATAAAAAAGCCCCTTAAGTGGCCACAAATGAGTCTCCCGCTGCACGTTTGACTCATAGGCTCCCTTAAGGGGCTTTTTGTATGATGCGATTTTAGGCTTGTAGCCCAAGCCCCAGTTTTGCTGGGGTTTTGCTTAAGAAAGGGCTAATCCGTTCAAATCGTTGCTGGATTTGAAGGTTTGGAAGTTAAACAGCAACAACACCTGGTCATAGCCTTCCTGTTTTGCAAGCTCTTGGATGCTCAACTTGTAACCACGGGGGTCAATCACGCCGATACGCTCATAGTTCTCGCACAGGAAGGGGATAAAGCAGTTGGCATAGCTGTCTTTTACCACCAGAATACTACCCTCGCCGTTGCCCTGAATGGTGGAATAGCCATTGTTCCCGTACAGGAACATGGCATATTTGTCCGTACCGGAAAGCTGGGACATATCGTATAGGCCAGAGGAGAAGTTTTCGGTCAGATTCAACTGGGTGTCAATGTTCCAAACCTGCATGGTGTTGTCCAGCTCCAGATAAGACAAGGTGTCCGGCTTGGTGTTCCAGTACAACGCCTTGGAGTAGGTAGTGCCCAGGAATCCGGGAACCTGCACAAAATCCGTCTGTTCCACTTCCATGGGGGTCAGACCTTTCTGCTCGCAGAAAGCCCGGTAGGCCAGATAGGCACCCCAGCTTGTCCAGTGGTGGTCGGTGTCATAGAACAGAGGTTGCTCCTTGTTTTCCTGGTAAAGGGTGCGCAGATCCAGCACATGGGAAGTGCCGGCGGCTTCAAAAATCGTGTTCAGCGCCGCATCCTCGTCCAGCATGGGGGTGCCAGCAGGAAGCTGGTCCTGGTAAATCAAGCTGGCGGAAGGGGCAAGCAGCAAGGTTACATCGCCCTCAAATCCCTGGATAAACTGCTGTACCAGCATAGTGTTTTTTGCCAGCAGTTTTTCCTCGGTGGGGGTCAAGGCAAACATCTTGGTGTACAAGGCGTCGTTTTTGCCCACAAGAGCACCGCCCAGTTCCACCTTTTGGAACAGCAAGCTTTCGCTGGCACTTTGTGCTTTCATCCAGAAATCTCGGAATACCACCTGGTCTTTGGTGTAGGACTCATACAGGGCGGTCCATTCGTTCCGCAACAGCTGGCCCACATTGAAATTTGGCCGCTGGGCCAGTTGCCGCCGCTCCAAATCCGAATAGGCACGCTTGGGCCAAAGGGCATCCAGCACCATAAAGCCCACGATAAAGGCGAAGAACAATACCAAAAGAGGATATTGCATCAGGGTTCTAAATTTTTGTTTCACAGCAAATTCCTCCTTTGCTTAGAATCGGAAATACAAAAAGGGACTGTTGGTGGAAGCTACAATGTATGCAATGGACAGCAGAAGCAGGGCAAATACCACCAAGATTTTCAGGACAGTGTGCTTTTTCAGCCGTTCGTAGATGCGCAGAGGCACCGGGGTACAGCAGATGATGGCCACCAGCAAAATCACCCAGTAGTTGCGCAGGAAGTACAGGCAGGAAACACCGTCCGAAGGGATGAACAGCTTTTGGAACAGCAGATTCAGGCCTACACCCGGTTCGTTGCCCACAAACAAGGCCCAGCCCACAGCCACCAAAAGCAGGGTGTAGATATGGGGCCAGATGCGGCCTTTTTTCATCCAGTTCAGCAGGAATACTTTCTCGATGGTAAGCAATACAAAATAGTAGAAGCCCCACAGAACAAAGTTCCAGTCTGCACCGTGCCAGATTCCGGTGAGGGTCCAAACCACAAACATATTGAAAATTTGCCGCTTCAGACCACTCCGGTTGCCGCCCAGGGGAATATACACATACTCCTTAAACCAGCTGGACAGGGTCATGTGCCAGCGCCGCCAGAACTCGGTGATACTGCGGGAAATGTAGGGCATGTTGAAGTTCATGGGGAAGTCAAAACCCAGCATTTTACCCATACCGATACCCATCAAAGAGTAGCCGGAGAAGTCAAAGTACAACTGCAAAGAGTAAGCAATGATACCCAGCCAGGCAAGGGGAGTGCTTACGTTGGCAAGTCCAACGCCAGCAGAGGTGACGGTATTGCCGGAGTAGGTGCCGATAATGTCGTACCACAGGTGGCTGACGGTATCCGCAATCAAAACCTTTTTGGCAAGACCAAACACAAACAGGGTAATGCCTTCCTCGATTTGAGCCAGCGTATAACGCTTATGGAACACATTCAGCTGTTCTGCCACATCCCGGTATTTTACGATGGGGCCAGCAATCAGCTGGGGGAACATAACAACATAAGCGCCAAAGGTGATGAAGTTTTTCTCTGCGGGTACATCCCGGCGGTACACATCAATGGTGTAGCTCATGGTTTGGAAGGTGTAAAAGCTGATGCCCAGGGGCAGCACCATGGCGGCCTCGATAAGGCCAAAGGAGGTGCCCAGCAGGCTGTTCAAGCTGGTAATCAGGAAGTTGGTGTACTTGAAGAACACCAGCATGGACAAACTGCCCACAATGGACAGAATCAAAAACAGCTTGCGCTTTTTGGGGTCGGAATCAAATTTTTGGATCGCAAGACCGCAACAGTAGTTGATGAGAATCAACACCATCATAACCGGGAAAAAGCGCACTTCACCCCAGGAATAGAAGATAAGGCTGGAAACGAACAGCACAAAGTTTTTGAGCTTGTAGGGAACTAAGTAATACAGTCCCAGTGCAATCGGCAAAAACCGAAAGAGGAACAAAATGGTACTAAATAACAAGCAGGACACGCTCCTTTAGATAAAAAAGTCGGTGCTGGCTTGCAGCACCGGCTTGCAATTCGAAATAACCTTGTCCGTAAGGTAGAAATGGTATGAGATTTACTTCAAAGCCTCGTCCAGAGCGGTATCAATGGCGGCATAGTCTGCGCCAGTGGTGTTGGCAACAACCAGCACCAGATAATCACCTTTTACCACGATGCGGGCATCCTTTGCGGCCGCTTCTTTCTCTGCAAATTCAGCGTACAGGCCGCCGGTGGAGATACTGGTTTTGTAGGACTCCAGCTCGCTCTTCACGGTGTCAGCCTTGCCGGGAACGGCCTTGATTGCCACAATCAGTGCGCTGTCGGCCTGGTCGTTGGTTACCTTACCAGCGTAGGACTCGATGTTTTCCTTGGTGAGCAACATGTCCAAAGTGATGAAGTTATCATCCACGGCACGAGCGTTGGACACAGGGTTCACTTCTTCCACAGCGGAAACGATGCTATTCAGGTCGTATGCCTTAGAGCTGGAATCAGAGCCGCAACCCACCAGTGCAAAGGTCAGAAACAAGGCGCTCAGAATCAGAGCTGAAATCTTTTTCATAAAAAATCTCCTTTTACTTATACTAATTAAAATACAGCAGTACGATTTCGATTTTACCCCATCCAGGAGCAGATTGCAAGAGATTCGACAGGATGGGGTGTAAAAATTTATGCTTTGTTTATAGGTTGGGCAGGAAAAAGCAAAAAGATACCTTTATTTTTGCCCACAAAGCCACCTGAATTTGAATTCAATCAGTTTTTTCTGTACTTGTATGGGTAAGGTGTGGTATAATAGCGAGGTATAACTTGTTGCGAATCCGAAAATTTCGGTATCTACGCAGCGTTGCATGTTTGGTGCACCCGCCGCTGTAAGCCCTAAAAACGTGCTGGCAGACAGCCACGCAAGGGTGTTTTCTCCAAACAGCCATATTTCATTATTTTCCGCAATTTTAAGGAGGCGGTCCCCATCGAACGCAATCAAAACCGCAATATAAAGCGGTCCGCTGGACAAACTTCTGGTCAGCGGCAGATTCAGCGCCCGACGGCTTCGGGCAGTGGCAAAACAGCAGGCTCCAGCGCCCGCTCCACAGCACCCCGGTCCAATCACCAAACAGGACAGTCCGACAACCCAACCCCAAAACCCAAGAAGAAAAAGAACGTGGTACTGGCATTTTTCCAGGGAATCTTCCGGTTTATTGCCGTCTGCATTTGTCTGGGTGTTATGGCGGTCAGTGTGCTGGCGGTGGCTGTCAGCGAGTATGTGGTGGATGTAACAGAAAACGACAACCTGGATTTGGTAAACCTGAAGCTTGCCCAGACCAGCAAGATTATGGCACAGGACCATGATACAGGGGAGTGGGTGGAGTATGCATCCCTCCACGATACCAATGACCGAATTTGGGTGGATTTGAGCGAAATTGAATCCAGCCCGTATCTGAAATGGGCCTTTATCTGCACCGAGGATAAGGATTTTTATGAACACCACGGTGTAAGCATCAAGCGTACCATTGCGGCGGCCATCAATGAATACACCCCGATTAAGCTGTTCAGCAGCCGTCAGGGTGCATCCACCTTGGAACAGCAGCTTGTAAAAAACATCACCAAGGATGATAAGCAGGATGCAATGCGTAAAATCCGAGAGATTTTCCGTGCCTGGGGTATGGACAACCGGTATGACAAGGACACCATTCTGGAAGCCTACCTGAACACCATCAGCCTGACCGGAAACATTGGCGGTGTGAAGGCAGGTGCAATCCAGTACTTTGGCAAGACCAACCTGGCGGATTTGTCCCCGGCGGAGTGCGCCAGCATTGCGGCCATCACCAAAAACCCCAGCCAGTACGACCCGTACAAAAACCCCCAGACCCATCTTCAGCGTCGTAACTACATGCTGTACAATATGTGGCAGCAGGGCAAACTCACTGAGGCGGAGTACAAGGAAGCTGTGGCTTCTCCCTTGACACTGGTGGAAAATACCCAGGATACCGTCAATGCCAGCGGCATTAGCTCCTACTTTACCGATGCGGTATACACCACCTTGAAGCGTCAGCTTGTGGAGGAACTGGGCTATACCGAATCCGAAGCCCACGATGAAATCTACGACGGTGGTTTGCGTATTTATGCCACCGTTGACCCCTATGTGCAGGGTGTGTTGGAAACCCTGATGCTCAATGAAGACGATGCCATTACCTGGGGCTGGCGGGAGCAGGAATATGAACTGGGCAACCGCTCGCTGGAAGATGTGGCAAAGGAAGACAATGTGGTTCTCAACGAGGACGGCACCGTTAAAACCACGGAATCCGGCGGTAAAGTGTACTACTACAAAAAGGTACACACCCAGGTGGGCGCTGTTACCATGGATTACAATGGCGCAGTAAAGGCACTGGTGGGTGGACTCGGAGAGAAAACCACAAGCCTGAGCCTGAACCGTGCTGTGGATGTGGCAAAGCAGACCGGTTCCACCATGAAGCCCATTGCTGCCTATGCACTGGGTATTGATATGGGATGGATTAACTTCTCCACCAACCTTGTGGACCAGGGCGTGGGCTATATCGTGCGGGAGAAGTACCAGTCAAGCTATCCCCGTTACAAGGATAAAATGTTTGCACTGAATGCACCGGAAGTGGCAGCAAACCCGGGAATCTGGCGTGAGTGGCCTGCCAACTATAACACCAACACCGGTCACGGTGAGCGAACCGTAAACGTGAACTATGCCATTGCCCAGTCCCTGAACACCATTGCGGCGCAGGTGGGACAGCTTGTAGGTGTGGATACCATGTACAGCTTTGCTAAGGATACCCTTGGCATGGATCACCTGACCCCCAACGATGCTTCCTTGTCGCCCATTGTACTGGGCAGCCAGGAGCATGGTGCTACCCCGCTGGAACTGGCAGGTGCTTATCAGATGTTCGGTAATGGGGGCGAGTATGTGACACCCCACCTGTACACCCGTGTGGAGCGTGCTGCAACCGGCGAGGTATTGATTGATAACTCCATCAACATTGTTCATACCCAGGCCATTCAGGAGAGCACCTCGGTGATTATGAACCGCTTGTTGCAAGGAGTTCTGGCTTCTGGCGGTACGGCGGCTGGCTCCAAGCCCAGTGGTGGCATGGAAGCTGCCGCTAAGACGGGTACAACCAATGACAACAAGGACTTCACCTTTGTGGGCCTTACTCCTTACTATGTGACCAGCTTCTGGTGGGGCTATGATATTCCCTATGATATGAGTGCCATGGGCATTAAAAATGCAAAACCCATCCAGCGTGTCTGGAAAACCTATATGGAAACCATCCAGGAAGGACTGGAGTTCAAGGCTTTCCCCACAAGTTCCGATGTTCGCACTGCGGCATTCTGTACGGATAGTGGTGATTTGGCAGGTGCAAACTGCCCCAGTCGACAGACTGGCTATTACACCAGTGACAATATGCCAGGACAGTGTGCGCGCCATCCCTGATGCAATTTTGTCTTTTCTGAAAAACTTGTGACCTTAAATCCCCATTCTGTTTTATGCGGAATGGGGATTTTTGTCTACATAATAGCCAAATATTCAAAAAAGATAGCGGATAAAAAGATGAAATAAACAAAAATCAAGCATACTCTTGCATTTTGGTGCAATAAAGTGATACACTATAAAAAGAAAAACAACTGTTTGTGAGGAGTGGACAGTATGAAGCGGCGATTCTTATTGGTGGATGCGGAAGTCTTGCCTGAGGTATTTTTGAAAGTACTAAAGGCAAAGGAACTGCTAGCAGATGGCTCGGTACGCAATATTTCTGCGGCGGCCCGTGCGGTGGATTTATCCCGCAGTGCTTTTTATAAATACAAAGATTGCGTCTTTGATGCCCGCAACAGCCAGCATATTATCACGGTGCAGGCTACCCTGCGGGATGAAACCGGCGCATTGCAGTCCCTTCTTGCTGGGGTGTCCAATGCAGGCGCCAGCGTGGTTACCATCAGCCAGGCCACACCGGAGCATGGTGCGGCTAAGGTGGAATTGACCGTGCGCACGGATACCATGCTTCTGAGCTTGGAAGAGATGTTCCAGCAACTGGCACGGCAGCCGATGGTTCTGGATGTACGACAGGGTGTGTAAAATCAGGGAATTAAGGGTAAGGAGTGTAGGACAATGGCGAAAGTTGCAATCTTAGGCTTTGGAACAGTGGGAACCGGCGTGGCGGAGATTCTCATGCAGAATGCCTCGCTTTTACATAAGCGTACCGGACAAGCGATGGAGCTTGCGGCAATTTTGGTTCGCACCATGCGTCCTCACCCCTTACAGCATCTTTTTGTGCAAAGCATGGAGGAGATACTCAGTCACCCCCAAATCACCCTTGTGGTGGAGTGTATGGGCGGAACCACGGCTGCATATCCATATGTTAAAGAGGCACTGTCCACCGGTCGCAGTGTGGTCACCAGCAACAAGGAGCTGGTGGCTTGCCATGGTGCAGAGCTGATTCAGATTGCCAAGGAGCAGGGGTGTGCTTTCTTGTTTGAAGCCAGTGTAGGGGGTGGAACCCCCATCATAACTCCCATGTTCCAAAGTCTTTGCCCCGGCGGAATTGATAAAATAGCCGGAATCCTGAACGGCACCACAAACTTTATGCTTACCTGCATGGAGCAGATGGACATGGATTTTGCCAAAGCCCTGCATCTGGCCCAGCAGAAAGGCTATGCGGAAACCGTGGACCCCTCTGACGATGTGGACGGCAAAGATGCGGCCCGTAAATTGGCCATTTTAGCCAGCATGGCATGGGGCAGCGAGGTATCTCCCAGCCAGATTTCCACCTGTGGCATCGGGCAGGTGACACCTTTTGACTTCCAGTGCGTACACAAGATGGGGCACACCATCAAACTGCTGGCCTGGGCAGATAAGATGGACGACCAGCTTCGTGGAGCGGTGGAACCAGTCATTGTGCAAAAAAACAGCCAACTGGGACAGGTGAACGATGCCTACAACGGGGTGCAGATTTCTACCCAGTATGCCGCCGATGTGCTGTTTTATGGCCAGGGTGCGGGCAAATATGCCACAGCCAACGCAGTAGTAGCAGATTTGGTTCTGGCTTTGCAGGCGGGTTCTTCGGTACACCGTCTGCTTTCTTGGGAAAAAGCCGTAAAACCCCAGCCACTTAAACCCTGGGACGAGCCATCCGCTTACTATGTTCATACCAAGGACGTACCTGCCAGCATGTTGAAATCCTTGTTTGGAGAGGGAGAGTTGCTGTTGGAACAGGACGGTCACTGTGGCTATCTGGCAGACTGCTTAACACCGGAACAACTGGACAAGGCAAAAGAGCGTCTTGCCAACGAACCAGGGGAACTGATGCAGATTTTGCGCAAGGTTCACCTGGAACAAAACTAAACAGGGGGGCATAGCCTGATGATAACCGTAACAGTACCCGCCACCAGTGCCAACGTGGGGGCAGGGTTTGATGCGCTGGGACTGGCAGTTTCCATGCACAACCGGGTGACCATGGAGGAATGGGATGGCCTGGACATTGAGTCCATGGATGGCTCCATTATTCCAACGGGAAGTTCCAATCTGGTATACCGCTCCGCAAAAGCGGTATATGAACAGCTGGGTAAGCCGTTTCATGGTCTGAAAATTCGGCAGGAAAACAACATTCCCATGGCAAGGGGACTGGGTTCCAGTTCTGCCTGTATCGTGGCGGGAGTTTTGGGGGCCAATGCGCTTTTGGGCAACCCACTGACCCAGCGGCAGATGCTCACCCTTGCCACCTTTATGGAAGGACATCCGGACAACGTGGCTCCTGCCATGCTGGGGGGATTTGTCACCAGTGTGGTGGACGAAGGCCAGGTGTATAGTGTGCGCAAGGATTTGGATAAGGATTTGGCCTTTGCCGCCTTTGTGCCCAATTTTCGCCTCTTGACGGAAACAGCACGGGCGGCTCTTCCGGCCACGGTGGAGCGCCAGCAGGCAATCTATAACCTGTCCCGGGCGGCGCTGGCAACGGCGGCGTTCTGTGATGGGGACTATGAGCTTCTGCGAGTTGCAACAAAAGATGCCCTGCACCAGCAATACCGGCTTCCTCTGATTGCAGGGGGACAGCAGGTGTTTGAAATTGCCCAGGATTTGGGAGCGTATGCGGTGTATCTTTCCGGCGCAGGCCCCACCATCATGGCGGTGGTGAACCGGGAAAATGAGGAGTTTTTCACAAAGGCAGAGGAGTTGTTGCAACAGCAACCGGCGACGATGGCATTTTCCTTGCGGCGGATGCTTGCGGATAACGTTGGTGCCGTGGTAGAATAAACGGGAAATCTGTGCGGCACTGGTGGACATTTTACCGGGTAAGATGTCTTCGGGTAAAATCCAGATTTGGATAAAGGGAGTTGAGGAACAAATGGCGTTGATTGTTCAGAAGTTCGGGGGAAGCTCGGTGGCAAACCGAGATCGCATTTTCAATGTGGCTCGCATTGTGGCGGACACCCGTGCGGCAGGCAACGATGTGGTAGTGGTGGTCTCCGCACAGGGTGATACCACCGATGATTTGATTCAAAAAGCAGCAGAAATTACCAGCAATCCCTCCCAGCGGGAGATGGATATGCTTTTAGCGACCGGAGAGCAAATCTCCATTTCCCTGCTTGCAATGGCATTGAGCGAACTGGGTGTACAGGCGGTCAGCTTGACTGGCTGGCAGGCAGGTTTCCAAACCGACCGAGCCTACACCAAGGCTCGCATTACCCGCCTGGATGCAGAGCGGGTGGAAAGTGAACTGGCTCGCAATCGGGTGGTTGTGGTGGCAGGTTTCCAGGGCTTAAACAAAACCGAGGACATTACCACCCTGGGCCGAGGCGGCAGTGATACCAGTGCAGTGGCGCTGGCGGCGGCTCTGCATGCAGATCGGTGTCAGATTTTCACCGATGTAGAGGGCGTATACACCGCAGACCCCCGGCATATTCCCAAGGCAAAAAAACTGCAAGAGATTACATTTGACGAAATGCTGGAACTGGCAAGTGCGGGTGCACAGGTGTTGAACAACCGCAGTGTAGAGCTGGCAAAAAAATATGGGGTGGAGCTGGAAGTTCTGTCCAGCTTGAACCCGGTTCCTGGAACCGTTGTGAAGGAGGTTACAAAGGATATGGAAGGTATGCTGATTAAGGGCGTGGCAAAGGACACCAATGTGGCGGTGATTTCTATCTTGAATGTACCGGACGTACCGGGTACTTCCTTCCGGGTGTTTGGTGCCCTGGCGCAGAAAAACATCAATGTGGATATTATTTTGCAGAGCATCGGCCGAGACAACAACAAGGACCTGGCCTTTAGTGTTCCTTTGGAGGAAGCCCAGGTGGCCCTGCGTGCGCTGGAAGAAAACCGCCATCGTTTTGGCGGGGATGACATTGTGCTGAACACCGACTATGCAAAGGTGTCCATGGTGGGCGCCGGCATGAAGAGCAATTCCGGTGTGGCCAGCCGGATGTTTGAGGCACTTTTCGAAGCCAATGTGAACATCCACATGATTTCCACCAGCGAAATCAAGGTCAGCGTGCTGATTGATAAAAAGGATGCAGACCGTGCCGTGGCCGCGGTTCACGATGCCTTTATTCACTGAAAATTGAGCGAAAAACGCTGTCTGTCCCTGCACAGGCGGCGTTTTGCTGTATGAAAAACAGAGGTGCTTGAAATGGATAGAACCAAAGAGGAAATTTTGAAAGCAAAACAGCTGGAGAAGTATTGCGGTGGATGCAAAAAAATGGCGGAGACGAGGAAGTGGCAAGGTACTTCAATCAGTTGGTACGCAAAAAGTTTATAGAACAATATGGTGATCCAGATTTGTTACCGTCTCCCCATTTAGTGAAAAGAAAATGAGCAGGCAGGAATAGAGTGGGACAAGCGGTAGCAAGACATCGCATAAGTTCGGCTAATAGTAGATGCAGGAGATAATTTTTGTGACGAAAGAGGAGCAGAAAAGGATAGAGCTGAAAAAATTAGCGGAGGAGTTTAATCCTTTGCATGAAAAACTGATTGATGAATATAAGAAAACTCATAAAATACCAAGCCGTGGTGTAATTGATACGCCCGAATTAAGAACTCTAAGGAAAGAAGAACTCCGGCGATTTAAAGAGATATTGGATAAATATAAAGACTAATCTCCAAAATTCCCCAAGGACACCGGCCCCAAAAGACTGTGGTTTTTCATCACCCACAAAAGGATACTCCCCATGCAAAAAAAGAACGAACTGGAACAGCCCCAGAAGCTGGCTTAGGAGTATCTGGACTCGTCAAACAGAACCCAGCCAGAAAAAGAGTTCCAACTCTGTAAAAGCGTGGAATATTCCTGTACTTCTGGCAGTTGTAGGGGTGCCTGAAATATGCTATAATAGCCCTCAAAGGGCTATTATACTTTTAGCTTGATGCCGACTTTTCTCCGCCGCAAAAAGCGGCCACCGAAAAAGATGGCGAATTATATCATTTGCCCGGAAAAGGCTTCATGGTGTAATAGTGTCCAAAAACAGGCAATGCTAGTTATCTTGTATCAAAAAGGCCATGCGGCTCGTTTGTATCAATAGAATCTTGATTTTATTTGTGAGGAGTGTCACCCAATGGAACATCGTCCCAATCGTCCATTAACCCAGGCAGAACTGCGTCGCCGTGCCAATGCACGGGCAAAGCGTCGGCGGCAAATCCGTCGCAATCGGATGATTTTTGCCCTGATTTGCTTGGCTTTGGTGGGGCTGGTGGTATTTGGCATCACCAGTCTGGTGAAAAAGGCAACAGGAGAGCCTTCTTCCAGCTCTAAGCCCTCTTCCAGCTCGGTGGCAAGCAGCTCCAGTGCATCCTCTCAGCCTGCCAGCTCGGCGGCTTCGGATTCCGCCACCAGCGGGAGCAGTGGTGCTTCCTCCAGCACGGCCGCTTCCGCAAGCACAAGCCCTTCCGCTTCCCCTCAGGCTACGATGGCAGATAGACTGAGTGCAGAAGAAAATGACTGGCTGCTGACCCTTGTAAACGGCAATGTAAAACTGCCCGACGGCTGGGATGATACCTTGGAAACCAAGGTGGCAGAACCTACCACCGGCAAGGAACTGGCAGCTGTGGCGGCAGATGCCTACATCGCCATGAAGGATGCCGCCGCAAAGGACGGAGTGGACCTGCTGTTGTGTTCCGGTTATCGCAGTGTGGACTATCAGAGCAGACTGTTTGAAGCGGAAAAGCAGGAATGGATTGCCAAGGGTTACAGCGAGGAAGAAGCCTACAACAAGGCAAAAACCGAGGTAGCAGTGCCGGGCTATTCCGAACACAGCACCGGCCTTGCGGCGGATATTGTGACCCCCAGTCACCAGACATTGGATGAAGCCTTTGGACGTACTGATGCAGGAAAATGGCTTGCACAGCATGCGCCGGAATACGGTTTTATCCTTCGCTATCCGGAAAATAAGCAGGCAATCACCGGCATTATCTATGAGCCCTGGCATTTCCGCTATGTGGGCGTGGAAAATGCAAAGGCCATCGCCGCCAGCGGTCTGACCTTGGAGGAGTACCTGGATCAGGCGGTAAACAAAGCATAAATCTTTGCGGCGGACAATGCTCCGTTGCGGTATAAGGAGTATGGATGTTACAGCGTGAACAAATTGCACCTGGGGTGCATCTTAATACAATCGAGGCGGACAAATTCAACCGCTGTCGAATTTCCCTGCACTTTCGTTTTCCAGCCAGCAAGGAAAAAGCCACAGAGCACGCTCTGTTGCCCCTGGTGCTGGAGCGGGGATATGCAGATTGTCCGGACATGACCCAGTTTTCCCGGCAGCTTGCCCGTTTGTATGGTGCCAGCCTGTCGGTGGAAACCCATATGCAGGGCGCAACCCGGGTGATCAGCATTGCGGTGAGTGGCATTAAGGACCGTTTTGCTTTGCAGGGAGAAAACCTGAGCGCAGCCTATGCCCAGATTGCCTTTGGTGTGGCCTTTCGCCCCTATCTGGAAGAAGGGCTGTTTAGCCAAGAGGCAGTACAAATTGAAAAGGATACGCTGGCCCGCCAGCTGGAAAGTGAGAAGAACGACAAGCGGCTGTACTGTGTACGGCAGGCTCGCCGTCATTTTTTTGGGAATCACCCGGCTGGGGTGGAACGGGACGGCTATCTGTCCCAGGTGTCCGCCATCACACCCGCCAGCCTGACCCAGACCTATCAGGACATGCTGGAACAGGCGGAACTGGACGTGATTTGTATGGGTGCAAGTCAGCAGGAGGTGCGAGAGTTGCTCCAGCAGTCCCTTGCTTCCATCCATCGCAAACCCGCCCAGCTGTTGCGCCAGAGTTTTATTGACGCAAAACCGCTGGAACATCTGGAAGAACAGATGGACCTGGCCCAGGCTAAGCTTTGCATGATGTTCACCGCCGACCGATGCGTAAACCCGGAAGAAATGGCGGTGTTCCGCATGGCCATGAGTGTTTTTGGAGGCAGTTCCACCAGCCGACTGTTCCTTAATGTGCGGGAAAAACAAAGCCTTTGCTACTACTGCTCCTGCCGGTTTGTGTCTTCCACCGCCATGATGATGGTGGACAGTGGGGTAGAGCCTAAAGATGCAGAAAGAGCGGAACAGGCCATTCTGGAACAGTTGCACCAGCTTATGAGTGGCGAGATTACCGCCCAGGAGATGGAGGACAACCGCCGCAGTGTGCTGTCCGGTCTGATGGCAGTAGAGGACAGCCTAGCTGGCCTTGAAAACTGGTACTATACTGAAATTCTGCGAGGTGGTGCTATCTGCACACCCCAGCAGGCGGCGCAGGCGGTTCAGAATGTGACGGCAGAGCAGATTCAGGGCGCGCTGGCTGGTTTTCACTACCAACTGGGTTATCTTATCACCCAGCCAAGGGAGGATATGACCCATGACTAAGAAACCCACACAAACCATGGAACAGGTGATTGGCTGTGAATGCGTCCAACTGGAAAACGGCCTGACCGTGCTGGTGCGTCCCATGCCGGGATACAGCAGTATCCATGCCATTTATGGAACTCGTTTTGGCTCCACAGATACCCATTTTCGGCTGAATGGCACCGAGATGCAACTGCCCGCAGGGGTGGCGCACTTTCTGGAACACAAAATGTTTGAAAGTGAGGCAGGAGACGCCTTTTTAGAGTTTGCAAAAACTGGAGCCAATGCCAACGCTTACACCAGTTTTGATAAAACATGCTATCTTTTCACCGCCACAGACCAGGTGGACGAAAGCTTGGATATTTTGCTGGGCATGGTGAACCAGCCCTATTTTACCCCCCAAACTATCCAAAAAGAGCAGGGGATTATCGGGCAGGAAATCAAGATGTATGAGGATACACCGGATTGGCGGATGATTACCTCTTTACTGTCCTGTTTGTATCACAATCACCCCATCCGGCAGGACATTGCCGGCACGGTGGACAGCATTGCTCAAATCACTCCGGAAATGCTGTATGATTGCTGTAAAGCATTTTACCAGCCGGGAAACATGGTGCTTGCGGTGGCGGGCAACGTGACCATGGCGCAGGTGCTGGATGCCTGTGAAAGAGCCAATCTGCCAGCGACCCAGTGTCAGGTGGAGCGAATTCCCCCACAAGAACCTACACAGGTGGCCTGTCCCCATATGGAATATGCCATGGAACTGGCCAGCCCCTGCCTGGGTGTGGGCTTCAAGGAAGCCCCTGTGGAGGGAGCAAAAGCAGAGGTTATCTGCGATATGCTCACCGAGTTAATCTGTGGCGGGATGACGGATTTTTACCGAAAACTGTATGATGAAGGTCTGGTAAATCCCGGCTTTGGGGGCGAGTTTATCACCCTGGACGGCTGCTGTTGCTTCCTTTTTACAGGGGAAACCGAGCATCCCAAAGAGGTGCGGGGGCTGTTACTGGAAGAGATTGAGCGTCTGCGCCAGCAGGGGGTGGATGAGGAAATCTTCACCCTGTGCAAAAACCAAACCTATGGAGAGGTGCTTCAGGAACTGGAGAACGTGGAGGATGCGGCAACCGCCTTGGCGGGCAGCTTTTTCCGCAAGCGAAAGCTGGAAGAGGACCTAGAGGCCCTTGCCAGCGTGACCAAACAGGAAGTGGATGCTGCATTGCAACGGATGCTCAAACCTGAGAATAGCAGTACCGTGATTATCTGGCCAAAGGAGGAAGAAGAATGACAACCTTGGTGCAATTTCCCGGACTGGGGCTGGAGCTGGAAATCAGCCGAGCCGCTTTGACCATTGGGGAT
Organism: Candidatus Allofournierella pullistercoris; assembly: GCA_018883715.1. GTDB lineage: Bacteria > Bacillota > Clostridia > Oscillospirales > Ruminococcaceae > Allofournierella > Allofournierella pullistercoris. Next base: position 18,792 of record JAHLFP010000035.1, on the reverse strand, counting down.
TTTACAGTCTATTGGTATGGAGTGCTGATTGCCGCCGGTCTTATTCTGGGTTCAGCATTGGCTTTTCGTTACACCGTGGATTTTGGCCTGGACGAGGACCGATTCACCGGCGTGCTGGTGGTGGGCACTATTCTTTCCATCATCTGCGCAAGGGCCTACTACGTGGCGTTCTCGCCGGTGCCTTACGAAAGCCTGTGGGATATGATTAACATCCGGGAAGGCGGTCTTGCCATTTATGGCGGTGTGCTGGGGGCACTGGTGTTTGGTGCCCTTGCCTGCAAATGGTTCCGTCAGCCCTTCCTGCCCACCTTGGATGTGGTGAGCATGGGTTTTTTGGTGGGGCAGGCCATTGGACGCTGGGGTAACTTCTTCAATCAGGAAGCCTTTGGAACCAACACCACCCTGCCATGGGGCATGTACAGTGAGAAAACCTCTCTGTATCTGATGCAACAGCAAGCCACCTTAGCAGAACAAGGAGTTTTTGTGGACCCGCTGGCTCCCGTGCATCCTACCTTCTTGTATGAAAGTTTGTGGTGCCTTGTGGGGCTGGGCATTCTGCTGTTTAGCGTAAAGCGCCGTCGTTTTAATGGGCAGTTAGCGCTGGAATATGCGGTTTGGTACGGTGCAGGTCGCTTCTGGATTGAAGGTCTGCGCACCGACTCCCTGATGTTGCCCTTTGGAGGAATCCGGGTCAGCCAGCTTGTGGCGGCGGTGAGCGTACTGGCCGCAGGTATTGCGCTGGTGGTACTGTGGAACCGGAACAAGAAAAACCAGCTTATGGTGGAATTGTCCGGCGCTGAGCAGGTGCGCAACAAGCTGAGCGAGGCATTAAAGCCCCATCAGGAGCTTCTGGAGCGCTGTGAGCTGAACACCATGGAACCACAACTTGCTTATGAGTTGCCAGCAAGCGCAAGCCACAAAGAATTTGTGGAGGCCCAGAAAGCATTGACGGATTTTTCCGTGTCCGATTGGGTGAATCAGCAGGTGGAACTGGCTCATGAGATGGAGGAAAGCGTTCGGCAGGAGAACGAGCGGTTTTCTCAGCTGAGCCAGCAGGAGGGACAGGAGTCCTAATCTGGAGATAAGCCCAAAGCGTAAACCTATAAAAGAAAAGGGGAGCGGGATAGCATGGCACAGATTATCAGCGGAAAAGAATTGGCACAGCAGGTGAAAAATCGGGTGAGCCAGCAGGTGATTCAACTGAAAGAAAAAGGGATTTACCCCTGTCTTGCAGTGGTTTTGGTGGGTAAAAATCCCGCCAGCATGACCTATGTGCGGGGCAAGGAAAAGGATTGCCAGCAGTGCGGCATTGAGAGCCGGGTCATCCATCTGCCGGAAGATACCGGCCAGCAAGCCTTGTTGGAATTGTTGCATTCTTTGGCCGTGGACAGCCAGGTGCATGGTATCCTGGTGCAACTGCCGTTGCCGGCGCATCTGGATGAACAGGCGGTGATCGAGGCAATTCCGCCTGAAAAAGATGTGGATGGTTTTACTCCGGTGAATGTGGGACGCATGATGATTGGCCAGTCCTGCTTTTTGCCCTGCACCCCGGCGGGCTGTATGGAAATGCTGCGGCATACAAACATCAATCTGACCGGCAAGCGGGCGGTGGTGCTGGGACGCAGTAACATTGTGGGCAAACCCATGAGCATGCTGTTATTACAGCAAAATGCCACCGTTACCATCTGCCACTCCCGGACAGAGAACCTGAAAGAAATCTGTGCCCGGGCAGATGTGCTGATTGCGGCAGTGGGAAAACCCCGTTTTGTCACACAGGAGATGGTCAAACTCGGTGCGGTGGTCATTGATGTGGGTATCAACCGACTGGAAGATGGCACCTTGTGCGGGGACGTGGATTTTGAGGCAGTGGCAGAGCATGCATCCGCCATTACCCCTGTTCCCGGCGGGGTTGGACTCATGACCCGTGCCATGTTGCTGGTGAATACGGTTCAGGCCGCTTGCCAGCAAAGCTGAAAACCAGATTTTAAGCGGAAAACACTTGCAAACCGAAAAAAACTGTGGTATAGTAAAAAGGCCGCATGGTTCGGGCAACCAAGAGGTGTGCAACATTCACCCGCCCACTAGTCCAGCGAGTCTTAAAAAAGTGAGGCAAACTACTATGTACGCTATCATTGTTTCCGGTGGCAAACAGTACCGGGTACAGGAAGGCGATGTAATCTTCGTTGAGAAGATGGACATCGAGGAAGGCTCCAACGTTACCTTTAACTCCGTTCTGGCTGTAGGCGCAGAAGGCTCTGTTAAGGTTGGCACCCCCGTTGTTGAGGGCGCTACCGTTGAAGGCAAAGTCGTTAAGAACGGCAAAGGCAAGAAGCTGAACATCATCACTTATCGTCCTAAGAAGGGCAGCGTGCGCCGCATGGGCCACCGTCAGCCCTACACCAAGGTCGAGATTACTGCCATTAAGGGCTAATAACGGAGGTGTAAACTAGTATGGCACACAAAAAAGGCGTAGGTTCTACTAAGAACGGTCGTGACTCTGAGTCTAAGCGTCTGGGCGTAAAGCGCGCCGACGGTCAGTTCGTACTGGCTGGCAACATCCTGGTTCGTCAGCGTGGTACCCATATCCATCCCGGTGAGAACGTGGGTCGCGGTAGCGATGACACCCTGTTTGCTCTGGTGGATGGCCGCGTGAGCTTCGAGCGCGTAGGCCGTGACCGCAAAAAGGTCAGCGTTAAGCAGTAAGATCTGATACAAAAGCCAGGCCAACTCGGCCTGGCTTTTTGCGTGTGGCCTGAAAGTATCTTTCGGGCAAGCAAAGGAGAAATACAACAATGTCGATGTTTGTAGATGTGGCGAAAATTACCATCAAGGCAGGCAAGGGCGGCGACGGTGCAGTAAGTTTCCATCGAGAGAAGTTTGTTGCGGCGGGTGGCCCGGACGGCGGCGACGGCGGTCGTGGCGGCAACGTGGTGTTTGTGGCAGACGATAACCTGTCCACCCTGATGGATTTTCGTTATAAACGTAAATATGCAGCACAGCCTGGTGAAAACGGCGGTGCTTCCCGTTGCAGTGGCAAAAATGCCCCTGACCTTGTGATTAAAGTGCCCCGTGGCACCCTGATTAAGGATGCAAAAAGCGGCGCAATCATGGCGGATATCTCTGGCGATGAACCGGTAATCGTGGCAAAAGGCGGCCGTGGTGGCTGGGGTAACAGCCATTTTGCAACCCCCACCCGCCAGATTCCCAAGTTTGCAAAACCCGGTCTGCCTGGGCAGGAATATGAAATCCGGTTGGAGCTGAAACTGATTGCAGACGTGGGTCTGATTGGTTTCCCCAACGTGGGCAAATCCACCCTTATCAGTGTTATCAGTGCGGCAAAACCCAAGATTGCAAACTACCATTTTACTACCTTGAGCCCGGTTCTGGGTGTGGTAAAGGTTGGCCCGGAGCAGAGTTTTGTGGCGGCTGACATCCCCGGTTTGATTGAAGGCGCAAGCGAGGGCATCGGCCTTGGACACGACTTTTTGCGTCATGTGGAGCGGTGCCGTTTGCTGCTTCATGTGGTGGACGTGTCCGGCTGTGAAGGTCGTGACCCGGTGGAAGACTTTGAGAAAATCAACTCGGAATTGCAAAACTTCAGTGCGGAATTGTCTCAGCGTCCCCAGATTGTTCTGGGCAACAAGTGCGACATTGCCACCGAAGAGCAGGTGGAAGCATTCCGCCAGTATGTGGAGAGCAAGGGACTGGTGTTCCTGCCTATCTCTGCCGCAACCAATCAGGGCTTGAAGCCCCTGCCTGGCATGGTGTGGGAGCGCTTGCAGGAGCTGCCTCCTGTCCAGCGGTTTGAACCCGACTTTGTGCCCGAGCAGCCGGTTGCAGGCGAGCGTCGGTACACCATCACCAAAACCGACGAACACGAGTTCACCATTGACGCACCCTGGCTGGAGCGTATCCTGTCTGGTAGCGATGTGGAAGACTATGAAAGCTTGCAGTATTTCCAGCGCCAGCTGGATGAAAGCGGCATCCTGCGTGACCTGGTGGCACAGGGTGTAGAGGAAGAAGATACCATCAAAATCGGCGAGTACGAGTTTGACTATATCTTCTAAAAGGAAGGAAGTAGCCTGATGTTATTTCAAGCAAATCCTGAAATTGATATCCGGGAACAGTCCCCCCTAAACCTGGCTTTTGTGGGAGACGGCGTGTTTGAACTGCTGGTGCGCCAGCGACTGGTGGAACGCACCCGTATGGCGCCCGGAAAGCTCCATGCAACCTGCATTAAGTATGTGTCCGCAAAGGGGCAAAATCGAGCACTGGCCACCTTGGAAGGGGAGTTAACCCAGACCGAACAGGACGTACTGCGCCGGGGGAAAAATGCCAGCAAGGCTTCGGTGGCGAAGCACGCAACTCCCCAGGAATATCGTGCCTCCACCGGATTTGAGGCACTGTTTGGATGGCTGTATTTGACCGGTCAAAACGACCGCATTTTGGAGCTGTTTGACCTGCTGTGGGAGCGGTATGACCCTGCTGCACCTGTTCCCCAAAAGATTGCAGAAGTTGCAGAACCCGAAGCGGTAAAAGCAGAATAAAGAAAAAGGCTGAGAGGGAAGATGTTCCAAAGGGAGCATTCCTCTCAGCCTTTTTTGCAACGGTTTAAGCAGGTGTCTTACTTGCAGTTGCGGGCATTGCTGTTGCTTGCCTTAGCACGGCCGCCGGTGGTGTTTTCAGCATTCTGGCTTGCATTCTTTGCGTTTTTAGCAGTGTTCTTTGCAGCGTTTTTGCTGGTGGTCTGGCTGGCATTCTGGTTTGCATTCTTGGTGCTGTTGCGGGTAGCGTTCTTTGCGTTACGAGTTTCCATACAAGTGTTCTCCTTATAAAAGAAATGATTGGAACAACCTCGGTTTGTGCGAGGGTTCAGGTTGTTCTTGTCAGTATTGTACCCCTGCATGGGTAAAATATACCCTGCATGAAAACTGGAATCTCTAACCAGCAAGGAGATAGACTTACATTGAATTGAACGTCCTTTTGTGCTATAATAGCGAGGTGTCTGTATTTATTTGAACCATGGTTCAATGAAAAATAGGAGGATGCTTGTATGTCTGGACATAGTAAATGGAACAACATTAAGCGCAAAAAAGAAAAGACGGATGGACAAAAAGCAAAATTGTTCACCAAAGTAGGTCGTGAAATCAGCGTGGCAGTGCGCATGGGCGGTTCTGACCCCGCCAGCAACGGCAAGTTGCGGGATTTGATTGCAAAAGCAAAGAGCCTGAACGTGCCCAACGATAACATCCAGCGGATTATCAAGCGGGCCGAGGGTGGCGAAAAGGATAGCTATGAATCCATCACCTATGAAGGTTACGGTCCCTGCGGAATTGCTATGATGGTGGAAACCCTCACCGACAACCGCAACCGTACCGCCGCAAACCTGCGCCATTACTTTGATAAGTTTGGCGGCAATCTGGGCAATATGGGCTGTGTAAGCTTCCTGTTCACCCAGAAGGGTGTTATCGTGCTGGATGGCGAAGGTCTGGACGAGGAAAAAGTGATGGAGGATTGCTTTGATGCAGGTGCAGAGGACTTTGATATGTCCGATGACCTGGTTCAGGTAACCACCACTCCGGAGAACTTCTCTGCTGTGCGTCAGGCACTGGAGGACAAGGGCTACCAGTTCTTGTCTGCCGACGTTGAAATGGTGCCTTCCACCACTTCCGCCATCACCGATGCAGACAACCAAAAGCTGATGACCCGTCTTCTGGATGCTTTGGAGGATGACGACGACGTGCAGAACGTTTGGCACAACCTGGAAAACGAAGAAGATTTGGATCGCTAAGATTTGAATGCAAAAGCCAGCTGGATGAATATCCGGCTGGCTTTTTGATTTGTTAATTCCATCAACGGAACAATTAAATTAAAATGTAGAAGCACCTATGTCCACTTACAAAAAGCCTAGAGTAGCTTTGAAATATTGACCGAAAAATTAAAAATCGAAAAATCGGCTTGAATTGGATTCGGGGTGCATAGTATAATCCTGTTGTTAGCTATGACTAACTTCATAAAAAGGATAGTTCATAGGTCAAAACAGGAAGGATGTTCGTGGTATGATGAATCAGGTACTTGTGGTTATTTGCGTGGTGTTGCTGGTGCTTTGCATGGCTGTTCCTTTGAAGAAAACAGGCATCACGAGAAAATATCCCTGGATACAACGCATCTTGTCCCTGCATATATGGTTCGGCTGGCTTCTGGTGATGTTTGGATGTTGGCATGGGATTGTGTCAGGAAAAGCTCCAGCTATGATTTCCGGCAAGCTGGCGTGGATGGTTTTGCTTGGATTTATGATTGTGTCAACAGTACAAAGCAAGATCGGAAAAAAGTGTATGCCAAAAGTACACGGCGGTGTCTCCCTTCTTGTAATAGGGCTGGTGGCTTTGCATGCAATACATGGACTGATGACTTGAGTGCTATAAAATTTGAAAAAGATGCTCCTTACCGGTATAAGACTGGTGGGGAGCATTTTTGTATTGGTTTAGGACAGTATCCCTGGGTGAATAGGGCGCAGGGTTATACAAATTCCATTTTTATGGGAAATATGATAGAATACCAGTATAAAGCCTACCCCCGGAAAGGAGTCGCCCTGTATGTGTGAAAGAACCTATCTTGCCATTGATTTAAAATCCTTTTACGCATCGGTGGAATGCCGGGAGCGGGGACTTGACCCTATGGACACCAACCTGGTGGTAGCAGACCCAAACCGCACCGAAAAAACCATCTGTCTTGCGGTTACACCGCCCTTAAAAGCCTATGGAATTTCCGGTCGGGCACGTCTGTTTGAGGTGGTGCAGGCGGTGAACAAGATAAATGTCCAGCGCAAAAACCGTGCACCGGGCAAAATCCTATCCGGAGCATCCTATTCTGCCGCCCAGCTTGCGGAAAATCCCTGTCTGAAGGTGGGTTATCTGATTGCACCACCTCGGATGGCTTATTATATGGAATACAGTAGTCGAATTTATCAGGTGTATCTGAAATACATCGCCCCGGAAGACATTATCGTCTATTCCATTGACGAGGTCTTTATGGACGTTACCAATTATCTGGACACCTACCGTCTAAGCCCCAAGGAACTGGCAAGAAAAATCATTTTGGACGTGATTCAAACCACTGGAATCACAGCCACGGCGGGCATTGGAACCAACCTGTTTTTGTGCAAGGTGGCACTGGACATTGTGGCAAAGCACATCCCGGCGGATGAATACGGGGTACGGATTGCCCAGCTGGATGAAATGAGTTATCGCAAAACCTTATGGAGCCACCGCCCGCTCACAGACTTCTGGCGGGTAGGGCCGGGGTATGCAAAAAAATTGCAGGAACATGGTATGTTCACCATGGGGGACGTGGCACGTCGTTCTGTGCAGGATGAGGATCTGCTCTATCGGCTATTTGGCAAAAATGCAGAGCTTCTCATTGACCATGCTTGGGGGTGGGAACCCTGCACCGTGCAGGCGGTGAAGGCATACCGTCCCAGCAACCACAGCATTGGTTCGGGGCAGGTGCTGAACGAACCCTACCCAGCGGACAAGGCCCGGCTTGTGGTGCGGGAAATGGCGGAGATGCTCTCCCTTACCCTCGTGGACAAGGGGCTGATGACCAGCAAAATCGTGCTCACGGTGGGATACGATATACTGAACCTAACCGACTCAAGTCGTAAGAAATACTTTGGGCCGGTTGCAAAGGATGCCTATGGGCGCAGTATCCCAAAACCAGCCCATGGCACCCAGCCTATGGATGGCTATACCTCCTCCACCAAGGAGATTTTACAGGCCGCCACCCAGCTGTTTGACCGAATTGTAAACCCGGATTTGTTAATTCGCAGACTGAACATTGTGGCGGAGCAGGTTTTGCCGGAACATCAGGCACCCACCCAAACCCAGCAGGCCGAACAGCTGGATTTCTTCACGGATTACGAAGCCCAGCGGCAAGAGCAGGAACAGCGTCAGCAGCAGCGGCAAAAAGAGCGGCGGATGCAACAGGCCCTGCTGGATATAAAAAAGAAGTTTGGCAAAAACGCCATTTTGAAAGGCATGAATTTACAGGAAGGCGCAACCGCAAAGGAGCGGAACAAAACCATTGGAGGACACAAGGCATGAAAGATTCCTATGAAGATATTCTCCATCTGCCCCACCATGTTTCCAAAACAAGAAAACCCATGTCTATGGAGGACAGAGCGGCCCAGTTTTCTCCTTTTGCGGCCCTGACAGGGTACGATGGGGTTATAAAGGAAACGGCCCGGAAAGCGCAGGAACAACAAGAAGAAGCAGAAAAGGGGGAAGAATACCATGCAGAATAACGTGGCAAAAACCATTCAGCAAAAGAGAAGAAGCAAAGGATACACCCAGGAACAGCTGGCTCAGCTGGTGGGGGTAAGCAGTGCGGCGGTAAGCAAGTGGGAAACCGCAAGTGCCCTGCCGGATGTGAGCATCCTGTGTCCTTTGGCAAGAGCGCTGGATTGCAGTTTGGATGAACTGCTGGAGTTCAGCCCGGTGCTTACCCGTCAGCAGGTGGACACCCAGCTGGAACAGATTGAGGAGCAATTCCAAAAAGGGGAAATCACCGGGGCAGGGGATTCGTGCAAAAAACTGGTGCAGGAATACCCCAATGATTTGTATCTGGCCTACCGGGCGGCACAGCTTTTGGAGCGGTGGTTCGGTGCATTCTCCACCGAAGAACAGGAGTCCCAGTTGGCATTGATGATTCAACTGGCACATCGGGGCCAACAGATAGAACAGCCGGAACTTCACCGAGAAGCTGTAAGTTTGCTGGCCAGCCTGTACGCCCGGAAAAAATCCTTTGACCGTGCCCTGGAACTGCTGGACGAACTCCCTGGTTGTAACCAGGAAGGCTGGGCCATGCGGGCAGAGATTCTCCGCCAAAAGGGAGAACTGGAGCTTGCCTGTAAGCTGGACCGGCGCACTTTACAGGAGCAGATGCAGGCGGTGCAAGCCACCTTACAGCGGCTTGTGGAACTGGCTCGTTGCCAGCAATCCCAGCAGATGCTGGATGGTTTGGTTCAGGTACAGCAAACCATGAACCTTGCGGACAAACAGTTGACACAGGTACTGGAAGATACAGAGCCAAGCAACTGAACTGGAACGGCAGTTGAGAAAAACAACTTTCATTCAAACTACCTCTCCATTGTCCTTACGGGCTTAGGGTGGTATCATAAGGATGGTAAGAGAAAGATACCAAACAACTTTCCTAGCTAAAAGGAAGAGGTGAAGCATTCCATGAAGGAAAAATACAATGTAACAGGCATGACCTGTGCCGCCTGCAGTGCGGCGGTGGAACGTGCCGTAAAAAAATTGGATGGAGTGGAAGATGTACAGGTCAATCTGCTGGCGAACCAGATGACAGTGGAATATGATTCCGCAAAACTGGGCGCACCAGAAATAACCAAAGCCGTCCATCAAGCCGGGTACGGGGCAAGCCCTGTAACCCAAGGAACAGCGACTCAGCCTACGGTTTCCCAGGAAGATATCTTGGAAAAGGAATACAAGGAGATGAAAACCCGGCTGATTGGCTCCTTTGCGTTCCTGGTTCCCTTGATGTATATCTCCATGGGACATATGATGGGTGCCCCCTTGCCCCACTTTTTCCACGGCACACACAGTGCAATGGTGTTTGCCTTGACCCAGTTCTTGCTCACACTGCCCATTATGTACCTGAACCGGAAATTTTTCATTACCGGATTCAAGAGCCTATTTCATGGCAGTCCCAATATGGACAGCCTGATTGCAGTGGGCAGTGGCGCGGCAGTGGCCTATGGCCTGTTTGCCATGTACCTGATTGGATGGGGTCTTGGCATTGGTGACACCCAGCTTGTGGACAAATACCGGATGGATTTGTATTTTGAGTCCGCTGGAACCATCCTTGCTCTGATTACCTTGGGTAAATATCTGGAAGCACGGGCAAAGGGTAAGACAAGCAACTCCTTGAAAGCCCTGATGAACCTTGCCCCCAAGACTGCCCTTGTGTTGAGGGATGGTGTGGAACAGGAAATTCCAGCGGAAGAGGTAAAACCCGGCGATGTGGTTTGTGTAAAACCAGGTATGCGCATCCCGGTGGACGGAAGTGTGCTGGAAGGAAACTCCAGCGTGGATGAATCTGCCATTACCGGTGAAAGTATTCCGGTGGAAAAAAATCCCGGCGACAAGGTTGTGGCCGCCACCATCAACAAGGCTGGTAGCTTTACCTTCCGGGCAGAGAAGGTGGGACAGGACACCACCTTGGCGCAGATTGTTGCCCTGGTACAGGATGCAAACGCAACCAAAGCGCCCATTGCCAAGCTGGCAGACCGGGTGAGCGGTGTGTTTGTCCCGGTGGTAATGGCCATTGCGGTGCTTACCTTTGTGGTTTGGATGCTGCTGGGTGGCGGACTGGAATTCGCACTGGCTCGCGCTATTTCGGTATTGGTCATCAGTTGCCCCTGCGCCTTGGGACTTGCCACCCCCGTGGCCATCATGGTGGGTACAGGCAAGGGCGCTCGGATGAACATCCTTTACAAAACCGCAGAAAGCCTGGAAAATGCCCATAAAATTGACACCGTGGTACTGGATAAAACCGGAACCATCACTAAGGGTAAACCGGTACTCACAGATATTATTCCGCTGGCAGGTCAATCTCAGGAGGAATTGCTGGGGCTTGCCGCAAGTTTGGAACTGCGCAGTGAGCACCCCTTGGCAGAGGCCATTGTGTCCGCAGTGCAAAACCGGGAAGCACTGCTTCCTCCGGAAAAATTTGAGGCAGTGCCCGGCATGGGTCTGCGTGCCATCTGGCAGGGACAGGAATACCTGGCAGGTAATGCCCGGATGATGGAACAGGCCGGTGTGGAGATTGCATTGGTCAAACAGCAGGCAGATGCACTGGCAGAGCAGGGAAAAACCCCCTTGTTCTTTGCTCAGGGCGGTAAACTTTTGGGCATTGTGGCAGTGGCTGACCCCATCAAGCCCACCAGCAAGGCTGCCATTGCTCAGATGAAGAAGATGGGACTGTCTGTGGTAATGCTTACCGGTGACAACCGGCGCACCGCACAGGCCATTCAGAAACAGCTGGGGCTGGAAACCGTCATTGCAGAGGTTCTGCCTCAGGATAAAGAACAGCAGGTAAGAAAACTGCAAGAGCAGGGTCACAAGGTGGCAATGGTAGGCGACGGCATCAACGACGCCCCTGCACTGGCTCGTGCTGATGTGGGCATTGCCATCGGTGCAGGTACAGACGTGGCCATTGAAAGCGCCGACGTGGTACTCATGAAGAGTGATTTGTGGGATTTGGTGAATGCACTTCGGCTTTCCGGTGCAACCATTCGCAATATTCGGGAAAACCTGTTCTGGGCCTTCTTCTATAACAGCATCGGCATCCCGGTGGCGATGGGACTGTTTGTGGGTTTTGGACTGGTGCTCAATCCCATGATTGCGGCGGCAGCCATGAGCTTGTCCAGTGTCTGCGTGGTGTCCAACGCACTGCGTCTGAACCTGTTCCGCTCTTTGGAAACCCAAGAGCCTGTGCAGGAGACAACCCAAAGTGAAGGCATCCAAATGAATGTAACAATAGGAGGTAACACAATGAACAAGGTAATTAAAATTGAAGGCATGATGTGTGGTCACTGCAAAGCCCATGTGGAAAAGGCTTTGAACGCCCTTGATGGTGTAAGTGCAGTGGTGGACCTGGAAAACAAGTGCGCAAATGTGACCCTGACTGCTGATGTGCAGGATGATGTGCTGAAACAGGCAGTGCAGGATGCAGGCTACAAAGTAGTGGAAATCCAGTAACTCAAACTCGGCTCTGGGATAAAAACCAGGGCCGATTTTTTATTTTTCTAAAACACGTGGGTTTACAGATGTTTAAATAATTCTTAAATTGGGGGAATTTGGGCGGAAAAACCGCTTAAAATCATAGGATTTTCTAAAATACCACTTGATAGAATCTAAGGGTTCGTGTATTCTAATAGGAGACATTAAGTATAGACGCTCCAGTGAATGCTTTAATAATTTATAAGCATGAATTTCGGGGCTATAAAAGTAAAAATAAAGCCAATATACAATAAGGTAAGGAACAAACAAACGATGAAACGCATTGTGGCACTATGTCTTGCACTGATTTTGACCGTCAGTTTAACGGTGGCAGGATACGCAGATGAAGCAACCGCTATCCCACGGCAGGTCGGTCAGGTGGTACGAGTTGGTTTCCCATCTCAGCCAGGACTAACCAAGCGAGATGAAAATGGCAACTACACCGGTTACACTGTAGACTATCTGAATGAGCTGAAAAAATACACCGGCTGGGAATACGAATATGTGGAAGTGAAAGGCACCCTAAACGAGCAGATTTTGACCTTGATGGACATGCTGGAAAAGGGTGAAATTGACCTGCTGGGGGCTATGAATAAAATTCCCGCATTGCAAGAACGGTACGGTTACTCCGGCTTTCCATATGGCACCAGCTACCGTATTTTAGCAACCGCACTGGACAATGTGGAGTATTTGGAAGAGGACTATCGAAACTGGGATGGTATACGGATTGGCTATCAGCCCGGCAACAAAGGTGTGGAACTGCTACAAAAATTGGCGGAAGCCAATGGCTTTAATTACGAAGGTGTGGAGTATGAGAGCTATTATGAGACAGCATCGGCCGTTCACTCCGGAGAACCGGATGCCATGATTCAGGTGGATCTGTCCAAGGAAGATGACATGAAGGCCATTGCCCACTTTGCTCCCAGTCCCTATTATTTTGCCGTCACCAAGGAAAACAGCCAGCTTTTGCAACAGCTTGACCTTGCTATGGCAGAATTGCAAGAGGCAACTCCCTATCTGCAAAACGAGCTGTATGAGAAGCATTTCTCCCAAAGAGTAGAATTTACTCTTTCCTCTGACAACAAGGGCTATATGGCGAGCCTGGGTGTGGTGAAAGTGCTGTTGTTGGATGGTTCTGCACCCATTCAGTACGCTCGTAGCAACAAGGCGTATGGCATGGTGGCAGAATATTTTTCCCGTATGAAAGAGGCCATGGGACTCAACTATGAGTTTGTGATTGCGTCCGATTACGAACAGGCGCTCGAGATGATTCAAAATAGAGAGGTAGACCTGGTCGCAGCCATCCCCAGAGACTCTGCTCTTGTAAATATAACTGAAATGGTGCTTTCCCGGCCTTACATTGACAGCCGACTGGTGCTGGTAAGCAATAGCCGAGTCGCACAAGGCACATCGGATGAAGAAGGCCCTATTATCCGTCTCTTCAATGTGAAAAAACAGTTGAGCCTGTTGCAAGAGGGTGAAATGAATGCAGTTTATCTGGATTCCTACAGCGTAAGCTATTATCTGGCAAAGCAGGATTTGTACCGCAATATGACCCAGGACTGGTCCAATGTGCGTCCGGTAAGCTACTGTGTTGGCCTTGCAAACCCAGAAAAACAGCGACTGCTAAGCATTATCAATAGCTATTTTGCTACGCTGGACGAAGCAACCAAACAGGAAGTAATGTACAGCAACACAGTGCAGAATGTAAACTATACTTGGCAGGAGTTTTTAAGCACATATCGCTGGCAGCTTTTGTTTGCAGGTGCAATTTTGCTCATGCTGGGCATTCTGATGTACCTGGATTCCATACGCTCCAAAAATGATATGCTGCAAAAGGTTGCACAGCAAAATCAACGTTTGTATCAGTTCTCCAACCTGGTGAATGAGTGCTTGTTTGAGTATGATTACAACACTGACTCTCTGCGTATCGAGAACAACCATGTGCTTTTTGCTGGAAAACGACAGGTAGAGCAGTTCAGCAAAGCGGCAGAAAATGGTGAGTTGCACAGTGCCGAAGAAATGGAGTTTTATCAGTACATCCGCAAGATGATTCTGGATAAGACGGATGGCACCATGGATGTGGAGCTGAAGCAAGGCACTTCTGCTGGTTGGTATCGACTGACTGTTAAGGGGATTCTGGATGAAAATGGCACACTGGTGTATGCCATTGGACGTATTGCGGACATCCATCAGGAAGTTATCCGCAACCGTGAGCTGAAAGAGCGTTCCTTGATTGACCCCTTGACTGGACTGTTAAACCGCATCGGCGGCCAGCAAAGAGTGGAACTTTGCCTTAAGCGCACCAACGCAGAGGGTGTTATGTTGTTGTTTGATATTGACAACTTTAAAAAGGTGAACGACAATCTGGGCCATCCGGTAGGTGACGAGTTGCTCAAACGTTTCTCCAGATGGATGGATGGATACTTCCGACAGGGAGATATTAAGTGCCGTTTGGGCGGTGATGAATTCTTTGTCTATGTGCCTAAGGCCATCGACCAGCAGACACTGAGCCAAAAATTGCAGGCTCTAATCGAGCGGGTAAATGAAGATGTATTTGCTCCCTATAAAGAGTTCCATGTTGCACTGAGCATCGGTGCAGTGGTTGTAAAGCAGGATATGAACACCTATGACCAGTTGTACAAAGCGGCTGACCAGGCTATGTACATTGCAAAGAAGAACAAGACAAGCGGCTTCTTTGTGACAGGGGATAACGAACACACCTCTACAAAGGTATAATATTCTTGCCCATTAAAAAAACACGACCCAAATTCTGGGTCGTGTTTTTGTTATCTGAAAATGGAAAAGTCCTTTTTGTATCCGAAGGCTAAACCTGCTGAAAACTGTGGACAAGAAACACTAAAAATTAGTTGCTCGAGGGAATCCCTTGCTTTAAAGCGGCAATTTCACTGCGAAGTGCCTGTTCAGTGTCATCAAACAGAAGGGACTGATTGTGCCGGAAATACGCATCACAGCCAAACTGCTGAATAAACCAAGAGGTATGATACCCGGCGGTTAGCTCGGTGGCAAACATAACAAGCTCTTGGCTTTCTCCCAGTGCTTGCTCCAAAAACGCAAAGGCGAACTCCAGTTTTTGCTGTACCGATTGGATGGAATCCTCATGCTCGTCTGCCAGCTTTTGGAATTCCTCTTTCAAGAGCGTGAATTCATCCAAAGGCTTTTGCTGTTGCAGGGTGTGGAGGAACTGCTCCAACACTCGGCTGGTGCGCATTAGGGGATAGAGGGAATCCGCTCCTGCCCCTTGCTGTTTTTTCTGCTGAATTTGTTCTAAAAGAAGCTGAATCTGTGCTTCCAGCCAAGAGGAAACAGGGATTTCGTCCAGATTTTCTTTCAGCTGAGAAAGAAGTTCATGGAGCTGCTGTAATACCTGCTCTGTTTCAAAGCAGGATTTGGTATGTTCCCGCAGACGGGACAAAAGCAAGCCCAGAACACTCAACTTTTCATCAAAAGCACCGGAGGAAAGCTCCCGCCGCTGTAACGCAGTGGACTGTCCAGAAAGAATTTCATCCACACAGAATACCTGGCGATGCTTTTCATACAAGGCAAGATAGCTGGCAAAATCCCGGGCAATGCGGGGAAGCTGGATGTACTGGCTGATTACCTCTTTATCCGCTTTCAGCCCAAGCTGGTCATAGACCTGCAACAGTTCGGACAAGTCCTCCCATCCACGGGCGGTGACAAACTGCATTCCTCCGGCGGCGGGCTCCATCTGGTAAAAGTTTTCCTTGCGCAGGTCCAGATAGGACAAAACCGACCCGTGCAAGCCTTTGCGCAGTGCGTATTCTTTCCAGACCCCATAATCCTGCTGAATGTCCATCCGTTTCACACGGTCCAGCGTGGCCACGTCAAATTCCCGCACAGATTTGTTGTATTCCGGCGGGTTGCCAGCGGTGGCAAGCACCCAGCCTTCCGGCAGTTTCTGGTTGCCAAAACTTTTGTACTGCAAAAATTGAAGCATCATGGGGGTCAGTGTTTCGGAAATACAGTTGATTTCATCCAAAAACAAAATGCCTTCCTTTTGTCCCGTCTGCTTCATCAGGCGATACACCGAGGCTAAAATTTCGCTCATAGTGTATTCCGTCACAGAAAAAGAGTTGCCCTCAAATTCTTCCTGGCTGATAAAGGGCAGACCCAAGGCGCTTTGCCGGGTGTGGTGGGTAATGGTGTAGGAAACAAGCCCCACCCCCATCTCCTGGGCCACCTGCTCCATAATCTGGGTTTTGCCAATGCCGGGAGGGCCCATCAAAAGCAGGGGACGCTGGCGCAGAGAGGGAATGCGATAGTTGCCAAACTCATCCTTTGCAAGGTAAGCCCGCACCGTATCCATAATTTCCTGTTTTGCACGTTTTATGTTCATAAAATTATTCTCCTTGTAACAGTTCGTCTTGGTCAATCAGCAGGCGGGTAGCCCATACCGGAACCCGCTCTGGATGGCTTTGTCCAGCCAGCATCACAAAGGCGGCTTCAAAACTGGGACGGTGGGCAGGGTATACCCCAAGGCCGTCTGTGAAATAGACAAGGCCGCGCAGTCGGTGGAAACTGCCCTGCTGAATCAGCTGTTCCACATGGGTGAACACCGGGCGAAAATCCGTGGAACTTTGCCCAATCAGGGTGAAATCCTCCATGTATTCCGCAAGCTGTTTTGCATCCTGAATCAAGACATCCGAGCGAATTTGATTGTCGCATTGCAGAATCCGCAGGTTAATTTTCCGAAAGAAACTCTCGGTATCCTTCAAGATGGTGTAGGTGTATCCCAAAAACTGGCGAACCAACTCACCGGAGGTGGACATGGAGGTATCAATGGCGATGACCAAATCCTGGATTTTCCGGCTTTCCTTGTTTTCCACTGGCTCAATCAATGGCATATTGCCATAGCGGCGCAGACCATAGGAATAATAGCCATAGTCAAAGGCATCGGCATCCACCGCCATCTCTTCACCTAAGACAGCAAAGCGATGCAGAAACCATCGGTAGTTGGTAACATCCTGATGCTCCACCCGCAGTTGTTCCAAAACCGCCTGTCCATCCGCAAAGCCTTCGGACATGACGGTTTCCATCTGGGTTTGTACCTGCTGTCCAATCTGTTGCCACTGGGGCGCAGACTCCTGTTGCTGGTCCTCTCCTGCCAAAACCCAGTATTGGTGGTCGTCCTCCAAAAACTCCCGCGCCAGGCTTGCAAGTTCCAATTCATCCAGGGGATTGCGCCGCAAAAAGCGGTAGATGGATTCTGCTGTCAGCACTGGCATGTCACTACGCAGCCGGGTGTACCAATGGTTTCTTCTGGCACGGCTGGTGCGAGGGGTCAAGCAGGCATAGGGCAGGCTGTCCAGGATGGATTCAACCGCAATGTCACAGCTTACATCCCAAAGGGTGGCATCCCGCCCTTTTGCTTTGGGAGGGTGGCGGAGCATACAGTGCAATAAGCTGTGCAAAAAGGCTCTGCACACAAGGGAACGAGCCTGCTCATACTGCAAGGCAACCCAGCTTCCATTGTAATACAACTTGTGGCTATCGGTGGCGATGCGGGGGGTATGCTGGCCACAATCCGGAACAAGACTGCCCAAAGCCACATCCAAAAAGGGTAAGTTCATATAAAGCTCACTGCGAGCGGAAGATAGGATTTTCTCACCGATTTCCTCCCAAGAGGAAGTATTGCTCATGGGAAAACCTCCTTTAACAATCTGTTAGAGTGAAAATCTTGCCCGCTCGGTTTGTTGGCAAGAGGGTTGTAAATGGGCCAAAAGCAGGCCCACCGCCTGGGTGTTTCCGGCAGAGCGAGCATGGTTGCAGGCGGTTTCCAGGGACTGTTTGTCCCAGCAATTCAGCTTCAGATAAGCGGATAACAGCCTAGTATCCCGCTGTTTCAGGCAGTGGGAGAATGCCAAATCTGGATGTTGTTTCAAACACGCGATATATTCCTGTTTTGCTGTCTGGCTCAAAGCCACCGGATAGCAAAGCCGGGAAAGCGCCACCTGAACCGCAAAGGCAAAGGAATGGGTTTTAAGCAAAAGGGCAAAGGCGGCATCGTACTCACTGAACTGGAATTCGTCCTGGTTGAAACACTGGCGATAGAGATATCCCTCGCCTGCAATGTGGTAATGGAAAATATGGGGGGCGGCCATCTCCTCATGCTCTTCTTCATAGGCGGGAAAAAGCAGGGTATATGGCTGGTCCAGGTTCTCCACGCTTACGGTCAGTTCTCCGCAAAGCTCCCGCAGAAGCTGGCGCAGTCCCAGCATATGGGGGAGCTGCCCGGCAACGGACAATTCCTTCATGGAGAAGCAGTTCATAAAAGCATCCGCTCCCACTTGACGAAGAGCGTCCGAAAGGCTCAGATGGGACAGTTTGGTACACCCGTAAAAGGCATAGTTCCCGATGCTTTTTACAAACCGAGGAAGAACCAGCTGTTCCAGTGCGCTGGCAGAGTGGGAGATTTCTTGCCCCTCACTGGGCACAACCAAACACTGGGTTTCATCTTGTGGATGGCGCGGGGCACGACTGCTGAACGCATAGTCCCCAATCTGGGTAATGGGCTTATCCTGCACCATGTCCGGTAGGGTAAGCTGGGCACAGTTGCTTTCACAGCGAAGCAGTGTCCACCCCTCTGGATTTGGATATAGCGTCAATCGGGCGGGAAAGCCCGGGTCAAAGTCCTTCATATTGATACCTAACCTTTATAGCGTTGATGGAATTCCTGTAACACAGTTTAAGTATACCATATAGGTATACAAAAGACTAGCCCAAATAAAACAGCCCAGGCACTTGATTTACAAGCTTGCGCAGGGCTGTTTCATCCTGAGCGGAAGAGCAAGATGTACCTCTGAAAAAGCCGGAGATAACCCCGGTTAAGGGGTTTTTATCTGCATGGGACACAGGGCCAGCATTAAGCGGCAAACAGGGAACTTATCCCCCACACAGAGAGATAAATAACCGGCTGATGCAATAAATAGATGACAAGGCTGTGCTGTCC
>JAHLFP010000034.1 GCA_018883715.1 Candidatus Allofournierella pullistercoris | reverse complement strand
AGCCCCCAAAGACAGCCCACAAACCGTCTTTTAATGCCATGAAGCTGGCAAAAGAAATAGGAAGCCGCTGTGTGCAAATCGTCTGTGACATTTCCATACTCTCACCAAACCGTTATTGCGGAATCGGCCCGCCCAGAACAAAGGCAAAGGCTAAAAACAGGAACAGGATAATAGGGAACACAAGTGCCAGCACCGCCAACAGCAGGGTGAATGAATAGGTCAGTTTTTGTCTGTGCCTTTTCCAGCTTACAACCAGCAAAATCACACCCATTGCGACCAAGACAACATGCTAGGAACGCATCAGTTCCAGGATGGACACATCCAATGCCTGGGACAAAGGTTCCAGCAGCTTAATGTCCGGGAAACCCAGCCCTCGCTCCCACTTGGAAACCGCCTTGTCGGTGACGGATAGCCTGTCTGCCAGCTGTTTTTGGGTCAACCCTTTTGCTTTTCGCCGCGATGAAAGCGCCAAACTTCTTGCTGTCCATTGCTCCACTTCCTTTGCTTTCAGGATAGTTTTATTGTAAACCCCGACGGTCACAATGCAAACCGACGGATGGTAGAAATGGCAAAATACAGCGGTAAACCTGCCGTTTACCCGCTAGAACATACACCAAAAAACCAGCCCCCTGCTTAAAACAGGGGGCTGGTTTTGCTTATTCGGATAACTCGGTGGGGGATTTAATCATCTGTTCGGGACGTTTTGCCAGCACCCGGCTGTTGGGGGGCACCGACTCGGTCAGGAAGGTTCCGCCGCCGATGGTGCTGTTGGAACCAATCACGGTATCACCGCCCAGCACCGATGCGCCGGAATAGATGGTCACATGGTCACAGATGGTAGGATGCCGTTTTGCGCCGCTCAGCTGCTGCCCGCCACGGGTGGACAGGGCACCCAGGGTCACGCCCTGGTAAATCTTCACATGGTTGCCGATTTCCGCCGTTTCGCCAATCACCACGCCGGTGCCGTGGTCAATGAAGAAGTATTCCCCAATGGTTGCCCCCGGGTTGATGTCAATTCCGGTGGCACCATGGGCATACTCGGACATGATGCGGGGGATAAACGGCACGTCCAGGCGGTACAACTCGTGCGCCACCCGGTAGATATAGATGGCATAAAAACCGGGATAGCAGAAGATAATCTCTTCCCGGCTTTTGGCGGCAGGGTCGCCGTCAAACCCGGCTTGTACGTCTTTCAGCAACAACTCTTGCAGTTTGGGCAACTGGGCAAAAAACTGGTTGCAGATTTCCTCCGCCTGCTGGTTCACCACCTTGCCACAGCATTCACAGCCGCACTGGTATAAAAGGGCCAGGTTAATCTGCTGGCACAGCCCATCATACAACTGGTCCAGCTTGTATCCCGCATAGTGTTCCGGGCTTGTGCCCATCCGGCTTTCCGGCCCGTAATAGCCGGGGAAGAGCACCTGCTTTAGCTGCCCCAACAGGCGGACAACCTCCTTGCGGCTGGGCAATTCCATACCCTGCTTCAGGCTCAGCAATTCATGGGTGGTATAGTTTTCGGTAAGCTGTTGCACCGTGTTCAAAATCACTTGATGTTTGGATTCTTTCATGTAACTGTTCCTTTCCAGCAAGACAAATCCGCTTATGTTTATGATAGTGCCAACCGGGCATTTCGTCAATCCCACCCCCAAAAAAGCAAAACAGCCGAGCCTCCCCGGCTGGGGAAAACTCGGCTGTTTTTATGGAGAAAGAAGAAGGAATAGTACAATTAGCCCTGACGCTCGCCCAGTACAACCTCCAGGGTAATCAGGTCGCCCTCGCGGTCCACCTGCACCTGAATGGTGTCCCCGGCAGAGTAGTCTTTCAGGAAGTTGGTCACGTCGGTGGCGGACATAATGGTCTTTGCGCCCATGCTTACAATGCGGTCGCCGGGCTTCATGCCTGCATTGGCTGCACCGCCGCCCTCACTTACCTCGGTTACATAAGCACCCAGGGTGGAAACGCCGTACTGCATGGCAGTTTGCAGGTCGCCAATGGTCAGAACACTGATGCCAAGGGCGGGACGACCGGTTACATAGCCGCTTTCCATCAAATCCTGTGCCACGCTCATGGCGGTGTTCACCGGGATGGCAAAGCCCAGACCCTCAGCGTATTCCGAGGTGTTCTTTGCGTTCACAATGCCCACCAGCTGACCCTGTGCGTTGAACAGGCCACCGCCAGAGTTACCCGGGCTGATGGCGGCACTGGTCTGCATCAGGCTCATGGTGTTGCCCTCCACGGTAATGCTCCGGTTCAGGGCGCTGATAATGCCATCGGTGGCAGTGATGCCCAAACTGCTGGGGTTGCCCACAGCAATGGCCACCTGGCCCACCACAACGTCATCCGAGTTTGCCAGCACGGCGGGGGTCAAATCGGTGGCATCCACCTTAACCACAGCCACGTCGCTCTGGCTATCTGAGCCAATCAGCTGAGCGGAAAGCTCCCGCCCGTCCGACAGCTGTACGGTAATCTGCTGGGCACCCTCTACCACGTGGGCGTTGGTGATGATATAGCCATCGGTGGTGATGATAACGCCACTGCCTGCACCGCTTACAATCTGCTGGCCACCCCAGAAGCTGGTGGTAACCATCTGCTCGGTGGTGATGGCAACCACGCTGGGGGTGATGGTGCTCAGCACGCCGGACAAATCCTGTGCGCCGGGGGCAGCGGAAGTGGAAGTACCGGAAGCGGCCTGATAAACCACCCGGGTGCCTGCGGTGCGGTCGGCCAGACGGTATCCGGCATAGCCACCGCCAAAACTCACCGCCGCCACCACAGCCACGGCCAGCACACCTGCCAAAATCCGGTGGGGCTTGCGGGGCTGTCCCGGCTCACCAGCAGGGGGCTGGGGGGCAGCGGTCTGCGGCTCGTCATACTGGGGGATGGGGTTGTATTCATCCGGTACATGGCCAGAAGGGTTTGTATTGCTGTAATCATATTCCCATTTGTTTTCCATTGTCGATTCGTCCTCTCTTTTATCTGTCATCTGGAAGGGCGTTTCCGCCGCCGCTTCCCTGCGCAATCAAAAATCCTATGGCCTTATTGTACGCCACAACCGTGAAAAAGATTTTATGGAGGGGTGAAAAAAATGTGAAATCCGAGTATAATAAATTCAAATCAAGCAAACAAGCGGTTTCACTGCTGTTTAGTGTAGCATAAATAATAAGGAAAGGGCAAGTAGATGCAGATACAGCGTACCCCACAGGGGTTTGTGTTATACAAGGAGAATACCCCGGTGGGACACTGCCAATGCCACCAACAGGGGGAGGGCTGGCACCTGGAATGGCTGGAAATCGACCCCGCCTGGCAAAACCGAGGGTACGGCAGTTTCTTTCTTAAAAAGATATTGGCACAAACTGGGGGTTTTCAGCCGGAAAGCATTCACACGGCTTCTGGTGTGCAGTCCCCGGCGGCGGTGGCTCTGTTGCAGAAATTCCAGTTCAGGCTGGAAGGCTCGCTGTGGCGCAGGGTGCGCCAGCGGGAGTTCACCCCGGTGAACATGACCCACCTGTTTCTACAAAGCAGGCTGAAACCTGGCGGGGTCTATCTGGATGCCACCTGCGGCAACGGCTATGATACCGAATTCCTCTGCAGGTTGGCACAGCCGGAGGGGCGGGTGCTGGCGCTGGACATCCAGCCCCAGGCGGTGGATGCCACAAATGCCCGCTTAAAACGTCTGGGCCTGGACGCCATCGGCAGGGCGATACAAGCCGACCACCAGCATCTGGAACAGCTGGTGCAAGAGCCACTGGACTGCGCCATGTTCAATCTGGGCTATCTGCCGGGGGCGGATCACAGCCTGTTCACCCAGGCTTCCAGCACCCAAAAGGCACTTGCCGCCGCTATCACACTGCTCCGGGCGGGCGGAATCTTGTCCGTCTGCCTGTACAGCGGGGGTGTGAACGGGTTTGAGGAAAAACAGGCCATCCTCACCTGGCTGCGCCAGCTTCCCATCAGCCAGTACACCGTGGTGGAGTGCGGTTTTTCCAACTGGGCGGAGCATGCACCCCTGCCCTGCTTTGTCATTAAAAAGTAAAATAAACTTGCAAACATCATTCGTAAAAGATAAGATAAAAGAAAGAACATTGTCCGCAAAAGGCCCGGCTAAAAACCAGCGGCAGGAACCAACCGGACAGGACAAGTTCACCACTGGGGACACGCTTCCGGGTGGATTGGATTTTGTTGGACATCCATTTTTTAAAGTGCAACACGCTCCCAGGTGAGCCAAACCGCATCCAAGCAATTCGATTATGAGCAATCCCAAACCAAAAGCGGGCAACCCCAAGCAACCCAATCAAAGCAGACACTTCCCCGGCTGATTTGGTTATCCGGAACTACAACACCCTCCGCAAGGTGGCTATCACCGCCCAAGAGCAGATGGACCCGTGGCTGTCCAACTATGGGGAGTTTGAGGAGGATATGAAACAGTCCGAGGCCAAGCCCTACCTAGACCGAGTCACTGGCGAGTCCTCCCACTACTTTAGCCAGTCTTCGTTTGTAGCGGTCAATGGATTGGTGGATTCGGATGTGCAGACCACGTGGAATGTAATCCCCGCCCTGCCCCACAAGGATGGTACGCTTTTGGAACTG
>JAHLFP010000033.1 GCA_018883715.1 Candidatus Allofournierella pullistercoris | reverse complement strand
GTGATGGCACTCTGGAAAGCCCTGCTGCTTTTATTGAGATATGCGAGCGAAACGGCAACATTCGGCAAATTGACCAGCTGATGTTCTGCAAGGTATGCCGTCTGATGCGTGACTGGCGGCAGCAGGGGCTGCCGGTGGTGCCGATTTCCATCAATATTTCCAGGGCCTACCTGGAAAATCAGGATGTTATGGAGTTTCTTACCGCTCAACTTTGCCGCTACCGGGTGCCGGCCGATTTGATTCAGCTGGAGATTACCGAAAGCCATATGCAGGAAAACGAGCAGGCACTGCACCAGCAAATTGCCCAGATGCACCAGCGGGGATTTTCGGTTTCGCTGGATGATTACGGAGTGGGGTACTCCTCCCTCAAGGCATTGCACCAGCTGAATTTTGATGTGCTTAAAATTGACCGCAGCTTTATTGCCTCCATTGGAACAGAAAAAGGCGAAAGCATTGTGCGCCATGCCGTTTTGCTGGCACAAAGCCTGAAGGTGGTTACCATTGCCGAAGGAGTGGAAACCCCAGAACAGTACCGGTTTTTGCGGGATTGCGGCTGCCAGAATGTGCAGGGGTATTATTTTAGCCGCCCGGTGGACCCCAAGCGTTTTGCAGAGCTGATGGAGCAGTGCACCGCTCCTGTTTTTGAATCAAACACAGCAGTATAAAAAAGAGAGCCGATGGCTCTCTTTTTTTATTTGAAGAAAAAGGGGAAAACAGGTCGTTTTAAGCAAAGAAAATCTTTTGGAAGTGCTGCATGGGAGTAGCATTTTGTATAAAATTGGTATATGCTAAAGAAAGATTTAAAAATTTACACAAAGGGGGGCAGCAATGCAGCACAAACAGCGCCATGGAGTGGGGTGGGCACTCTTGATTTTGGTACTGCTGGTTACTTTGGTAGGGGCAGTTTGGGTGGGGCGCCTTACCACCAAAGGATACCAGCTGTACCGGCAGGCTTTGGCACAAATGCCGCTGCCCCAAAAAGTGGCCCAGCTTCAGCAGGAGGAGGGCTATACCCCACTGGAACAACTGCCTCAAACCTATCTGGATGCAGTGATTGCGGTGGAGGATAAGCGGTTTTACATCCACCAGGGCATTGACCTCATTGCCCTGGTGCGTGCATTGCTTTATAACATCAAAAGCGGCAGCTACGACCAGGGAGGCAGTACCATTACCCAGCAATTGGCCAAAACCATGTATTTTACCCAGGAAAAACTGGTGGAGCGTAAAATTGCCGAGGTGTTTATGAGCTGGGATTTGGAGCAAAACTACTCGAAAGAGGAGATTTTGGAGCTGTATGTAAACAGCATTTATTTTGGAGAGGGGTATTACGGTATTGGTCAAGCTGCGCAGGGGTACTATGGCATTGACCCCGGGCAGATGGATTTTGACCAATGCACCATGATGGCCGGTGTGCCCAATGCACCTTCGGTGTATGCACCCACCGAAAACCCTGAACTGGCCCGGCAGCGGCAGCGGCAGGTATGGAGACGGATGAAACAATGCGGCTACCTTACCCAAAGTCAGGCCCAGCGGTTGGGGTTGGAATAGACTGAAAAAAAGAATTTTGAAAAAATTGAATTTTTTTAAGAAAAACCGTTGACAAACAGAGATAGCCGGGTTATAATAATGAAGCTGTCAGATGTGGCCCGTTGGTCAAGCGGTCAAGACGGCGGCCTCTCACGCCGCAAACGGGAGTTCGATTCTCCCACGGGTCACCATTATGCACTTCTAGCTCAGTTGGTAGAGCAGCTGACTCTTAATCAGCGGGCCCAGGGTTCGAGTCCCTGGAAGTGCACCAGTTATTCCTCAATAGCTCAGTCGGTAGAGCATGCGGCTGTTAACCGCAGGGTCGTTGGTTCGAGTCCAACTTGAGGAGCCATCAAATGCTTGTAGTTCTTTAACTACAAGCATTTTTTGTTTATGTGGGAAAACTGGAGGTATGCCCAGCAGGAGGCAGATTTGCTGTGCTGGATACCGGAGATAAATCCTTTGCGTCAACTCAATCTGAAAGCAAAAAGTAGGGAGTGCAAAACCAATGCAATATGTCTATGTGATGTTTTCTAAAACCAATACTGGAATGGGCAAAATCATCCGAGTGCTGACCAACCGTACCTATAACCATGTGTCCATCGGCTTGCAGGAAAAGCTTTGTCCCACCTACTCCTTTGCCCGGCGGAAGAAATACAATGTGCTGGCGGGAGGTTTTATCCAGGAAAGCGGTGAACGACTGTGCGACGGCGGGGATATTCAGATTAAAATCTGCCGTGTCCCGGTCAGTGAGGCCCGTTATGAGCGGGTTCAGCGGATTTTGGCATTTTGCGAACAGCATCCAAACCTGATGATTTACAACAGTTTTGCCGCACTGGGCAGCTTGTTGCGACGGAATCTTTCCATTCCCTTCAGTTTTACCTGCGTGGGGTTTGTAAGCTGGTGCCTGGGCGAGGAGTGTCCCTGTATTGCTCCTTTTGAAAAGATGCTCAGCGGCTGTGAAATTTACGAGGGAAGCTATCTTGCCTGGGTGGGTGAGCCCTCCAAAGAAGAGGGGGATTATTTCCGCCCTGTGTCCTTGTGGGAGCTGATTTCCAGCAACCTGCGCCATTTTGGGGATTTAATCGGAAGGATTATCTGCGCCGGGTTGAAACGGGCGGACATCTAAGATGTTCTTGCATTTTAGATGAAAGTTTGCTATACTTAAAAGGCATTGTGAGGGCCATTAGCTCAGCTGGTTAGAGCACGCGGCTCATAACCGCATGGTCCCGGGTTCGAGCCCTGGATGGCCCACCATATACAAAAGCACCCAAACCAATTCCATTTTGGAAACGGTTTGGGTGCTTTTTTCTTTTTAGGTTATTCTTTATCCTTTATCTGCGCCAGAGGTAATGCCTGACACATAGAAGCGTTGCATGATGATAAATAGAACCGAAATGGGAATCGAAACCAGCACGCTGCCTGCACAGAACAGGGCAAAGTAATTGTTGATTAAGGTACGGGATAGCATGTTGTACAGCCCGATGGCAACGGTCCAGTCGGTGCTGATGCCGGAGTTCAAAATCATCTTTGCCATGACAAAGTCGGTCCAAGGTACCATAAAGGAGCTGATGACGGTGTAGACAAGGATGGGTTTGGACATGGGTAAAATCACATGGAAAAAGGTTTGTGCTTCGGATGCGCCGTCCAGCTTGGCGGCCTCCCGCAAGGATACCGGGACTGTGTCAAAAAATCCCTTGCAGATAAGATAGCCAAGGCCGGAAGAGCCAGCGTATACCATGATTAAACCTGCATAGGAGTTGGTGAGATTCAGATAGCGCAATACAAAGTACACCGCAATCATGGCAAGTACACCGGGGAACAGGTTGACCGTTACGGACAAATTTTGCAGCAGTCGCCGGCTTTTGAACCGGCAACAGCTCATGGCGTAGGCCACCATCACCACAAAGGCGGTAGAAATCACACAGTTAAAACAGGCCACAATCAAGGTGTTCATAAACCACTGGGGGAACTGAGCCACCGAGTCGGAATGGAACAGGATATTCACATAGTTTTGTAGCGTGTATTCATCCGGGAAGAAACTGCGAAAGTTAATGCCTGGATAGCTGGACAAGCTGGTGACCAAAAGCCAGAGGATGGGCACCAGCCACACGACTGCCAGGATAAGCAGAACCAGATGGCGCACAATGCTGCCCACAGTGAGCCGGATACGCCCGGCACGAAGCTGTTTTTGTGTTTCGAGTGTGGGTGTATGGGTCATGAGAAGGTCGCCTCCTTGCGGTTAATGAACCGGAAACATACAATGGTGAACAGGGAGCAAACCAAAAATACAATGATACCGATGACAGCCGCCATCTTGTAGTTGTACTGCTCCTGGGTGAGCCGGAAGAGCCATGTAACCAGCAGATCCACTTCCTTGGCGCTGGAGGAAGCCATGGCCTGGTCGGTGGTTACAAATACGTCCTGGGTCAACAGATAGATGACGTTGAAGTTGTTGATGTTGCGGACAAAATCCGTAACCAGGGCAGGCCCTTGCACGCTCAGCAGATAGGGCAACTTGATGTGTACAAACTGTTGCCATCCGGTTGCACCGTCAATTCGGCTGGCTTCCAGCATATCACTGGGGATGTTCATCAGAACACCGGTGGCAATCAGCATCTGGTAGGGTACACCCACCCAGATGTTAATCAGGATAATCATCACCTTGGCAAGTCCGGCCTGGGTCAAGAAGGGGATGTGGTCCAGATTGGGGCTGAGCAAGCCCAGGTTGTGCAGCAGGTCGGTGACGCCGATGTTTGCCATCATGGTGTTGAAGATGCCGTTGTCCGAAAAGAAGTTGCGCACCAAAAGTAGGGTTACAAACTGGGGAACGGCGATGGTCACCATAAACAGGGTACGCCACAGCCGGGGGAAGCGGGTTCTCTTGTCGTTGATAAGCATGGCAAGCAGTACACCGCCAAAGAAGGTGGTGATAGTGGCAAAGAATGCCCAGACCAGCGTCCAAACCAGAATTTTGCCAAAGGCATAGCCAAAGGTAAGGGAGAGGGACTGTCCTCCACCAAACAGAGCAAAAAAGTTGGCAAGCCCCACCCATTGGAACAGCTCGTTGGGGGGCATATGTTGATGGTCGTAGTTGGTAAAGGCCACGGCAATCAGGATAAACAGGGGCACAATGGTGAATACCACCACACCTAAAACTGGCAGGGTCAGCAGGGTTATGTAGAATTTTTCGTTGACATAACTTTGCAAATCCTGGGCAAAGGTATTGGTCTTTTTGCCGGCGGCTCGGATTTGTTGCAGTTGAAAATTGGACAGAACCACCCCCGCAGAGCCAGCAAGCAGGGCGGCAATGATGACCAATGCAATGACACTTAACAGGAGGATGGCAAAGGAGTTGTCGTACTGGTTTACCTCGTTGCGCAGGGTGACGGGGTTAAAGACCATCTCCATCTTCACTGTGCCAAGGGTACCGAATTTCATCAGGTTGGCAATGCCGGCGGTTGCCAGGTAATATAAGCCAAGTCCCTGTACAAAGGTGACCAGCAAAGCCTTGATAAGCTGCCCGTGACCGATGTATCCAAGTCCCCAGATAAAGAAGGACAGTTTGGTGAATACATCGCCGTGTGCCAGCGCAAAGCCAAACCGCCGCAGAAACGGGGACTCATTGCTTTGCTGTAAAGTGGGTGTAATACGCATCGCTTGCGCCACAAAAATCGCTCCTCTCGTGGAATTTTGCCCTGAATATGCAAAGCCGGACGTCGCATTTGTGCAAGGGTGGCACAGGCGACGCCCGGCTTTAGCAAGGGGCAGAACAACCAAATGGTATGGTGTGTTTATTGTGTTACCGGGGCGGTGATACCAGCCACTGCATCATCCACCAGTTGCTGTGTGGTCTTGCCCTGGGTATCGCCGGACATCAGAATCTGGCCAAGGCTTGCGGCGGGATCCCAGTAGTTGGCGCCTACACGTTGCAGGTCGGCAAACTCGCTCTGGAGTGCCAGTGCGGCGATTGCGGGAGCAGACTGCACGGCTTCAGAACCACTTACATTGATGTTGGAGGGACCAAGGTTCCGGTCCTCAAAACGTTTCAGCTGGTTTTCCTCGTTGGTGATAAAGTCTGCCAGCATCATGGCAACGCCCACGTTGGCGCTGTGGGGGTTAACACCCACCAGTTTGTAGCCGGAGAAGGAACCCATCTGAACCTGTTCGCCGTTCATGGTGAAGGTGGGAAGCTTGGTGGCACGGTAGTTTTCACCCCATGCATCCTGGGCAGTGCCAGCGTTCCAGGTGCCGCTGATGGCGGCGCAGACAGAACCGTCAGCAATGCCGGAAACAATGTCAGCATCCGGTGCGTTGCGGAAGGATTCGTTGCCGGCAATGTCCATGATGGCCTGAGCCACATCGGCGCCGGGGGCTTCGTTCCAGTTGCAGATGGTATTTACTCCATCCTGTGCCAGAGTGGCTTCCAGTCCAGCACCGGCAAAGAAGCTGTAAATGTACCAGGCGTCGTTGATGGTCATATCAAAGGTGCGGCCAGCGGCCTTGGCAGCAGCCAGAATACCGTCCACAGACTTTGCGTCTTCCTCGCTGATGGCACTGCTGTCATAGTACAGGAAGTAGCCGTTGTCTGCGGTCATGGGGTAGGCGTATAGCTTGCCGTTCAGGCTGGCGGCCTCCACCGAACCAGCCAGGTTGCGGCTCTTTACATCATCGGGATTGAGCAGAACCTCCTGCAATGCCCCGGCGGCAACCAGCTCGTTCAACTGGTCATCGGCAAAGGCAAATACGTCAGCGGCGGCGGTGGGGTCAACCAGAATGTTGTCCTTGGCATTTGCTTCAGAGCAGGCACCGATGTTGATGGTGATATTGCCCTTGTCCGCATTGGCTTTGATAAAAGCGTCTGCCATCTCACGAAGCATGGTCTGGTCTTCCTCGGCGCCCCACATGGTGAGGGTCACATCGCCCCAGCTTTCCGCGCCACTGCTGGCCTGACTGCCGGGAGCAGAACCAGTAGTACCGGAAGAACTTGCGGGTGAACCGCCACAGGCTACCATCGAGCCAGCCATAAGAACACTAAGTAACGCGCAAAGGAACCGACGATGGGGAATCAGCTTTTTCATGTGAACCTCTCCTTGTTTTGATTTCTGTTTTTTAGCAAAAAACAGGGCTGCCCACAGTTGCGCAACAGCCCTGATTTATCTTGCGCAATTATAGGATACACCGGGATAACACTGGGAGTCAATGTACAAAATAAATGATAAT
>JAHLFP010000032.1 GCA_018883715.1 Candidatus Allofournierella pullistercoris | reverse complement strand
CCAAACATCTCGATAAATCGGGATTTGACCAATTCATCCAGCTTGTCCAGCTGTTGACGGCGCTTGGCAATCAGGTCATCGATCTTGTCCAATGTAGTAGCAATCTGGCGCTGTTCTTCAACGGGGTGCAGATTGATAGGAAATTTCCCCAGATCGGCCAGCTTCAAATTATCTCTAACACTGCCAGTTGCGTACTCCTTGATAAAGGATAACATCATATCACTTTTAAGGTAGTGAAGAAGATATTGCCGGTCAAGCCGGTCGGAAACACCAAAAACAACATAAAGCGGACTGACAATAACTCTGTCCTCGTATTTCTGCCAGTCTACAGATCCTACATTGATACGGGAAGGGTTATATGCGAAGTATCCCCTCGGGACAATTTTATACGTTGATTTATCCTTACTGGCAACTTCTTTGCTAAAGTATCCGGTACAGAACCCCTTGTCGTTTGTTACACTGTAAACAGGAATATTTTCATCAAACTTATTGCGGACAGAATATTCAGAGATTACATCTCCAATCTTTACAATCATAGCATCTCCTCCAACTCCGCCAGCCCTGCGCTGATCTCCATTTCCAATTCATGCAGGTCAGCCATAATTTCCGCAGTAGAAGGATACTCCACCGGCACATACTCCACCTTCTTATACTTATTGATGGACAGATCATAGTCATTGTCGGCAATTTCCTGTTTGGGCACAAAGAAACTCTGTTCGGTGCGCTGGCGGTCGATTTCCTGCTCCAAATTATGAAACCGGCTAATAATGTCGGGGATATCATTGTCCGCAATTTCGCTGCGCTTGTCGTCCAAAGAGAAGCCATCCGCCTTCATGTCGTAGAACCACACGTTGTCTGTGCCACCCGCGCTGGTTTTGGTAAACACCAATATAGCTGTGGAAACACCGGCATAAGGCTTAAACACACCGGAGGGCATGGAAATCACCGCCCGCAGTTGGTGGTTTTCCACCAGTTCTTTGCGGATGGATTTGTGTGCTTTGGAAGAGCCAAACAGCACGCCGTCCGGTACGATACAGGCGCACTGACCGCCCTTTTTTAGCATCCGCAGAAATAGAGCAAGGAACAACAGTTCCGTTTTCTTTGTGTTAGCAACAGCTTTTAAGTCATCGTTGATGCTCTCCGCATCAACGGTACCCTTGAAGGGTGGATTTGCTAGGCAGATGGTGTATTTGTCCCGGATTTGATTCTGTTTAGAAACACCGTCCAGATAGTCGATTTCCGGGTGTGTAATCGAGTGGAGCATTAGGTTCATGGACGAAAGCCGTAGCATGGTGCGATCTATGTCAAATCCGGCAAACATGGGCCCGGAAAAATGTTCCCACTGGTCGCTGGTCATGGTATCTTCATAATGGTTGCGGATATATTCCGCAGATGCCACCAGAAACCCAGCTGTACCGCAGGCCGGGTCATAAATGGTATCATCTGGGGTGGGTTGCAAAAGCTCCACCATCATCTTGATGATATGCCGGGGTGTGCGGAACTGGCCATTCTGGCCGGCAGTGGATAGTTTCCCCAGCATATATTCATACAGATCCCCCTGCATATCCAGGTCGGAAATGTCATGTTCATACAGGTCATCCAAGCCGGTAATGATTTTTTGCAGTACCTGGGGCGTAGGGATTAGGAACATTGCTTCGCTCATATACCGGGCAAAAGCAGTGTCTTGTGTTGTGTCATTTCCAGAGTCATCCTGGACCTCGACCATTTCGCCCTGTTCCGCGAAATCCGGCAGGCGGCCATGTTTCATGTTTTTAATAGCAGGGAATACCCGGTGGGAAATTACATCGTAAATGTCACGGGGATCGTTGTTTTTGAACTTGCTCCAGCGCATGGATTGTCCAATAGCAGATTGCGGGAAGATTTTAGCCATCTTCTCGCCACTCATGTTTTCAAATTCTTCAGTTTCAAGTTCCTTTTCGTCCAGAGAGCGAATGAACATGAGATAGGTTAGTTGCTCAATTACGGTCAAAGGGTTGGTAATGCCACCCGCCCAGATGTCCGTCCAGATTTTGTCTACTTTATTTTTAATTGCGCCTGTAATCATCTGTCTTTTCCTTCCTTTTTGTTATCGAGAAACAAATTTCATACCATCACTGATACTGCGTTTTCATGCCTTAGACACTGCCACCACCGTCTCCACGTGTTCAGTATGGGGAAACAAATCCACCGGCTGGATAAAGTCCACCTTCCAGCCCTTGGAGCAAAGATATTTCAAATCTCGTTTCTGGGTTTCCGGGTTGCAGGAAACGTACACCACGCGGGCGGGGGAGAGCTGGCACACGGCGTCCAGGAAGGCGGGGGTACTGCCTGCACGGGGTGGGTCCAAAATTACTACATCGGCGGTTTCGCCCTCAAGTGCCATCCGCTGGATGGCACTTGTTGCATCTGCGGCCACAAACCGAGCCTCCGAAAGCCCATTCGCCCGTGCATTCTGCACGGCACAGCGAACGGCAGTGGCGTTTTGCTCCATACCGATAACTTGGGCTCCCTGGCTGGCACAAACCAGCCCAATGGTTCCCACACCGCAGTAGGCGTCAATGACCCGCTGGCCCTTTTTTGCCCCGGCGGCCTGTACTGCCAGCTGGTACAGCTTTTCAGTTTGGGAGGGGTTTATCTGGTAGAAGCTGGACGCACCAATCCGGAAGCGCACCCCGCACAGTTCATCCACAATATATCCCTTACCGTACAGCACCTTTTCGCTGTTGCCCAGCACGGCACTGGAATGCCGACTGTTGATATTCTGCACTACGGTGGATACATTGGGGCAAAGCTGACGTAGAATCTGGACAAAATTCCGGCTGCCAGGCAAAGCGGGGCCGCTGGTTACAAGGCACACCAAGACTTCATCCGTCAGCAGGCTGTGACGCACCAGTACATGGCGCAACAAACCGGTACGACGGTCCTCATCAAAAACCGGATAACGACAACGCTGTGCCGCTGTCCGAACCGCTTCAATGGCTTTGTCCAGTGCCGGATGCTGCAAAAGGCAGGACTGGATGGGAATAACCCGGTGGCTGCCCTGTGCGTAAATACCGCTTTGCAGGGGCTTTTTGCCTCCACCGCAAAAGGTGGAAATGGCTTTGTTTCGATAATGCCAAGGGTTTTCCATGCCTACAATGGGTTCGACTTTTGCAAATTTGCCCAAAAGACGCTCTACCGAGGTTTGTTTCTGCTGCAGTTGCTCTTCATAGGGGACGGACAAGAGGGGACAGCCGCCACAGCCAGCTTTTTTATGAGGACATCCGGTGTTTTTCATGGTGTATCTGCTCCTTATAAACGGTTGCTTGAATCATAATTATACCACAATTTGACCTGCCTCGTCATCTTATCACGGAAAAAGCGAAAAATGCTCCAAGGGTGTTCCGGACAAGGTTTATATAAATATGAGTGAAGCCAATCTCTTGCGGATAATCCAAACCAAAGGCCTGATTTTAATAGGGAATCTCGCCCGGATTCACGGGGAAATCTACGAAATATACCGATTGGAAGTGAAGATAGGAAAATAAAATACAACAAATTGGAAATATATTAAAAATTTCTATTGAACATCACCAAACAGCGTGCTACAATGTTTTTAACATCAACGGCGAAAAAGTAATACTTATTTTGAGGTGAGTGTCTATGAGTAGATTGGAAATCCCAACACCAAGTCGATCCCAGCTTGTCATAGAGGGGCTTTACAAGGACTTAGAACGACGCATTGAAGCCAGCCCTCCCGGATTGTGTGCGGTGGACATTACCCGTGCCTTTCTGGAGTTGTGCCATGCCCAAACCTGTGGCAAGTGTGTACCCTGTCGGGTAGGCTTGTTGCAGCTCAAGCACCTGATTACCGATGTATTAAACGGCAAAGCAACCATGGAAACCCTTGACCTGATGCAGAAAACCGCCCGCTCCATTATGGAAACAGCGGATTGTGCCATTGGGTATGAAGCGGCGCACATGGTGTACAAAAGCCTGATTGGATGCCGAGACGATTATGAACAGCACATCCGGGTAGGTCGTTGTACCTGTACTTACAACCAGCCGGTTCCCTGTGTGGCGCTGTGTCCTGCCCATGTGGACGTTCCCGGTTACATTGCGCTGGTGGCTGCTGGACGGTATCAGGACGCTATCCGCCTGATTCGCAAGGATAATCCGTTCCCCACCACCTGTGGATTTATCTGTGAGAATCCCTGTGAGGCTCGTTGTCGCCGAAACATGGTGGACGATGCCATTAATATCCGGGGATTAAAACGCATGGCCGCTGACCATGCAGGGGTAGTGGATCCTCCCGCCTGCGCCCCCTCCACGGGTAAACGGGTTGCTGTGGTGGGCGGTGGCCCCGGCGGTATGTCTGCGGCCTACTATTTGCAGCTGATGGGACACCAGGTGACGGTATACGAGGTACTGCCTGAGCTGGGTGGTATGCTTCGCTATGGGATTCCCAACTACCGCTTGCCAAAATCCCGCCTGGATGACGACATTGAAACCATCCTGAAAACTGGCGTGGAGGTGCGCTGTGGCGTGCGTGTGGGCAACGATGTGACCATCCAGCAGCTGCGCAGTGAATACGATGCGGTGCTAATCAGCATCGGAGCAAGCAGTGATAAGAAGCTGGGTCTGGAGCACGAAGATGCCCCCGGTGTGCTGTCGGCGGTGCAGTTCTTGCAGATGGTAGGCCGTGGACAGCCCATGGATTTGACCGGGCAGGAAGTGGCAATCGTGGGTGGCGGTAACGTGTCCATGGATGCGGTGCGCACTGCCGTCCGCCTTGGTGCCAAAAAGGTAAGTATTGTATACCGGAGAAGGTCGGCAGACATGACTGCTCTGCCCGCAGAAATCGAGGGCGCTGTGGCAGAAGGAGTGGAATTGCGCACCCTGCTGGCGCCCAGCCGTCTGGAACTGGACGAGGAAGGCAAGATTGCGGCGCTGTGGGCTACTCCCCAGATGATTAGCAAGATAAAGGACGGACGTGCCAGCGTAACTCCCACCGGAGAAGAGGACGTGCGGATTCCCTGCACCACCCTGATTGTGGCCATCGGTCAAAGCATTGAAACCGAGCATTTCCAAGATGCAGGTGTCCCGGTGGAGCGTGGCAAGATTATGGCGGAGAAGTTCGGTGGCTTTGCCAATATCCCCGGCGTGTTTGCAGGGGGCGACTGTGCCACCGGCCCTGCAACCGTAATCAAAGCCATTGCCGCCGCCAAGGTGGTGGCCGCAAACATTGACGAATACCTGGGGTACAACCACAAAATCACCTGCGATGTGGAGATTCCTGACCCGGATTTGAGCGATCGCTCCCCCTGCGGACGGGTGGATTTAACCGAGCGGGAAAGCGGCGAGCGTATCCATGATTTTGAAGCCGTGGAAAACTGCATGAGCAAAAAGGAAGCCTGTCAGGAGGCCGCACGTTGTCTGCGGTGTGATCACTTTGGCTTTGGATTATTCAAGGGAGGTCGGGAAAAGGTATGGTAACATTAAAAATTGACAATCGAACTGTTACAGTGCCGGAGGGCACCACCATTTTGGATGCCGCCGCACAGGTGAATATCACCATCCCAAAACTGTGCTATCTGAAGAAAATCAATGAGATTGCCGCCTGCCGTGTCTGCGCCGTGGAGCTGGAAGGCAAGGAGCGGCTGGTTACCTCCTGCAACAACGTGGTGGAGGAGGGCATGGTGATTTACACCAACAGTCCCAAGGTGCGTGCCCATCGACGCAATACGGTGCAGTTGATTCTGTCCCAGCATGACTGCAAGTGTGCCACCTGTGTGAAGAGTGGAAATTGCTCTCTGCAAAAAATCTCCAATGACCTGAACATTTACCACATTCCCTTTGGTGAGCGACTGGAGCACCAGCCCTGGGATAACGAGTTCCCCTTAATCCGCAACTCTGCAAAGTGTATCAAGTGTATGCGTTGCGTTCAGGTGTGCGACAAGGTGCAAAGCCTGAGTGTATGGGATTTGGAGGGCACGGGTGCCCGTTCCACCGTGAACGTCTCCGGCAGTCGAACCATCAACGAGGCAGATTGCTCCCTTTGCGGACAGTGTATTACCCATTGTCCGGTGGGCGCATTGACCGAACGGGATGATACTGAAAAGGTATGGGAGGCCATCGCCGACCCCAAAAAGATGGTGGTGGCACAGGTTGCCCCTGCCGTGCGCACCGCATGGGGGGAAGCCTTTGGCCTTACGCCGGAAGAGGCTCCCGTGGGTAAAATTCTAGATGCCCTAAAACGGATGGGTGTGGACTATGTGTTTGACACTGCATTTTCCGCCGACCTGACCATTATGGAGGAAGCCAACGAGTTTTTGGAGCGATTCCAAAAAGGGGAAACCAAACTGCGTCCCATGTTCACCTCCTGCTGTCCTGGCTGGGTGCGTTTCCTGAAATCTCAGTATCCCGCTATGGTGCCCTATCTGTCCAGTGCAAAATCGCCTCAGCAGATGTTCGGTGCCACCATGAAATCCTACTTTGCGGAGTGCATTGGAGTAAAACCGGAGAACATTGTTACGGTTTCGGTTATGCCCTGTGTTGCTAAAAAAGGCGAGCGCAATATGGAGCTGTACTATCAGGAGTATGCAGGCCATGATGTGGATGTGGTGATTACCACACGGGAGCTGACCCGGATGATGCGCTCCATGCATATGCAGGTGGAGAGCCTGGAAGACCGTCCTGCGGACTCGATTATGGGACACGGAACAGGTGCCGGCGTTATCTTTGGCGCCACAGGTGGCGTAATGGAAGCTGCCCTGCGTACCGCATACTATCTGGTGAATGGACGCAACCCAGAACCGGATGCTTTCTGTACCGTTCGTGCCAAAGACCCGGAGACTGGCATTGTGCGGGCTGAGTTTGACTTTGGCGGTGTGGTGGTGAAAACTGCTGTGGTCAGTGGCCTTGGTAACACCAGAGCCTTGCTGGAAGAGATGCAAAGGGGACAGGGTCAGTATGACTTTGTGGAGGTAATGGCCTGTCCCGGCGGTTGCGTAGGCGGCGGCGGTCAGCCGGTGCACGATGGACAGGAACTGGCCTTTGAGCGTGGCAAAAATCTGTACCATCTGGATCGGAACAGTCAACTGCGCTTTAGCCATGAAAACCCGGATATTATCAAGCTGTATCAGGATTACATGCAAGCCCCCATGTCCCACCGGGCACACCAGTTGCTACATACAGACCACCAGGCTTGGGAGATGCCGCTGGCACCCCATCGTAGATAAGAATAAAAGTGTCGAGCCAAAGGCTCGGCACTTTTTTGTTGCCAAATCATGTTATTTTGGTGGGATGGCTTGAAATTCATGCAAGGCAGGAAATAATAGGAAGCAAATGCGAACTTAGCAATATGCTTATCTGGTTACATGGAATGAATTTTGTTTGCCTACCTTATTATATAAAGCAAATCCCCACCAAAACCAAAAAACAAAATAACAATGATTTGTGTACAAAGTAGCTTCTGGCCTTGAAATTAAAGCGGTTTTATTGTAGAATGGTACGGAAAGAATATTATTGTTAAGCAGGCGGTGTATATAAATTGGAAATGAAGTATAAACGGATTCTGCTCAAGGTCAGCGGTGAAGCCTTGGCAGGGGAAAAGGGAACTGGATTTGACGATGCAACCATGGAAGCAATCTGTGCTGGCATTAAGGAAGCTTATGACCTAGGCGTGCAGATTGGTCTTGTTGTGGGCGGCGGAAACTTCTGGCGTGGTCGCACCAGCGGCAAGATGGAGCGTACCTGTGCAGATAAAATCGGTATGTTGGCTACGGTAATGAACTGCCTGGCTGTGGCCGACAAGCTGGAGCAGCTGGGTGTTCCCACCCGGGTACAGACCTCCATTGTGATGCCCCAGGTTGCGGATGTGTTCACCCGTAACACTGCGGTGGCAAGCATGGAACAAGGCAAGGTCGTGCTGTTTGCAGGTGGTACTGGTAATCCCTTGTTCTCCACCGATACAGCCAGCGCCCTGCGTGCCATTGAAACCAGCTGTGATGTGATGTTCAAGGGTACTATGGTGGACGGTGTGTATGACAAGGACCCCAAAAAGCATGCAGATGCCAAGAAATATGACACCTTGACCTTCAGCGAAGTTCTGCAAAAGAATCTGGCTGTTATGGACGGCACTGCCGCAACCCTGTGCAGAGAAAACAATCTGCCCATTCTGGTGTTTGATTTGGCTGACCCCGCCAACATTGCACGTGCTGTTCGGGGCGAAAACATCGGCACCCTTGTAAAAGAGCAATAAGCAGCGTTATTCGGCTGAAACCTTCAGCTAAAGATAAAAGGAGTATCACAAATGAGCAGCTATACAACTGTTTATGAAGAAAAAATGCAGGGTGCACTGGGTCACCTGGCAAGAGAACTGGCATCCATCCGTGCAGGACGTGCCAACCCTTCCATTCTGGATAAGGTAATGGTGGACTACTACGGCGCACCCACCCCCATCAACCAGATGGCCGCTGTGGCTGTGGCAGAAGCACGCATTCTGACCATCACCCCCTGGGACCCCACCCTGATTCACCCCATCGAGCATGCTCTGCTGGTAAGTGACATCGGCATCAACCCCACCAACGATGGTCGTGTGATTCGTCTGGTGTTCCCCGCTCCCACCGAGGAGCGCCGCCGTCAGCTGACCAAGGACGTTCAGAAGCTGGGCGAGGAAACCAAGGTGGCTGTGCGTAATGTTCGCCGTGAAGCCATGGATAAGTTCAAGGCTCTGAAAAAGAACAACGAAATCACCGAAGATGACCAGAAGAATCTGGAAGAAGAAATGCAGAAGATTACCGACAAATTTGTAAAGCAGGTTGACAAAGACTGCGAGGCAAAGAACAAGGAAATCATGGAAATCTAACGCATTACAAGGCATAGAAGCATTGCTGCATACATCCATTGTGTGCAGCAATTTTTACATAGGAGGAAAATCATGTCCCATCCAAAATCCTTTGCAGAAGGGCTTAGCATTGGCATTATCATGGACGGTAACGGTCGCTGGGCAAAAAAGCGGGGTCTGCCTCGCACTGCAGGTCACAAAAAAGGAGCGCAGGTGTTCCAAGATATTACCGATTATTGTCAGGAGCTTGGCGTTGCTTGCGTAACGGTATATGCCTTTTCCACCGAAAACTGGAAGCGCCCCTTTGATGAAGTCAGCACCATTATGAAGTTGTTTGGTGAATACCTTATCAAGGCTTTTGACTATAAAAGCAGAGATGTGCGCATTGTATTCTTGGGGGACAGAACCGCACTACAGCCCCGCCATCAGGAGCTGATGGAAGAGATTGAGCGGGATACCGCCCATAAAACCGGCATGATTTTGAACATTGCCATCAACTATGGCGGACGGCAGGAGATTACCGCCGCCGCAAGAGAGCTTGCCGCCTTGGTACAAAAGGGAGAGCTGAAGCCGGAAGAAATCACCGAGCAGATGCTCAGCGACCATATGTACACCCGTGGGCAGAAAGACCCCGACTTTATCCTGCGTCCCAGTGGAGAGAAGCGTCTTTCCAACTTTATGTTGTGGCAAGCCGCTTATTCCGAACTGGTGGAGATGGATGTGCTGTGGCCTGATTTTACCAAGGAACACCTGGATATGGCCATTGAGGAATTTAACCGCCGCAATCGTCGTTTTGGCGGCTTGTAAGCGGAAAAGAAAGGATGATGACCCTGTGAAAACCAGAATCATCACGGCGGCGGTGGGCCTTTGCATTTTGGCATTGGTCATGGTGTTTTTTGACACCCTGCTGTTTGAAGCGGTGGTGGCGCTGATTGCGCTGATTGCTGTGCATGAAATTTATGACGCCTTTTCCTTGGGAGAAAAAACCAAGCACATATTTTATGGATTTATCCCATATACTTTACTGCTGATGTCATTTGGAACTCCCGCATCCATCTTTTTAATACCGGGCACTTTTTTGTTTGCCGTGTATCTGGTTGCCTGCGTTCTGTGGCAGAACCAGAGCCTGTCAGTGAGCAAATTGGGGGGCATGGTGCTGTTCAGTGCCTATATGCTGACCTGCTTTTTCTCCATTGTGTTCATCAAACACCAGATGGGCAATGTATACGAGGCCATGTATCTCATCCTCCTGATTCTCTGCTTTGCATGGGGCGGGGATAGTGCCGCCTATTTTGCGGGACGCTTTTTTGGCAAACGTAAGCTTGCACCGGTAGTAAGCCCCCACAAGACGGTGGAAGGAGCCATCGGTGGTGTGCTTGGTTCTGGTGTTTTGGGTGTAATTTGCACCCAGTGTGCTGTGTTAATCACCCAGTCCATGGGTGCGCTGGAGCAATGCAGATTGCTGAGCTATATGACCCAGTTTCCAGTACAAAGCTACCTGATTATTTTTGTGGTGGGAATGTGCTGTTCGGTGCTGGGTATTTTGGGGGATTTGTTCGCCAGTGCAGTGAAACGGCAGTGCCAGCTCAAGGACTATGGTACAATTTTCCCCGGTCACGGCGGCATTATGGACCGCTTTGACAGTGTAACACTGATTGCGCCGCTTGCGGCTATTTTGGTTTGGTTTGTAACAGAATTTTTAGTCAAGGTATCGTAAGGAGCAGTAAAATGGCAAAGAAGATTACGTTGCTGGGTTCCACCGGGTCCATTGGCACCCAAAGTTTGGATGTGGCCCGTACACAAGGCTATGAAGTGTTTGCTCTGGCGGCTTACTCCAATGTGGATTTGCTGGAACGTCAGATACAGGAGTTTCATCCCCGCTATGTGGCGGTGGTAAGTCCCGTCGCCTATGAGCGGTTGAGTGCCCGCTTGGCAGGTCAGGCAGATGCTCCTATCCTGATGCAGGGGGCGGAAAGCCTGGTGGAACTGGCAAAAATGCCAGAGGCCGACGTTGTGCTGAACGCTGTGGTGGGCATTGCTGGCCTGGGTGCAACTCTGGCCGCTCTGGAAGCTGGTAAGGATGTGGCGCTGGCCAACAAGGAAAGCCTGGTAACCGGTGGACATCTGGTGATGCAGGCCGCACAAAAAAGTGGTGCAAAACTTCTGCCGGTGGACAGCGAGCATTCCGCTATCTTCCAGTGTCTGCAAGACCCCTACGGCCCGAAAGCACTGAGCAAAATTCTGCTTACTGCATCTGGCGGCCCGTTCTTTGGAATGAAGCCGGAAGAACTGAAGAATAAAACCTTCCGGGATGCCCTGAAACACCCAAACTGGAGTATGGGTTCCAAAATTACCATTGACTCTGCCACCCTGATGAACAAAGGTCTTGAGTTAATCGAGGCAGTGTGGCTGTTTGACCTGCCCGCAGATAAGGTGGAAGTGGTTGTCCAGCGGCAGAGCATCATTCATTCCATGGTGCAGTTTGTGGACAATTCCATCCTGGCTCAGCTGGGTGTGCCGGATATGCGCATTCCCATCCAGTATGCTTTGACCTGGCCGGAACGTCTGCCCGGCAGTACTCCGGAACTGGATTTCCGCACTCTACAGTCCATCACCTTTGACCAGCCGGACGAGGAAACCTTCCGTTGTCTGGCTGCCTGCAAAAAGGCCATTACCAAGGGTGGACTGGCACCTTGTGCCGCAAATGGCGCAAACGAGGAAGCCGTGCGCCTGTTCCTGGAAGAAAAAATTGGCTTTTTGGATATCGGCCGATTGGTGGAAGCCGTGGTGGACTCCGATTCCTTTGGCGGAAGCTACAATCTGTCCGACGTATACGAGTGCGACCGTATGGCACGCCGTTTTGTTCTGGAACAACTATAATATAAGGGGGATGGCTGTTTGTTCACTACACTACTGACCGTTGTCTTTGCAATCCTGTTTTTTGGGGTGATGATTTTTGTCCACGAACTGGGACATTTTCTTACTGCAAAAAAAGCGGGCATTCAGGTAAATGAATTTTCCATTGGTATGGGCCCAGCCATTTTCAAAACCGTCAAAAATGGAACCCAGTACAGCATCCGCTTGCTCCCCATCGGTGGGTATGTGATGATGGAGGGAGAGGACGAGGAGCTGGAAGATTCTTCGGAGCAATCCCATGCCCAGAAGGGTGAGTTTGTCACTGCACCGGAGGGGGCAACAGGCGTACCATATCCAGAGGCAGCAATCTGGAAACGCATGATTGTCATCGCTGCTGGCGGCATCATGAACCTGTTGCTCGGTCTGCTTGTATCCACCTTGTTGGTTGCTTTTGGCCCGGCAGAAAACATGGGGCAAACCCGTGTGGTAAGCCAGGTTTTGGAGGGTTCCAGTGCCCAGCAGGCGGGACTTTTGCCCATGGATGAAATCATTCAGGTGGATGGTCAGCCGGTAGCGGATATTCAGCAACTTGTTCAGGCCATGGCCGCATCCGAGGACAAGACCGTGGATTTGACGGTACAGCGAGACAACCAGGTGGAAACCCTGCGGGATATTGCTTTCCAGCAAAGCGAGGATGGGGTGCTCCATGTGGGGTTTGAGTTACAGCTCAACCCTAAAACTCCTCTTGCAGTGGTGCGCCGTGGCTGGGATGCAACCGTATTCTATGGCGGTGTGGTGCTGGACTCCATCGTAAGCTTGGTATCGGGACAGACAAGTCCCAGCGAGCTGTCCGGCCCGGTGGGCATTGTAAGTGTTATCAGCCAGACAGCACAGCAAAGCATGGAACAGCTTGGATGGCTTTTTGTCATGCTGACGGTAAACCTGGGGCTATTTAACCTGTTGCCGCTTCCCGCATTGGATGGGGGCAAATTGGTATTGTTGGTCTTGGAAGGAATCTTCCGTCGCCCCATTCCTAAAAAGGTGGAGATTGCCATCAATCTGGCGGGCATCATGGCTTTGCTGGCCTTGATGTGCTATGCCACATTCCATGACTTGCTGCGCCTATTCTAACGCCAAAAGGAGGGCGTTGTTATGCGTGTAAATAAACGAGAAGTAAAAATTGGCTCTATTGCAATCGGTGGTACAAACCCGGTTGCAGTACAAACCATGTTGAATGTACCGGTGGCGGATATTCAGGGTAACGTGGAGCAGGCCAAGCGGTTGGAAGCCGCTGGTTGCCAGA
This sequence comes from Candidatus Allofournierella pullistercoris, assembly GCA_018883715.1. Lineage (GTDB taxonomy): Bacteria > Bacillota > Clostridia > Oscillospirales > Ruminococcaceae > Allofournierella > Allofournierella pullistercoris. The sequence continues at coordinate 4,669 of JAHLFP010000032.1, read as the reverse complement.
TTCTGCGTGGCAGCGTCCCCACCCTGGAGGATGTTCGTTTGGTGGAAGCCATTAAGAATGCAGTGGATATTCCCTTTGTGGCGGATATTCACTTCAACTACAAAATTGCGCTGGCCTGTGTGGATGCAGGTGTGGATAAAATCCGCATCAATCCCGGCAACATTGGCGCAGATGACAATGTAAAGGCCGTGGCACAGGCTTGTAACGCCAAGAACATCCCCATCCGCATTGGTGTAAACGGTGGAAGCCTGGAAAAGCACATTCTGGCAAAATACGGTGCGCCTGTACCGGAAGCCATGGTGGAAAGTGCTTTGTACCATGTGGCACTGCTGGAAAAGCATGATTTCAACAACATTGTTGTTTCCATCAAATCCAGCAATGTACCGAATATGATGCGTGCCTACCGGATGCTCAGCGAGCGGTGCGATTACCCTCTGCACTTGGGTGTTACCGAGGCTGGCACCTACCGCATGGGTTTGATTAAATCCGGCATGGGCATTGGTGGTCTGCTGATGGAAGGAATTGGCGATACCATCCGTGTTTCCTTGACCGATGACCCGGAAAAGGAAGTGCAGGCAGGCTATGACATCCTGCGAGCCGCTGGCCATGCAGTGGATGGCCCGGAAATCATCAGTTGCCCCACCTGCGGCCGCACCAACATTCAGGTGGCCAACATCGCAAACGAGGTGGAACAGCGCCTGAAGGGCTACAAAAAGCCCATTAAGATTGCGGTCATGGGCTGTGTTGTAAATGGCCCTGGTGAAGCCCGTGAAGCGGACATCGGCATCGCAGGAGGCAAGGATGAAGCCCTGCTGTTTATCCGTGGCGAAAAAATCCGCATGCTCCGTGGTAACATTGTGGACCAGTTTGTAGAGGAAATCTTGAAGCTGTAATGCCACAGATTTTGCCTTGATTGGCTGAAACTAAAGGGAATTGCAAACCATTGCAAAGCCCATCGTTTCTTGTGTCTTAAGCAGACTGGAATCTAATCGATTTTTAGCTTCCATAAAACTGTTTTATAAAAGAAAAGCAGTGACCTGTTAGGGTCACTGCTTTTTTCTATCTAGGCCCCAGCACCATACGCCGAAGCCCCATAAAAAATAACTTCCATGGAGGTAGAACAGGAACTTCCGGGGTGGGAATCTCCAGTTCCAGCTTTTCATATCCATTGACCACCTGGGTGCTGTGGTAACTGCAAATCCGGGGCAAAGCCGCATTGTAGGAAAGATGCACATGCCCATGGATGAAATAGGCCGGCTTGTATTCATCCAAAATGTCATAAAAACAAGAAAAACCAAGGTGTGGGGCATCTGGCCCGTCGTTCAGATTCCGAGCAGGGGAGTGGGTCAGTAGGATATCCACCCCTTTTTCTCTTCGAATGACTTTTTTCAGCCGTTTCACCCGGCGAGCCATTTCATTTTCTGTATACTGAAAAGCCCCTGGCTTGTAACGGATTGACCCTCCAAGCCCTGCAATTCGCAAGCCTTTCACCGTATAGACCGTATCCTCCACACAGATACAGCCCTCCGGTGGGTGATGCTCATAATTTTTATCATGGTTTCCATGTACATACAGCACAGGCGCAGTGGTAAACGTGGCAATCAAACTCAGATAACAGGGATTCAAATCCCCACAGGATAAAATCAGGTCATAGCCCTTTACCTTATCGGGGCTGAAGTAATCCCACAGTCCTTTTGCCTCCACATCTGCAAGCACAAGAATTTTCATGGAGCCAGCTCCTTCTGTGTTATATTCAAGTGTTGGAGGGATTCTCACGCTGAATTCCCACCGTAGAAATCAGGGGTTTTGCCGCATCAATTAAGTCGTCAAATGCAGGAATTTCTCCCACAACATTATCGGCCAGCCAGTCCATGGTGATAATTTCTTCTGCGCTTAATGGAGGATGGTTGGCAGGATAGAGGCGATTTCCCTGCTGATTGATGATTTCTCCGGCGAAGGGGTCGAACCCTGGCTCACACACAACTTGGCGCAGAATATTCACAAGATTTTGAGTAGGCGCAGGAAGATTGCGGGAGCAAATCACATCAATTACTCCGCTGTCCATACCCCACCAGTAGTTCAAAGCGCGTACTTCTTCCGCCTGCTGTTGCCATGCACCATTCAGGATGGATTGTACCATCCGGCAGTAAAATTCGCCCCAGTTCCAAAAAGGCATGGCATAGTTAAACAGGTTATCCTCCTGCACACGGTACAAACCCACCCGCCAAGGAGAACGGTCGGGGGTACGGGTGTCCAGCCCACAGATTAAATCAATGCCTTCTTCCTTCAAGCGTTCCTCTGGAGAAGTGCCTTTGACACAGTTCCAGTGGAGGTGAACCACTGCATCTGGATTTGTCATCTTTGCACCCAGCGCAAAAGCATTGACAGCGGCAATCATGCCATAGGTGGGATAGCTGCCAATGTATCCAATGGGTTTTTGCTGGCACAAAGCCCCCGCAATGGCTCCCATTAAAAATTTTGCTTCATGGATTCGCCCATAGTAACTGCGGATGCTGGGGTGAGAGGTGTTCACCGAGCAGTTGATTACCTTAATATTAGGATGTGCCACCGACGCTTTCACACTGCAAGGAATAAGCCGGGGCGTGGTGGTGAAGATAACATTGCATCCCTCTGCAATGGCCTGTTCCATAACCGCATCCCCGTTTTCCTCCGGGATAACCTGGTCAAAGCAAATGGTTTCCACCTGTTTATCAAACCGAGATTCCAGCTCCCTACGTCCAAACTCGTGAGCATAGGTCCATGCAGAGGTTTCCGGTGTTTTTTCATAGATAAAAGCGATTTTTAAACGAGGACTGGAAAGCCGCAGGGGATTCTGCAACCTGGCCCAAAGTCCAGGACTGGACGACTGGGTGGGAGCAAGGGATACCTCCACCGCTTCTGGCTGGGTCAGTACTAAAATTTCTTCCCATGCTTTGTTCAAGGCATCCCGCATCTGATCCATGCTCATGGAGCAGACCTGTTCATAGGGGTAGGCGGCTAAAAAGGCAAACAGCGCATCCGAAGCAGTAATGGTAAGCTGGCCTTGGCTTTTGGCTTCAAAAAGAGGCTGGAAGCGATAGTATACCGAGCAAAGGAGCTGTTTTTCTTCAGCGGTCCAGGATTCACCCGGTTCCTTGCCCACCCGGCGCACAAACTCCGCAAAACGACCTTCTTCTGTAAACCAGATTAGGTTGATTTGGGTCATCTGATAGAATTCCAAAAACTCGTAGTAGATATTATTCTCTTTGCTCCCGTTCCGCTTTGGGATGTACCGGGTTACGTTGCCGGGAATGCTGACAGCGCCCAGGTATTTCATCACCGAAACCCGCTTGTTTCCCTCGATGACATAGAACCGGTTCATAAACTCGATTGCCTGAATCGGGTCACGGATTCCTTCCTCCATCTGGGCCTCACAAAGTCCCGCCCATTTGTAAGAAAACTCGCTGCCCTCCTCCAAAAGGGGCATAAAATTGCGGGCAAAGGCGGTTTTACGGCCTTCGGTTTTTGTACCAACAATGGACTCCAAAGGAATCTGCACCAGACCAAGGGGCTGGGTGGTGTCTACTTCAGTATGCTCTAAAATATCGTCCAAAACCTGTAAATAGGGGTATAGTCCTTTGGACAGAGAGTTACGGAAACTTTTCTGTCCCATTTTTTGTGCTTTTTTGTATTCATCCATGCGCAAGGAAATCATCTCCTTTATAAGCGGTTAAAAAATGAACATTCTGCTATTATATTATATCATTGGAGGAAAGAACACAAGTGTTGTTTTTGATTCAATCAAGTACGTGGGCTATCAAGGTGGACGATGGCTATAGTGGGTAGGCAAATATTGTCTAGACAGATGAATCAGAGTGATTGCCGGAATAAAACAGTCGGTACAATATAAGTGTGGACACACGATATTAGACTAAAAAGCGGAGGAGATACCGAATCCATGGAATATAGAATTGATAAAGCGGCGGTGCTTTGTTTCACTCAGGAATTATTTGAGCAGGAGAGGTCCCAGCAGACCATTCACCGCTACGAGTGCCAGCTTATATCCTTTGCCCAGTGGCTGGCAGGATGCTCTGTGACAAAAGAACTGGTGATACGCTACAAGCAGTGGCTTATGGAGCACTACTCGCCGGCCACGGTAAATGTGGCCTTGGCGGCGTTGAATGGCTTTTTCAAATTTATGGGCTGGCAGGAATGCAGTGTGCGCCCGGTGCGGGTTCAGTATCGGTATTACGCAGAACCCCGGCGGGAGCTGGCTCGGCAGGAGTATTATAGGCTGCTGAACGCTGCCCGGCAAAAGGGGGATATGCGGCTGTTCCATCTGTTGGAAACCATCTGTTCCACCGGAATTCGTGTCAGCGAGCTTCGGTTTATTACGGTGCAAGGGGCGAAAAAAGGCCGTGTGGACATCTGCAACAAGGGGAAATATCGCACCATTTTGCTTCCCCGGCGGCTTTGCGGAAAGCTACTCAGCTAGTGCAGGGAGCGGCACATTCACAGCGGAAGCATCTTTATTACCCGTTCCGGTAAGCCTTTGAGCCGCAGTAATATCTGGGCCATGATGAAAGCCCTATGTGAAACGGCACAGGTATCTGCCATCAAGGTGTTTCCTCACAATCTGCGGCATTTGTTTGCTCGTTGTTTTTATCAAAGTCAGCAGGATTTGGAACAT
>JAHLFP010000031.1 GCA_018883715.1 Candidatus Allofournierella pullistercoris | reverse complement strand
GTTCTGTGTGGTGAGCGACTCCGGCACCCTGCCGGAAGAGTCCAGCTTCTTCACCAGCATTGGTCACTCCTTCCCTGCCGTCTGCATCCGTACCTCCACCGAGCGTCCGGAAGCACTGGATAAAGCTTGCTTTATTCTGGCCGGCATTCAGGAAGGCGGGGTGGAACAGGCCGTGGAAACCGCTGTGGCCATGAACCAAAACGGTGATTTGGGCATCCCTGTTCCCTGCTATGTGGAGGATGTGTCCAACAAGGTTGTGAAAATCATCCAAAGCTATGTGGGTGTGGTAAACAAGATGGTGTGGAGAAAATTCTAATCCTCCCCCGCTAACGAAAGGGCGATTATGTGAAACGAATTTTAGTGGTGAGCCAGCATTTCTGGCCCGAGCCGTTCCGCATCAATGACATTGTGGAGGGCTTTACCCAGCAGGGGATTCAGGTGGATGTGCTGTGCGGACTGCCCAACTATCCCAAAGGGGAATGGTTTGAGGGCTACCACTACACCAGCCCCCGCCGGGAGCATCATTTTGGGGCGGAGATATTTCGTGCCGGGGAAATCCCCCGCAAGGGCAACACCGGCCCCATGATTTTCCTGAATTATGTAAGCTGGCCTTTTATGGCTTTGTTCCACCTGTGGCGACTGCCTGGCAACTATGATGCCATTCTGTGCTACAACACCAGCCCGGTTCTGATGAATTTTCCCGCCATTGTCTACTCCAAATGGAAGAAAATTCCCCTGACCAGCTATGTGCTGGACATCTGGCCGGAAAATTTATACAGCGTACTACCAGTGAAAGACCGCTGTCTGCGAGAAATCGCCCAGGCGGTCAGCGATTGGCACTACCGCCAGGCGGACCAACTGATTGCCATGAGCCAGTCCTTAAAACAGCGCCTGGTGGAGCGCACCAAAAAAGACCCCAGCAAGGTTTGGGTGATTCCCCAGCATTGTGAGGACTTTTATGCACAGCCCATGGAGGATGCGGAACTATCCGCCCGGTATGGCAAGGGATTTGTGTTGCTCTTTGCAGGCAACTTTAGCCCGGCCCAAAGTCTGGACACCGTCATCAAGGCGGTGGTACAGGCCCATGAGCAGGGAGCAGAAGATTTGCGCCTTGTGCTTGTAGGGGATGGAATGAGCCGTCCCCAGCTGGAAGAACTAGTACATTCCTTGCATGCCGAATCGTACATTTTATTTGCAGGCAGTACCTCCCCCCAGCGTATTCCCTGCTATACCCATTTTGCCCAGGGACTTGTGGCCCCTCTGTCCGCAAGCCCGGACCTTGGCATGACGGTTCCCGCCAAAATTGCCAGCTACATGGCGGCGGCAAAGCCCATTCTTGCCAGCATGGACGGAGAGGGCGCCGCCGCCGTGCAAGAGGCGGACTGTGGCTATACCAGTGCGGCTGAGGATGTGGATGCACTGACCCAGTCTATTCTGCGGCTCTACCATGACAGCCCGGAGCGACGGCAAACAATGGGGCAAAATGCCCTGGCCTACTATCGGGCACAGTACCAGCGCAGTCAGGTTTTAGCGCAACTGCAACAGGCACTTTTGGGCCGCAGTGACACTGATACAACGAGGTGAACTTCCTTTGAAGGTTTTGGTTATTATCCCCTGTTACAACGAGTCGGAAAATATTCTGGCCGTGGTACAGCGTCTTACAACCCTCTGCCCCCAGGTGGATTATCTGGTGGTGAACGATTGCTCTTCCGACAATACCCTGTCCATCTTACGGGAACACGGAATTCACCATCTGAATCTGCCCTTGAATCTGGGCATTGGGGGCGGGGTGCAGTCCGGTTATCTGTACGCCATGGAGCATGACTATGATATAACGGTACAGATGGACGGGGATGGACAGCATGACCCCCACTTTTTACAGCAGGTCATCGCCCCCGTTGCCGAGGGTAAGCTGGATATGTGCATTGGAAGCCGCTTTATCGAGAAAAAAGGCTTCCAGACCAGTCTTATGCGCCGGATGGGCATCCGGTTTCTCAGCGGTTTGATTCATCTTCTCACCGGGGAGCGAATTCTGGATGTAACCAGCGGCTATCGAGCCTGTAACAGGCAGATGACCGCCTATTTTGCCCGTGACTACGCTCAGGATTACCCCGAACCGGAAGCCATTATCACCGCCTTGTGCAACGGCTTTGCGGTGGGAGAGGTTGCGGTGGAAATGGAAGAGCGCCAGGGTGGTGTTTCCTCCATCCGTGCCTTCAAAAGTATCTCCTATATGGCAAAGGTAAGCCTTGCGCTGGTGATTCATCGTCTGGGCGCACGCCGGAAAGGAAAAAGAACATGACAATTTGGTTCCAAAGCCTGCTGTTTGTCGGCTCCTTGTTGTTCTCGATTTTGGTTATTTACATGGTAAAATGGGGTCGTCTCAGCATTCGGTACAGCTTTTTGTGGCTGACCCTTGGCGGCTCTATGCTTCTGCTGTCCATCTGGCCAGACCTTGCCAAGATGCTTCGGGCACTTGTGCAGATTGAGGTGGTATCCAATCTTATATTTGTGATGCTGTTCTGCTTTGTGCTGTTGGTGTTGCTGATTCTATGCGCCGCACTCACCGATTGCACCGACAGGCTCAAACGCTTAACCCAGGTAAACGCTTTGCTGGAGGAGCGTATCCGCCAGCTGGAAGAACGCGATTCCTCCAAATAACAATGTCTTTGGCCAGCCCTGTCCCAGCTGCTTTCCCGCTTGCTTGACAGGGCTTTGTTTTCAAACGACAACCCACTGTATCCGACTTTTTGGAGCAGATAACACAAAACCAAGGAAACGAGGTGTGCTTTTTGCATGGACTTTAATACGCCTATTTTTTTGGCTTTCTTTGCGGTGTGTGCGGTACTTACTTATTGTATGCCAAGGGTAGCTAAACCCTATTTTCTACTGCTGGCAAGCTATGCCTTTTATCTGTATCAGCCCCAAAATGCCCGGCTGGTCTGGGTGCTTATCACCGCCACCACCCTTACCTGGATTGGCGGCCTGTTGCTGGGGGAAAAGTCCCTGCAACGCTTCCCATGGCTGAAACGAGCTATTCTGGCAACGGTTGTGGGCTTTAGCCTTTTGTGCCTAATTCGCTATAAATACTATGATTTTATCTCCCAGCTTGTCCATCAGGGGGGCGAAGCCATCGGGCAGGACTGGAACCTGCCCAAGCTGGATTTAATCGCACCCTTGGGTCTGAGCTACTTTTTGTTCCAAAGCATGGGGTATCTGTTTGATGTGTACCTGGGACGGCAAAAACCGGTGAAAAATCCGGTGCATTATGCCCTGTTCGTCAGCTTTTTCCCCTGTATCTTCACCGGCCCCATCGAGCGAGCCCCCCACCTGCTCCCCCAGTTTCACCATCCCCACCCCTTTGATTACCACCGTATGAGCGGCGGAGCATTCCGGATGCTGTGGGGCTACTTCAAAAAGATGGTGTTGGCGGATGGCCTTTCCACCTTTGTCAGTACCATCTATGCCAAACCGGAGGGGGTGGCAGGGCCTTACCTGCTTGCCGCCAGCCTTTTGTTCAGCTACCAGTTGTATCTGGACTTCTCCGGTTGCTGTGACATCGCCATCGGTGCAGGTCGGATTTTGGGATTTGATTTGATGGAAAACTTCCGTCGTCCCTTCAGCAGCCTCAGCTACCCTGAGTTGTGGCGGCGCTGGCATATCAGCTTGTCCAGCTGGTTCCGGGATTATTTGTACATTCCCCTTGGGGGCAACCGGTGCTCCCCCCTGCGGCAGTGGTTTAACAGCGTATTCACCTTTGTGGTCAGTGGCCTTTGGCACGGCGCCAGTGTGGGGTATCTCATTTGGGGCTTTTTAAACGGCATGATTTTGTGGCTGAGCAAAACCACCCAGCCCCTGCGCAGCAAGCTGGACGAAAAAAATCCCCTGTATCGGATTCGTCCCTTGCGGCACGGCATCAAGCGTATCTGTGTCTATCTGCTGTTTACCGCTTGCATCGTGTTTTTTGCCGCAGATTTGTACGGTGGAGAGGCACTTGCGGTGTACATCGGTCTGTTCCAGGGCTGGGATATTCCTTTTGAGAAATTGATGCAAGGCTTTTCTCAATACGGACTGACTCTCTCCACCGCTTTGGTGGGTGCCATCGGCATCTTCATCACCGACCGGGTGGAAGCCACCGGCTCGGTGGCTCTTTGGATTCGCAAACGGCACTTTTTGGTGCGCTGGGTTCTGTACTATCTGCTGGCCCTTGCCATCCTGTTCTTCGGCTCTTTCGGTAAATCCGCCTTTATCTATCAAAACTATTAAGGAGATTGAGCATGACAAAATCAATGCTCCGCCTGCGCTGGCTGGTACGGCGCATAGGCACCTTACTTGCTATCTTCATCAAGTTTGCCGCCTTTCTGCCCATCCTGATTTTCATGGTTTGGTTCAGCTACAAGGTGGACATCAGCGGTCTGTTCCAGGGGGAACTTGCCCCCCGGCAGGTGGCAAACCTGTTGCTGGAAGGACAGTCCGTCTCCCACTATGAACAGATGGACGAGCGTCAGGTTCTTAAAGTGTACGCACAAAATCTTACCCCGGAACAAACCCCGGACACCCTAGCCATTGGTTCCAGCCGGGTGCTTCAGCTTAACCAGGGGCTTGCCGGCAGTGACAGCTTTTTCAATGCGGGGGTCAGCGGTGCAGGTTTGATGGATGTGATGAATATCTTCTACCTGTTTGACCGGGCGGACCGACTGCCTAAAACCCTGATTTTCGAGGTTGACCCGTGGCTGTTCAATGGGGTTTCCTATGACGATTTGAACAACCGGGCCGACAAGGAGTTATTTCAGGAGTTTTTACAGCTGGGCCTTGGAATCGACAGCGGCTATGAGGCAGAAAGCCAGCTGGAAAGCTGGAAAGCGCTCCTTGACCCAGCTTACTTTCAGGGCAATGTACAGCATTATCTGAGCAAAAAAAGCGAAGAATCTTCCGACGATGGTTCCCAAAGCGATGAACTGTTCCGGTCTTTGAATAATCAGGACATCAGCCAGCTTTCTTACAGCGTCAAGCAGTCGGATGGCAGCATCTATTACCCGCTGGACTTCCGCAGTTGGGACAGCGAACAGGTTCTGGCGGAGGCCCTGCGTCAGGCGGGTACTATGGAGTCTATGCACGGATTTTCTGCCATGGACGAAAAATGCACCCAGCTGTTCCAGCAGTTTGTTTCCTACGTACAAAGCCGGGGCGTAAAGGTGATTTTCCTTTTAAGTCCCTATCACCCCTTTATCCTGAAACACCTTGCCAACAACCCCGACGGATTTGAAGGCTTCTTTGCGGTGGAACCTTGGCTCCGCCAGTATGCCCAGGAGCAGGGCATTCCCGTATACGGCAGTTATCATGCCAGCCGGGTGGGCATCCCGGAATCCCTCTTTTTTGATGGAATTCACTGCAAGGACGAGGCCTTGAGGCTCATGTTCCCCGGTGTGGAAGCGGCGCTGGCTGGTGAGCAGACTGCCTACCAGATTGAGTATGCCGCAACCTATGGGGAAAGCCATCCAGAACTTACATTGGAAGCCACGGTAGGCACCACCGGCGACTGTGTGGTAATCGACCCGGAGTGGTTTGCCGCCGCCAGCGAAAAAACTGGATACGGCACACCCTATGCCGCCGGGTTTGAGGAAGAATCCATCCCTGCGGATAACCTTGCCGCATAATAGGCCGGTTTTCCCTCTTATTTTCCGTAAAATACTAAAGCCCCAGTCAATGACTGGGGCTTTTTTCTGTCCTTTGATGCTTTTATGGACCATTTTACCGCTGGCTATTGTCACTTATCTTCAGCTGTCCTGGTGCCATGGGATATTTGTCCAACGCTTACTTGTGCAATTTACGATACAATGCTCTGTTGCTTTTATCCTGCTTTTAACTTGCTCTGTATCCTATATTCGATTGCAATATTTGCTCCATAATTAATACCAGATACTTTAACTTGCTATACAAAAACCCCGACGAGAAAACTCTCGTCGGGGAAAAGCAAACTTATGCGTTCCGGCCAAGACCAGTTTCCAGGTCCTGCAGCATCAAATCCAGAGCGGTGATGCCACCCTCAGCGGTGTACCATACAGAGGGGTGTGCCAGGTAAACAATGTTGCCATCCTGAGCAGCCTGGGTCTTGTTCACCAGCTCGTTGTCCATGATTTCCTCTGCCAGCTTTGCACCGTCAGAGTTGATAGCGGCGTCACGGTCCATTACAAAGATGTACTGGGGGTTCTTCTCCACCAGGAACTCGAAGGAAGCTTCGTTGCCGTGGGTGGAGGTGTCAATCTCAGCGTTTACGCCGATGTTCTCAAAGCCGATTTCACGGCCGATGATGGAGCAACGACCATCGTTGCCCAGCACATTGAAGCTGCCGCTGGTGCACATACCAATGATGGCATTCTTACCCTTTGCAAACTCCTGCAAAGCCTGAATGCGAGCACCAAAACCAGCCATCAGGCTCTCCACTTTGTCCTCTACACCGAACATGCTTGCAACGGTCATTGCGTTGTCCCGCACGCTCTGCACAACACCCTTTTCGATGTCGGTAGCCAGGTAAACAACGGGAGCAATCTTGCTCAGTGCATCGTACTGTGCAGCCAGACGACCGCCGATGAAGATAACATCCGGCTCGCTGCTCATAACAGCTTCCAGGTCAGCTTCCTTGATGGTGCCCAGGTTTGCAACGGAGTCGTTGGTTACATACTCCTGCAGATACTCCAGGCTGGTGCTTGCGCTACCAACCACACGGTCGCCCAAGCCCAGTGCGTCCAGCAGGTCCAGAGAAGCCATGTCCAGAACGGCAATGCGCTCTGCGTTAAAAGGAACTTCCAGGTCAACGGTTTCCTTGTTGCCGTTCAGGCTCTTGATGGTTACGTTCTCACGCACTACCTCGCTGGAAGCAGAGGTGGAAGCGGAATCAGCACTTGCGCTGGAAGCGTTGCCGCTCTGTGCGGGTACGCTGCAAGCAGCCACAGATACTGCCAGCACGCTGGCCAGCAGGATAGAAAGCATCTTTTTCATTTGTATAACTCTCCTTAAGTATAACAGATAGTATCGGTTTATACACTTCACTCTGCTCCGGATACAAAGTAAAGGATATAACTTAGTAGTACAGGCACAGGGGACGGCCTTCCACGGTTTGAATCTCAAAATCTACACCGTAAATCTCACTCAGGTTTTCCTTGGTGATAACCTCGTCCACAGTACCAAATTTTGCCACCTTGCCATTCTTGAATGCACAGATATAGTCGGAATAGAATGCGGCATAGTTAATCTCGTGCAACACCAGAATCACGGTCTTGCCCAGCTCATCGCACAGGCGGCGAACCATCTTCATCATGTTGGTTGCATGGTAAATATCCAGGTTGTTGGTGGGCTCATCCAGCAGGACATATTCGGTGTCCTGGGCGATAACCATGGCGATGTAGGCACGCTGACGCTGACCGCCAGACAGCTCATCAATAAAGCGATCCTGGAACTCCTCCAGCTCCATGTAGGAGATGGCCTTATCCACAATCTTGTAATCTTCCTCGTTCAGGTTGTTGCCGCTATACGGGAAGCGTCCAAAGCAAACCAGTTCTCGCACGGTCAGCTTCATCTGGATGTTGCTGGACTGGGTCAGGATTGCAAGGCGCTTTGCCAGCTCCCGGCTTTTCCAGTGCTTTAAGTCCTTGCCTTCAAACTCAATCAAGCCTTCATCCCGTGCCACCAGACGGCTAATCATGCCCATAACGGTGGATTTACCTGCACCGTTGGGGCCAATCAGGGAAATTACCTTGCCCTTGGGAATCTGAAAGCTTACATCATCCACAACGGTTTTTTGCTCATATCGTTTGGTAAGATTTTTAATATGCATCATATAAATCAACCTTTCCCCTGTCGCATCAGCAGATACAAGAAGTAAATGCCGCCACCCACGGTGATAAATACACTAATGGGAACTGCATAGGTATAAACGTGTTCCACAATCAGCTGGCCACCCACCAGAATCACCATTCCAATGAATCCTGCGCCAGTAATCAGATAAGTATGTCGATAGGTTTTAAACAGCTGCCGGGCCAGGTTTGCCACAATCAAGCCCATAAAGGAAACCGGGCCCACCATGGCGGTGGCAATGGCGATGAACAAGGTCACGCCCAAAAGCAAACGGCGGATGGTGCGGTCATAGTCCACACCCAGGTTAATGGCCTGTGCCTTGCCCAAGGTGATTACATCCAGCAAGGCCAAATCCCGGCGCAGCCAGATAACTACCGCAACCATGAGCAGAATTGCCACCAGCAGGATACCCGAGTTTACACGGGTGAAGCTTGCCACAAGGGTGCTCAGCAGGTTGTCGTACTCGTTGGGGTCCATCACACGGGTCAGGGTGCTCTGGATGCTGCCGAAGAAAGAGGTGAGAATCGTACCCACCAGCAGCACATACAGCACATTGTGCCGTGTTTTTTTGAAGATGTAGCTGTACAGAACCGTTGCCGCAAATCCCATCAAAACCAAGTCCACCACAAAGGCCAGGTTAGCATTGGTGGCAATGATGCTTCCCGAACCCAGGAAGAACACCACAGCGGTGTGAATCAGGGTGTACAGCGAGTTCATGCCCAGCAAACAGGGCGTAACAATGTTATTGTTGATGATGGACTGGAACACGATGGATGCACTGCCAATGCAGAAGGCAACCACCAGCATAACCACCAGCCGGGGTACACGCAGGCTCATGGCAAAGGACAGATATTTGGGGTCCACTGCCACCACAAGATAGCCCACCGACACCAGTACGGTAAACAAGGCCAGAATGGCCAGCTTGCGATTGTTGGATTTTTTTACAACAGAGGTCATACGGCCTCCTCCTTTAATGCAGAATCCGCACTGGCACTACATCCAGTACCGCCCGCAGACAGCCGCGCTCTTTTGCTACGAGGGCCATTCAGACGGCGGAACAGCATTCCCACAAAGATGATGCTGCCCACGATGCCAACCACCAGCTCGATGGGAAGTTCATAGGGTGCAATGACCATCCGGCTGATGATATCACACACCAACACAAACAGAGCACCAAACAGAGCGGTATCCACCAAGGTTCCCTTGATGTTGTCACCCTTGAACATGGCTACCACATTGGGCACAATCAGGCCAATGTAGGAGATGCTTCCCACAATTACCACCACGCTGGCGGTAATCATTGCCGCAATGGACAGTCCCAGGAACAAAACCAGATTGTAGTTTACGCCAAGGTTGCGGGAGAAATCCTGTCCCATGCCCACAATGTTGAAGTAGCCCGCAAAGATAAAGGCCAAAATCACCAGAGGCACCACCAGGTATACAAGCTCGTACCGGCCTTTGATTACCATGGAGAAATGGCCTACAAGCCAGGTGGAAAGCGCCTGGTTCATCTCGTATTTAAAGGCCAGATAGCTGGTAATACCGCCAATGATGTTACCAAACATGATACCCACCAGAGGCACCATCACCACATCCTTAAATTGGATGCGCTGGATAAAGTAAACAAAAATCCAGGTGCCCAGGATGGCAGTGGCAAAGGCAAACAGCGCACGTCCCCACAAGCTGGAGGTGGGCCAGAACAGCAATGCCAGCAGGATACCCAGCTGGGCGGAGGAAATGGTGGCTCCGGTACTGGGGGAAACAAACTTGTTCCGGCACAGCTGCTGCATAATCAGGCCAGCCACGCTCATTCCCACACCGGTGCAGAGGATTGCCAGCAGGCGGGGCAGACGGGAGATAACAAAAATCTCCAACTGCTGGAAGTCGCCGGATAAAAGACCCGCCAGATTTACATCCAACACACCCACAAACAGGGATGCGATGCTCGCCACAAGCAGCGCCACCGCAAGGACGATAGTCAAACCATACTTTTTGATACGAAACCCCTCGCTTCTCTCAATTTATCAATCAACAGATTCCATTTCCTAGTAAACCACTAGAAATGAGTTAGTGTAACCTAACACCATCTTAAAAAAACAGGTGGATTTTCCTAGTAGATTTACAGGAAAATACCACCCTGTTTGCAGTTAGTATAGCATAACTGGAACTTACTGACAAGAGGAAAATCTTTCATAATCGCAATTTGACCTTTAAAATATTGCACAAAAACCGGAAATTCGCCGTATTTTAGACGGGAATTTCCGGTTTTTATACAGTTTTATTTATGCCTGATAATCCATGGTGGCGGGGGTGACGTGTTCCAGTGTTTTGCACATGGAAGCCGCCATCTCCTTGGCCGCTTGCAGGTCATGTTCCAGATAGTTACCGCATTCTTTTTTCTGGGTGCCGGGGATTTCCCCCTCATACTGGGCGATGAAAGCAAAGCATCCCTTCACAAGGTCCAGTGCCTGCTGGCGGGTTACGTTGTCCCGCAGTAACAGATAAAATCCGGTACGGCATCCCATGGGCCCTACATAGACCACCTGGTCCCCGTACTGGGAGTTGCGGGCATAGGTGGCAAACAGGTGCTCGAAGGTGTGCATGCCGGGATTGGGCAGATACACACCGCCGTTGGGTTTGACCATCCGCAAATCATAGGTCACCACGTCTCCGTCCACCCGGGAGATATACATTCCCGGCTCAAGCTTGTCATGATCCACCGTAAAGCTGGCAATGGTTTTCATAAAAATTGCTCCTTTTATTGTTCAAATGCAATGCTGGTAATGGGGGTGCCGTCCATTTCGCGGGTGGTAAACACTCCATTTTCATAGGTCATATAGCTGTTGGAGCCATCCTTGGGGATGGACAGACTGCCGGGATTCAAAATCAGGGTATCCTCCTGCCAGTGGGTGTGCTTCACATGCAGGTGTCCAAACACAAAGGCACTGCCGGCAGGCAGGCTGGGCAGGTGGTCAGGAGAGAACAGATGCCCATGGGTTGCAAACAACAGTTTGTTGTTGTCCAAAAGCAGGGTGGTGTAATCCGCCATCACCGGGAATTCCAGCACCATCTGATCCACTTCTGCCTCGCAGTTGCCCCGCACCGCAATGATGCGGTCTTTATGGGCATTCAGCATGGCAATCACCCGCTTGGGGTCATACTCTCGGGGCAGGTCGTTGCGGGGGCCGTGGTAGAGCAAATCACCCAGCAGAAGAATCCGGTCCGGCTGTTCCGCCTGGATTCGTTCCATGAGCTTTTCGCAATAGTAAGCAGAGCCGTGCAAATCCGATGCAATGAGTAGTTTCATAATTCATTCTCCTTTTATTTGGTTGTACGCTGTGGTGCAAAGCTTTGGGGCGGGTTTGTCCAGTAGACCACCCCACAAAGTAGCCAGATTCCAATGTTCAGGTTTGCCCACAAGATATGGTGTTCCATCAGTCCATGCAGGGCCATGACGGAAAGGCAAAGGGCTTCCAGCACATGCTGATGACGTAACATCCGGGCAATGCCAAGGCTGAAGCCCGCCCAAAGAAGCAGGCTTGCCACCGGGCCGCTGATAATCCAGTGGTACAGATACACGTTATCCACCAGCATCCAGTCCGCAGGTGCTTGTCCCGCAATGGCAAAGGATGTTCCTTCCAGCGCCTGAGAGGCCAGTTCCAGCCGCCCACTGAACAGCTGATTCAGCTGATGGGCCCAACCAGCATTATCCCGCCAGCCCAGCACCATAATGCCACTTGCCATGCACAAAAGCAATGGTAAGCAGGCCACAAGAGCCTGAAACCCGGTATTCTTCCAAAGGTTGGGACAAAATCCCACCAGATACCACCCCAATACCAGCAGCAACAAGCCCATGGTGGCGGCCCGGCTGTTTGGCCCTACATGGCTAAAGGCCGCCAGGGACAACAGCACCAGCGTGTCATACCATGCGGGACGGCGGACGCTGCGCAAATACACATAAATCAGTCCCAGCCCCAGCAGGATAGCCCCCAGATAGTTG
Source organism: Candidatus Allofournierella pullistercoris (assembly GCA_018883715.1). Classification (GTDB taxonomy): domain Bacteria; phylum Bacillota; class Clostridia; order Oscillospirales; family Ruminococcaceae; genus Allofournierella; species Allofournierella pullistercoris. The sequence goes on along the minus strand of JAHLFP010000031.1, from coordinate 49,467 downwards.
TACCATCCGTACCCAAAGCTGTTGCGTATGCCACGGTGGGATTCCTCCACCAGGGTGGGCACAATGCCCAAAAGGGAGGTTACTACCACCGCAAGACAGCTCACCGCCACAAGGATACCATCCACCCAAGCGGCAAGGCGGAGATTTACCTCCTTTGCGGCAAGGCAGAACAGCAGTGCAATCAGCATCCATTTTTCGTGGTTGTTAATAAACACCCAGCGAAACACAAAAAACACGCTGAACACCACCCCAATTTGGAGTGGTGTATACCGGGTGGCAAACACAATTTTACCAATCAGACAGATTGCCACCAGATGCTCACACACTACACACAAAAATTGCATGGTCTGGGGCCACTGCTCAATCCAAAGGCTTTGCAGTGCGGTAAGCTGTACTACGTACATCCCCACCGGAATGCAAAACAGAGGTGTGGCAAGGTGGCGTTCCATCCACTCCCCTTTTTTGCCCAGTAGATAGAAGGACTGTCCCATCCAGCCGGAAATCCCCTGCTTGATTTTGGAGCGCCCCGCTATCACACAGCGGAGAAATAAGGCAACCCATCCAATCAGCAATAGGTTTATATAGGTATAAAGGCCATCCTGTAAAAAAACACTCATAGCCCGCCTCCTTTTATGAGGTATTTTATGATTCCATCTAAGTTTCTATTATAGTAAAAAGCCTTGGCATCCACAAGCATAAAAAAAGCGCAGACCTGCTGGTCTGCGCTTTTGATTAGTCCTTGTTGCGTGCAAAGATACGCAGCAGATACAAAAACAGATTGATGAAATCCAGGTACAGATTCAATGCCGCATAGATGGAAGCCTTTTTGGCAAGCTCTTCCTGTCCGGCAGTGGCAATGTAGTAATCCTTGATTTTCTGGGTGTCGTATGCGGTGTAGCAAGCAAAGATAACCACGCCAGCCATGCAGTAGATGGCAACCATCATACCGCCCAGGAACATGCCCAGCAAGCCCACCACCAGCATGGCAATCAGGCCAATCATAAGGGGAGTGCGCCAGCCGCTGAGGTCTTTTTTGGTGAAATAACCGTAGGCGGCCATGATGCCAAAATAGAAAGCGGCGGATACAAAGGCCAGCAGAATATCCCCCAGCTCATACAGCCACAGATAAGAACTGAACACAACGCCATTCACTGCGGCATAGGTAAAAAACAATGCACGAGCTGTGGCAACCGATGCCTTGTGAATCATAGCAGTAAAGGCAATGACCACGCCCAGCTCTACCAAAGCCAGAAGTATAAACATGCTGGGAATCGAGAACAAGTAATAGGCAACATTGGTGACAAAGCAGGCCAGAGCAACCCCAAAGGTGGTCAAAAGCCCCAAAAACATCCACATAAAGGTTTTTGTGGTATAACCGCTCATGGTCTCATAGTAGACAGACTGATTGCCTGAATTCCATTCAGATTGATGAAGATCCATTGTTATAATTCCTCCTACTGTTGTTTAGCAACTGCTATGTTACTTAGTATAGCACATCTGGGCCTCAGAATTGTCAAAAATTCAAAAATATTTTATAATAACGTCACAAACCTGTCACTTTATCCCCCGTCTTTGGCAGGGAAAAGGAGCGTTCACCATGGCCTTTGGTCTTTATCTGCATATTCCCTACTGTCTGGCAAAATGTTATTATTGCGATTTTTACTCCCGTGGCAAAACCCAGCAGGTTCCGGAAGAATACATCGACAGTCTGGTGGCACGGATGGAGCAGTTTCGCCAGCAGGGGGTTCTGCCCGCCCATCCGGACACGGTGTATCTGGGTGGCGGCACCCCAAGCCTACTCACCCCTGCCCAGCTGGAACGACTGCTGTCCGCCGCAAATCCTGCCGCCGGGGCGGAAATCACCCTGGAGGCAAACCCGGAAACCCTTTCCCCTGCCTTGCTGGAGGGCTTTTTAAAGGCCGGGGCAAACCGGCTGAGCCTTGGCATCCAAACCGCCTATCAGGAAAGCCTGACCCGCATCGGCCGCCCCCACACGGTGGAGCAAAGCCGCCTTGCCTTTTCCTGGGCAAGACAAGCAGGCTTTGAAAACATCAGCGGGGATATTATGATGGCTCTGCCCCACTATACCACCCAGGAGTTTGACCGCACGCTGGATTTAATGCTGGAAGGCGGTGCCACCCATATCTCCGCCTATCTGCTCAAGCTGGAACCGGACACCCGGTTTGGTAAGCACCCACCAGAGGGACTGCCCAACGAGGAGCAGGCCGCGGATTTTTATCTGTACGGGGTGGAACAACTGGAACAAGCGGGGTTTGCCCAGTATGAAATCAGCAGTTTTGCAAAGCCCGGTTTTCAGGGGCGGCATAATCTTCTTTACTGGAACTGTGAGGACTATCTGGGGCTTGGCCCTGCCGCCCACAGCTGTGTGGACAGCAAGCGATTTTACTGGCCCAGCAACACCAGCCAGTTTTTACAGCCGGACTGCCAGCCTGTGATGGACGGTGACTGCGATGGAGTGGACTTCCTGCTGATGCAACTGCGGCTTTCCACCGGATTGCACCTGCCCACCCTGCGCCATCGCTATGGCATGGAGCTGACCCCCAGCCAGATGCGTTTTTTACAGCGATGCGCCCAGCAGGGCTATGTACAGCTGGAAAACGATACCGTCCGGCTTACCCCATCCGGCATGCTGATACAAAACAGCATCCTTGTGGAGTTGCTGCAATAAAAGCGTACAAAATAGGCCATCCCTTTGCGGGGACGGCCTATTTTGTTTTTTAATTTTCCCACTTTTTGCACAAGGCTTCCAGCTGGCTTGCAAGCTGTGCCAGCTCCTTGTTGGGGTGGCCTTTTTCCGCTTGAATCAACGCCATCATCCGGTTGCCCACATCCACCAGACGCTGGTAGGTGGGGTTGGGAGTTTGGGTAGCTCCCTGCTTGTTTTTCTGGATGCGCTCCTTGTTTCCCTCTGCCAGCCATACATCCGACAGCAGGTCATATTCCGCCCCGTTGTAGGGTGCAGTGGCCTGATAGCCCAGCTGGCTTTCCAGCCGGTTGGCAAACACGTCGCAGACGGTGTCCTCCCCGTGGGTGACAAACACCTGTTTCAGGCCATTTTGCTGAAAACCCTTTGCCCAGCGAATCAGCCCGTCGCAGTCCGCATGGCCGGACACACCTGCCAGCACCTGAATCTGCGCCTTTACCTCGATGGTTTCCCCAAACAGATGCACCTGTTTTGCGCCTTCCACCAAGGCCCGTCCCAGCGTGCCAGGGCTTTGATAACCCACAAACAGAATGGTGGACTCCCTGCGCCACAGGTTGTGCTTCAGGTGGTGGCGAATCCGTCCCGCCTCACACATACCACTGGCGGAGAGAATCACCTTGGGACGCTGGTCAAAGTTGATGGCCTTGGAGTCATCGCTGGTGACAGATAGCTTCAGCCCCTCAAAATTCAGGGGGTTGATGCCCTGTTCCACCAACGCCCTTGCCTGCTCATCGTAGCACTCCTCCCACTGGCGACGAAAAATCTGGGTGGCCTCCACTGCAAGGGGACTATCCACATACACCTCAAAATCCCCGTGACCGTGAATCCGCCGTTCCTGCTTAATCTGCCGCAGGAAGTACAGCATTTCCTGGGTGCGTCCCACTGCAAAGCTGGGGATTACCACGTTGCCGCCCCGGTCAAAGGTGGTTTGAATCACCTGGGTCAGCTCCTGTACATAGTCCGGTCGTTCCCCGTGGCTTCGGTCGCCGTAGGTGGACTCAATCACCAGATAATCCGCCTCTTGAATCTGCTGTGGGTCCCGGAGCAGCGGCTGGTTGTCGTTGCCCACATCCCCGGAAAAGACCAGTTTTTTGGTCACATCTTCCTCGGCGACCCACAGCTCAATGCTGGCAGAACCAAGCAGGTGTCCCACATCCACAAAGCGAGCCTTGACCCCCTCGGTCACATCCACCATCTGACCGTATGCCACCGGGGCAAACAACTGCATAGCCGCATCCGCATCCGCCACCGTGTACAAAGGCTCATATTCCTCTGCACCGGAGCGCCGGGCCTTGCGGTTTCTCCATTCGGCTTCAAATTCCTGAATATGGGCAGAGTCCCGCAACATGATGCCACACAGTTCGGCGGTTGCATCGGTGGAAATCACCGGGCCTTTATACCCGTTTTTCACCATCAGGGGAATCCGTCCGGAATGGTCAATATGAGCATGGGTCAGCAGGATGCAATCCACCTGACCCGGAGCAATGGGCAGGGGCTGATTTTCATAAATATCCCGTCCCTGCTCCATGCCACAGTCAATCATAATGTTGGTTTTTCCCACCGTGAGAAGGTAACAGCTTCCTGTTACCTCGTGGGCGGCGCCTAAGAATCTGAGTTTCATTGTCCTGGGCCTCCTTATAGCGGCTGTTTGTTATCACAGTACCACGTTTTTCTTTATTATACTCCTTTCCAAAGGATGGTACAACCAAAAAGCAGAAAAGCCCGCCTTCCCCTAGTGGGAAAGCAGGCTTATTCTTACCATTCCAGCAAGGTGCCTCCCAGCGCCTCTGCTTCGGTTTTATCGTGGGTAATCAGCAAAATCCAGCGTCCCTGAATCTGCTGTTTCACCCATTCCAGTGCCATGGCTCGACTGTCCGCATCCAGCCCCTTGAACGGCTCGTCCAGAATCACACCCTCTGCATCCGCCAGCATGGCACGCACAAGGCTCACCCGGCGACGCTGTCCGCCAGAAAGCTGGCACACCGGCTTTTTAAGGGCTTGCTCTTCCAGTCCAAGCTGTTTCAGCGCCTGTTCTGCCCGGTTTTTTCCGGATTTTCCCAGTACAAGGCAGATGTTTTCCACCGCCGTCAGATGTTCACAAAGTCGGTCCTCCTGAAACTGGGCCACCAGATGCCCAGTGATTTCCATCCTGCCGCTGTCCGGCTGTTCCAGCCCCAAAAGAAGCCGTGCCAGAGTGGTTTTCCCCTGTCCAGAGGGTGCCATCAGAACAGTTACGCCCTCCAGCGTCAGGCTGAGGTTGTCCAGCACCTGGGTGGGGCCATAGCTTTTGCAAATCTGATGCAACACTGCTTTCATCGGTTCACCTCCCAGCGATGCCCCAGCCGATGCAACAGCCAGAGGAATCCCTTTTCACACAGGCAACTGGCAAGCACAATTACCGCTGTATAGGCGAACAGCTCCCCCGTTTCCAGGTACAATTTTGCTTGGTACAGGGACTCGCCCAGACTCTGAGCTGGCAGGCCGATGACCTCCGCCGCCACCCCGCTTTTCCAGGCAAGTCCCATGCTTACGCTGGCACTTTGGAGAAAATACGGCCAAATTTGTGGCAACCAAATTGCCCCCAGCATCCGTGTGGCAGGAATGCGGAACACCCGTGCCATCTCCAGCATAGAGCTGTCCACCTGACGGATACCCTCCAGCACAGCGGTGTACACAAGGGGCAATACCATTAAAAAAGCAATCAGAAGGCTTAAATTTTCACTGCGCACCCAAAGCAAGGCTAAGATAATAAAACTTGCCACAGGAACCGCCTTCATCAACTGTACCATAGGCGCCAGCAACCAGCCCGCCCACCTGCACACAGCACTGAAGGCCGCCAGCAAACTGCCGGCGGCCAAAGCTGCAATATAACCAAATAGGATGCGACTGGCGCTGAAACCAATGCGCCCCCAAAAGTCTGGCGACTGTGCAACACGAACCAGTGCCTGCACCGTCTCCACGGGGGAGGCCAGCAAAAAGCTTTGCTCCATGGCCATGGCGGCAAGCTGCCAAATCAGCAACCAAACCAGTGCCGCCCCCAGTTTTGCAAGCCCTTTTTTATGCGCCATAGTAGAAGTCTGCACCGGGCATTGCACCGCCTACGGAAGCGGCATTTTGGTCAAACAGAACCTGCAAATAACCCTCCAGTGCGCCCTTCATCTCCTGGCCCGCCATGTACACCAGGTTGCAAGCAGGCAGTGCCTTTTGTGCCAAAGGAGCCTTTGCCACAATGCCTGCATCTGTCACCAGCTGGGCGGCCTGCTCGGTGTTTTCATTCACCCAGTTGATGCTTGCTTCATAGTCTTTCAGGAAAGCTTCCACCTGCTCCGGGTTCTGCTCTGCAAACTCGCTGCGCACCACCAGAACGCCGGTTACAAGCTGGCTGTCCTGGTTGACCTTGTTCCATTCCTCGGTCAAATCCAGTGCAACGGTCAGGCCCTCTACCTGAGCCTGAGCGGCGGTTACATAGGGCTGGGGCAGAACTGCCACTGCGCCCTCACCTGCGGCTTGCAGGGTTGCCAGCACCTCGGTTGCCTCGCTCTTGTATTCCACGGTCACATCGGTGGTGGGGTCAATGCCGTTTTCGCTCAGCAGGTAGTTCAGCACATACTCAGGGGTTGTGCCCTTGCCGGTGGAATAGATGGTCTTGCCCTTCAGGTCTGCCATGGACTCCACGGCCTCGCCGGTGGTCACCACATACAGCACACCCAGGGTGTTGATGGCAGCCACCTGTACGCCGCCCTCTGTCTTTTTGTACAGAGTTGCAGCCAGGTTTGCGGGAATTGCCGCCATGTCCAGCTCACCCTTGCTCAGCAAGGGAACAATCTCGTCTGCCGCACCGAACATCTCCACCTGATAAGCCGGGGTTTCCAGAGCAGACTGCTCGTCCATCAGCTTCACCATGCCCATGGTGGTGGGGCCTTTCAGACCTGCCACCCGGATGGTTTCATCGCTCTGGGGCTGACTTGCGGGAGTGCTCTCGCTTTCAACCTGACTTGCAGGGGTACTTTCACTTTCCGGCTGGCTTACCGCCACACTTGCGCTCTGGGACTGGCTGGAAGCCACCGAGCTGGAAGTATCACTGCCACCACAAGCCACCAGGCTGAGTGCCATGGTAGCCGCCATCAGAAAACTTAAAATTCGTTTCATGATTTTACCTCATTTCTCACTGATCATTTCATTTCCAAAGCAAGGACAAACAAAACGATTTGCTATTTGACTGTTATTTTACTATAATTGGGGTACTAACACTGTTGCAGTGGCAACATAAAACCAAAAAAGGAGGCAAAAAACATGGACACTTCTGCCCTGTCCCCTTTTACCGGACTGTTGCTGGAAACCAGCTTGTTTCAAGGATTCAGCCAGTCTGAATTGGAACATATTCTGGGGTGTTTAACCCCCTCAATTCGTGGTTTTGCAAAGGGCGAAATCATCCAGATGGCGGGCTATCCCACCCGGCAAATCGGCATCCTGCTTGCCGGACAGTTACAGGCCATGAAAACCACCCCGGATGGCACCAAGGTTTCCATTGCTACCCTGCAAAAAGGGGGCATCTTCGGGGATGTGCTCAGCGCCTCTGGCACCAAAAGCCCGGTAACGGTGTTGGCAGTTCAGCCCTGCCGCATTTTGTTTTTATCGGCGGACAAAATCATGCGCCCCTGTCCCAGCGGACATGGCTGTCACCTGAAACTATTGCAGAACTGGGTGTGCACCATCTCGGAAAAATATTTCAGCTTAAACCGCCGGGTGGATTTTCTGATTTTAAAAGGAATGCGCACCAAACTTTGCACCTATCTTTTGGAACAAAGCCAGCAAGCGGGAGCGGACACCTTTACCATCTCCCTGTCCCGTGCCGCCCTTGCGGAATACCTAAACTGCGAACGGAGCGCCCTGTGCCGGGAGCTATCCCGCATGCGGCAGGAGGGCCTGATTGAAACCTATAAAAACAGCTTCAAATTATTAAACAAACCCCAGATGGAACAGCACTGTCAACGCTAACCCATCGGATAAGGAGAATCCCATGAACAAACAAGTTTGGAAGGGGAGCGTACTACTTGGCCCCATCCCCCCGGTGCTGGTGAGTTGCGGCACGTTGGAACACCCCAATGTATTCACGGTCGCCTGGGCGGGCATCATCAACACCCATCCCCCACGGCTTTCCATCTCGGTACGGCCCAGCCGATACAGCCACGAGCTGATTTCCAAAAGCGGGGAATTTGTGGTGAATCTTCCCACCCAGTCCCTGGCAAAGGCGGTGGACTGGTGCGGTGTAAAAAGCGGACGCACCGAGGATAAGTTCAAGGCCATGAACCTGACCGCCCTGCCTGCAAGCCAGGTTTCTGCCCCCTTGGTGGGGGAAAGCCCGGTTCACCTGGAATGCCGGGTCTTTCAAACCATTCCCCTTGGCACCCACGATTTACTGCTGGCAGATATTCTGGCGGTACAGGTGGAGGAAAGCCTCCTGGATGAAAAGGGGCGGCTGTGTCTGGAAAAAGCCAATTTACTGGCCTACGCCCACGGGCAGTATTACGGCCTGGGCGACCAACTTGGCACCTTTGGCTGGAGCGTAAAAAAGGCTGAACCGGGCAAGGGAAAAAAGCCCAAGGACAAAGCCATTCGTGGTGGAAAACAGAATTCCACCACGGCACAAAAGCCCGACGAAATCCCCACCCAGCACAAAGAAGCGCATAGCACGAATCTGGATTCTTCCACCTCTAGTTCTTCCAGTCGCAAAGCAGATTCTTTTAAAGATAAAAAGACCACCCACAAGCACAAAAAACCCGGTCACCCCGGCAAGAAAAATAGCTTTTCCTCCCGTAACAAAAAGCCCAAAGGCAAGCGTCCCACCCGTGGGTAAAAAAAGGCTGAGTAACCCCCAGCTACAAACCCTCATTTTGCAAAAACCCCTGTGTATCCAAAGATACACGGGGGTTTTCATCGCTTGCAAAACAGTCTGGGCAAGTCTTATTTTTCAGCCAGAACGTCGCTGTATTCAGGATGTTTTTCAAACCACTTTTCGGCATAACTGCAACCAGTTTTTGCCCGCAGTCCATCCTTGCGCAGTTGGTCAGCACATCGTTGCATCAGCTGACCTGCCATGCCCTGCCCCCGCAGACTTTCGTCCACAAAGGTGTGGTTGATATCCACAATGCCCTGTTCCACCTGTGGAAAATCCACACAGGCCAGTTCGGTGGTGCCATCGCCGTACACAATACGGCCGGGAAGAGAATGAAATTCCATGGGTACCTCCTTTTATTCTGTGGGTTGAACCAATAAAAATCTATTAACACATGGACGGGGGTAGTTTTGCCTCTTGCAGCCAGCGCAAATCGCTGCTTTCGGAAAAATCCTCCCGGTCCAAGGTTAAGCATGGGTTGTAATAGGGGTCGTGGAGAAGCATCTGCCGTCCAAACCGCTCCACAAGACGCTTTTGCTCCCCGGCAAAGCGGGCTTTTTTGGCCGCATCCTTCTCGTCACTGCCCCTGCTCTTGCTTTCGTAATGATACAGCTTTGCATAGGGTGTCCAGACAATGCGCCAGCCAGCCTGACGCACCCGCAGGCAGAAATCCACGTCGTTGAACGCCACCTGGAATTCCTCATCCAGGCCGCCCATGGCATCGTACACCTCACTGCGCACCAAAAGGCAAGCCCCGGTCACGGCGGACAAATCCTGCACCGTAGCCATACGGAACATATAACCGCTTCCCTCTGCCTTGTGGTACTTGTGGCTGTGGCCTGCAAAGCCGCCAAGTCCGGTGATAATGCCCGCATGCTGAACCGTATCATCGGGATAGTAAAGCATGGCACCGCTGATAGCAACACCGGGGCGGCTGGTCTGCATCAAAAGCTGTGTCAGCCAGTCCGGGTTGATTACCTCCACGTCGTTGTTGAGCAGTAGCAGGTACTCACCCTTTGCAAACTGTCTGCCAAAATTATTGATGGCGGAATAGTTAAACTCCTTCTTCCAGCGTACCACCTGCAAATTCTTGTACCGTTTTGCCGCTTCTTCATAGTAAGCAAAGGTTTCCGGCTGGGTGGAGTTATTCTCAATGACGATAACCTCAAAATTGGGCCAATCGGTTTTCTCGTACACCGAGGAAAGGCAGGTTTCCAGCTCCTGAATGTGGTCTTTATTGGGAATCAAGATGCTGACCAGCGGCTGGCCTTCTATCTTCCAGTCCACCTTGTAGGTGCTGGGGTAGAGTCCCGGGCGAATCTCTCCCGCCTGGCCAGTGCGCTCCAGATGCTCAGAAATGGCTCGCATGGCGGCCTGCTCCACATAGGGCTTTGCTCCAACTCCGCCGCTGGTGCTGTTTTTATGCACCCGCCAATAGTAAAGCACCTGGGGAACATGAACAATCTGGGACGGTTCCAGCCGCTCCAAAAGGCGCAGGAACAAATCGTGATCCTGACTGCCGTCGCATTCGCTTCGCTCGCCGCCCACTGCTTCAAATTCACTGCGCAGGAACACCGCCAGATGGCAGATGTAATTGCAACAAAGGAGATAATCCGGAGCAAAATCCGGCTTGAAATGCCCTGTCATGGGGCGGCGGATGCTACGGCGGAACAGTGCCTCGTCGCTGTACAAAAAGGCGGCGCCCGTTTTAGCAATCACCTTTTGCATGGTAAAGACTGCATGGGGAGCCAGTACGTCGTCGTGGTCCGCCAGCGCAAGGTAGTCCCCGGTGGCAAGTGCTGCCGCCGCATTGGTGTTGTGGCTGATGCCCTTGTTTTCAATCTTTTGATAGACAATCCGCCCCTGTGCCTTGTTCATTGCCTTTTGCACCAAGCTGTATACCCGCTGGGCATGCTCTGGCTGGGAAGCATCCGCAAGGCAAAGCTGCCAGTGGGGGCTGGTCTGGTTGAGTACGCTGTCCAAAAGCTGGTTCAGATACCCGGTGGGGGTGTTATACAGCGGCACACAGATGGAAATCACTGGCCCGATCAGCTTCTCAGCTTGCTGACGCTGGGCGGCCAGCACCTTGCGACTGGGCAGATACCGGGCAGATTTTGAGAAAAACCGCCGCCGTGCAAATCCCATTCCTCGGCGCAGTACCACGCCCAGGCCCTCCTCTTTGAGCAGTTGCACTCCATAGGCCACCAGTTCCCGCAACCGTTTTAGTCGTAGATTCAAAGCCTTTGCTTCCTTCCTTTTTACTTTAATCCATAGTTTTCATACAGCAGGTTAAAATGCCGATTGTAATAGGGGTCGCCCTGTTCAATCAAATCCCCATAGGCTTCAATAAACCGCTGTTTTTCCGTTTGATAACGCTGGGCGTTGGGGCCTTCATCGTCCCCTCCCCGGCTCTTGCTTTCATGGTGGTAGGCTTCCGCAAAGGGGGTGAATACGTTCAGATACCCCTGCTTCCACAGCTTTAAGCCTAAATCTACATCGTTGTAAGCCACTGCAAAGCGTTTTTCATCCAGGCCACCCACCAAATCAAACAGCTTGGTTTTGATCATCAAACAGGCACCTGTTACCGCCATCATATTCTGGGGAACGGTCAAACGATACATATCTCCGCCGGATTCCCTTGGATGGCTCTTGTGGCTGTGTCCAGCAGTGCCGTTGATACCCAAAAACACCCCTGCATGCTGGATGGTGTCATCGGGATAATACAGCTTTGCACCTACACAGGCCACGTCCTCCCGCTGGCTGTACATGAGCATCTCTTCCAAAAAGTGGGGGCTTAACAGCTCCACATCATTGTTGAGCAGGAGCAGCTGTTCCCCTTTTGCGTACTGCCGTCCCAGGTTGTTGATGGCGGAATAGTTAAACTCCCCTTCATAGCGTACCACCTGCAAACAGGAGAACTGCCGTTTTGCCTCCTCGTAATAGGCAAAGGTTTCCGGCTGGGTGGAGTTATTCTCGATGATAATCACCTCAAACCGGTTGTAGCCTGCATATTTGTACAGACTTTCCAAACAGCGGGACAAATCCTCCACGTGGTCCTTGTTGGGAATCAGCACACTTACCAGAGGGTGCTGGCTCAGCTGGTATCGGATGCGATAGGCACCAGGAGCCCCCTCGATGGCTTCCACTGTTCCAGGCAGTTCCACCCGGTCAAGATGGGCCTGTACCGCACGCACACCCGCCTGCACCGCATAGGGCTTTGCCTCTGCACTGCCAGCGGTGGAGCCTTCGTGGCTTCTCCAGATATACAGCGCATAGGGAATATGCACAATCTTCTCTGCCTTTTCGCACAGGCGAAGAATCAGGTCGTGGTCCTGGCTTCCATCATAGGCAGAATCCAGTTTTGCCCCCGCCTTGTTCAGCAAATCCCGGGAAAAAGCACACAGATGGGTGATATAGTTGCATCCCCGCAGATAATCGGGGGAATAGTCCGGCTTAAAGTGATAGCTGACCAGTTGTTTTAAATCGGCGCTGAGTACCACCTCATCGGAATAGACTAAATCCGCACCGTTTACCGCCTGCTGGGCTACCTGATACAGCGCATTGGGATACAGCACATCGTCGTGGTCCAAAAGGGTAATCCAGTCCCCCTTTGCCTGTGCCAATGCGCCATTGGTGTTGGCGGCAATGCCCTGATTCTGCTCCAGCCGATGGTATAAAATCCGGCTGTCCTCCCCTGCAAGGTGTAGCACCTTTTGCATGACCTGCTCCTGGTGGGAGCTGTCTGATGCGTCCGCCAGCACCAGCTGCCAGTTGGGATAGGTCTGCTTTTGCACGCTTTCCACCATCTGTGCCAAAAATTCCAGCGGTGTGTTATACAGCGGCACCAGAACGCTGATGCAAGGCCCACCCTGGATGGGATGGCTTCGCTGGTAATTGAGCTGTCGGCGGGTGGGCAAATCCGCCCGATGCCGCCAGGGGTCACGGTGAAGCGCCAGCTGTACCCGGAAATCAATCTCCCGATACAGGGCATCCACCCCCTGCTGACGCAGGGTGTTCCAGGCCCAGCCCACCACCTTGCCCGCATGGGCTGGATTCAAAAGACGCAGGCTCATTGCCAGCACATTGTCCCGTTTTACCCTTTGGGCTGGCTGTTGATTTTGTTTTGTTTGCTCTGCCATGGCTGTTTTGCTTCCTTTTATCTTGATTGTCTAACATACGGCAAACGGCAGCTCGCCTCTTTCCCTTTCATGCAAAATCACGCAAAAGGGAAAGACAGCGGCCACCGCTTTCTTTCAGCTTACTGGTCCCGGGTGCTATGCTTGTAGGCTTCGCATACCTCCTGCACCGGTCCATCCATCTTAATGCGACCATGTTCCAGCCAGGCCACCTTATTGCACATCCGCTCAATCTGTTCGATGGAATGGCTTACCAAAATCACCGTGGTTCCACCGCTAAGCAGAGACTGCATCCGCTTTTCACATTTTTCCTGAAACAGGAAATCGCCCACGGACAAAATTTCGTCCGCAATCAGGATATCCGGCTTTGTAATGGTGGCCACCGCAAAGGCAAGACGCGCCACCATACCGCTGGAATAGTTTTTCAGCGGCACATCCAGGAAATCTCGCAGTTCGCTGAACTCCACAATTTCCTCGAAGTGCTCGTCCAGATATTTGGGGCTGAATCCCAGCACGGTACCATTCAGATAAATGTTTTCCCGTGCGGTCAAATCCATATCAAATCCAGCGCCCAGCTCAATCAAAGGGGCAACGGTGCCGGACACAATGCACCGCCCGCTGGTGGGCTTGTAAACCCCGGAAATCACCTTCAAAAGGGTGGATTTGCCACTTCCGTTCAGTCCCACAAGGCCGTAAAAATCCCCGGGTTGTACCGTGAGGGAAACATCCTTCAGCGCATAGAACTCATCAAATTTCAGCTTGCCCTGAACCAGTTGCAGGAAATACTCTTTGAGGCTTTCACTTTTTTCTTTGGCAAGGTTAAATCGCATGGATACATGATCCACCTGAATCATCGGCTGCATTGTCCTGCGGGGCCTCCTTTACATATACAGAACAAAGCTGTCCTGTGTCTTTTTGAACACCAGTACACCCGCTGTGAGCATCACCAAGGCCCAAACAGCACATACCAGAACCTGCCCGCCGCTGAGCAGCTGGCCATCCATTACAAGGGTACGGAAGGCGGTGATGTACTGGTAAATGGGGTTGAGTTCAATCAACTGCACCAAGATGGCATTGCCAAACTGCTCCGGGGCGTAGAAAATGGCGGAAAACCACATCAAAATGGTGGTAAACACCTCCCACAGGTGCATTACATCCCGGAAAAAGACGGTGAGGGCGGACAGAATCATGCCCACACCCAAGCTGAACAAAGCCAGCATCAAGAGGGGGTAAACCGCCAGCAGGGCTGTCCAATACAAAGGCGCACCGGTAAACAGCATCACCAACACCAGGGCGATAAAGCTGAACAGGCAGTTCACCAGCCCAAAGCAGATTTTCTGCAAGGGGAAGATGTATTTCGGGATGTACACCTTGCGTAGCAGCATAGCATTGTTCATAATGCTGGACATGGCCATGGTGGTGGAATCCCGGAAGAAGTTGAACAACAGCTGTCCAATCACCAGGTACACGGCGTAATTTTCAATGCCGCTGCCCCGGAACTGGGGCATCAGCGAGCCGAAAATCACGAACATAACCGTACACATCAGCAAGGGGTTCAGCACGCTCCAGGCCACACCCAACAGACTGCGGCGGTACTTCAGCTTAAAATCCCGACTGATAAGGTTGTACAAAAGATAGCGATAACGCATGAAATCCGACAGGTACATTTTTAGCATACTGCTTCTCCTTTACCACTTTGCAAAGCAGGAAAAGGACTGCTGGTCAAAGGGCAGATGATGCTGGTCTTTTTCGCTCAGACGGTATTCACAGCCACAATCCGGCCATTCAATGCCGATGGTGGGGTCGTTGTAGGGAATGCCGCCCTCTGCGCTGGGGGTATAGTAATCGGTGCATTTGTAGCAGAACTCTGCTTCATCGCTCAGCACCAGGAAACCGTGGGCAAATCCCTGAGGCACATAGAACTGGCGCTTGTTCTCACTGCTGAGTACCACACCGGTCCACTTGCCAAAGGTAGCACTTCCAGGGCGGCAGTCCACCGCCACATCAAACACTTCGCCCTTTACCACACGCACCAGCTTGCCCTGGGTATGCTCGGTCTGGAAATGCAGGCCACGCAGTACGCCACGGGTGGAACTGGACTGGTTGTCCTGTACAAATTCGCAGTCAATGCCTGCCGCCGCAAATTCCTCTTTCTGGAAGGTTTCCATAAAATAGCCCCGTGCGTCTCCAAAGACGGTAGGCTCCACAATGATAACCCCTGGCAGCTCAGTTTGAATGAATTGAAACTTACCCATAGTTCCTCCCTGTTCATCTATTCCTGTGCCCGCTGGCACATTCGTTTTGTCCGCTCTTTTTGTCCAGTGCCGCAAAATTGACCCACAGGCGCAAAGCCCCACTGGACACAAAATCACCTTTCATTTTACATGAACCAACCCATAAATTCAACTAAAAATTCACGCTAGCGTAGCAATACCGTTCCCCCTGCGTTCCGCTATTCTTTTCAGCGGCGGCGCACCTTGGAGCCGCCGGGGCGGTTGCGCTGGATGGGTTTTGGCTTTTTGGGGGTGCGCTGTTGCCACCGAGGGCTGATTGCATTGACGATAAAGGGATTGCCCGCTATCTCGTCCTCCAGAATGGTTTTACGCTCCTTGGCTTGCTCTTTTCCGCTTTTGCGAATCAGCCGGATTGCCGCCCCCGTACCCACAATCACAAGAATAATCCCCAGGGTGATGCCCACCCCTTGCAGAAGATGCCCGTCCTCTTTTTGGGGCACAAAGGTGTTTTGCTCCAGCAGTTCCGACAGTCCCGTTACCGAAACACTGGGGCTCGCCACCAGGCTTGGCTGCACCTCATTGTCCGGCAGGCGGTATTCCAGCACCCCATCAAAGGCTTGTCCCAAAATATAATACTCCGGAAGTCGGTACTCCGCTGTTACCTGCTCTGGGGTGAACTGCTCATGCAACAGCGCCGTGGCGGAAGCCGGGTGTACCGTCAAGGTTCCCAGCTGTGTATCACCGCCCAGCAAAGGCACGCTGGCAAGCTGGGCGGGAGCAGTCAACTCCACTCGGCGAAAATGTTCAAAGGCGTAGTCCAGCAGGAGGGCCGCATCCTTGAAATGCACCCGACTTCCCGCCGATTTCAGCACCACGCAAATCAGCCGCATATCCCCCTGCTGGGCATAGGTTACAAGGGTGTGACCCGCCTGATTGTGAAATCCAGTTTTGGAACCAAGGACATATTCCCGATAGTAAGTGGGGCCGCCCACCCGCATCAGGTCAGCACACCAGAACCGCCGCTCCGGTTGCAGGTTGGTAGCCTCCATGGGCCAGGAGTCCTTGCGGCAGAACACGTCGGAAAATCCGGGAATCTCCAGCGCCCACCGAAGCAGATGGGCCATATCCCGGGCGGTGGTGTAGTGCTCCGGGTCGTGTAGGCCGTGGGGATTGCGGTACTGGGTACTGGTCAGTCCCAGCTGCTGGGCAGTCTGGTTCATTCGCTCCACCCCGCCTGCAATGGTGCCATCCGGGCTGAAAAACTCTGCAAGGGCATTGGCACCGTCATTGGCACTTTCCAGCTGGGTGGCATAGATTAAATCCTCCAGCTTCACCTGCTCCCCCTCCAGCAAGGCCACGTGGGAGGAGCCGGGCTCTAAATTGGTGGTCACTTCCTTGCTGATGACCCGTTGCTGGGCCCAGTCCCCGCCCGCTTGCTGGATGGCAAGGGCAATGGTCATAATTTTGGTAATGGAGGCGGGATACATCTGTTTGTCCGGGTTTTTCTCAAGGATGACCTGTCCAGTATCCGCATCCATGACAAGATATGCTTCGCTGGTTACTGCGGCAATCTCCTGGGCTGACGCAAAGGGCGCCAGAACTGCCACACAAAGCCCCACCAGCAGGGCGGCAACAATCTGTTTCAAACTTTCACCTTTTATCTTTATCCTAACCGCCTGATTTTCATCCAAAACAGGCGGGGTATTCACTGCATTGTACCTGCCTGTTCCGGGGTGCTTTTCCCAAAAGGCCAGGCGAATTTTATTATAGACCAGCATGCACACCGGGTTCAAGTTTTTGTGCAAAAAAGCAGATTCTTTTCTGGTATAATCAATTTAAAAATAGCAGGAAGGAGTGCTGTACATGAATCTTATTGAGGAAAAACAACAGCTTCGCCGCACCGCCAGAGGCTTTTGGGCGCAGGTTGCGCCGGAACTCCCCCTTGCCTGGGGACAGGCAATGACCCACCAGCTTACAAATCTCCCCCAGTGGCGGGACGCCCAGCGGGTTTTCTGCTTTGTAAGCACCAAAGCCGAGCCGGATACTCACCCTTTGCTAAACCTGGCTCTTTCCCAGGGCAAAGAGCTGTATCTTCCCCGCCTTTGCCGTGAGCCAGGCAGGATGGAAGCCGCCGCCTGTCAGGGCTTGTCCCACCTTGTGCCAGGACGGTACGGCATCCCCGAACCAGACGGCTCTGCCCCTGTCATTGCACCCCATCTTTTGGATTTGGTCATTGCCCCCTGTGTTATGGCAAGCTCCACAGGCCAGCGGCTGGGCCATGGCGGTGGCTATTATGACCGCTTTCTGTCCCAGTGCCGCTGCCCCGTTTTAGTGCTCTGCCCCAGCGCCCTATTGCGCCAGGAACTGCCCTGTCAGGCGCACGACCAAAGGGTGGATGGGGTCATCACCGAACAAGGGGTGATTATTCCATCAAAACCGGGCCAAGCTGACGGCCCCGCAGTGCACACTCCAGCGTATCCCCAACAAGACTGAAATCACTTTGCAGACTGTATGGTTTTCTTAAAAAATCATCCTGTCCGAAGGGCACAATGTAAAAATGCTTGCGCTGTAACAGGGTTGCAATGTTGGGCAAGCTTGCCATCAGCCCGTCGTTGGTGGAAAGTGCCACCACCACCGGCTTACCCCCACGAAGCATGCTTTTTGCCGCAAGGGTAACCGGGGTGTCGCTGATGCCCTGGGCCAGCTTTGCCAGCGTGTTTCCGGTGCAGGGAGCAATCACCATGGCATCCGCCATCTGCTTTGGCCCCATCGGCTCCACCTGCTGTAAGGTTGTAAAGGGAATATGTCCGGTCACCTTGCCCAGTTTCCCTTTCCAGTACTCCGCTGTGCCAAAGCGGGTGTCCATGCCGGCGGCATGAAAGCTCATTACGGGCAGAATCTCCGTGCCGGACTGAACCATCTGTTCCATCAAAGGCATTACCGTTTCAAAGGTGCAAAAACTACCGCACCATGCCCAAACTAACCTGCGCTGGGTCATTTTCATTCCTCCTCTTCTAACATGGCTAAGACCGCCTGGGCCACAAATTCCCCCGCTGTGGTGGGCGCACACCGGGCAGGAAGGCTCAAGGCTCGAATGGCTCGAACCGGACATTCACTGGCTGCCTGTAAATCAATCCCCCCGGGCAGACTGGCAAGGTCAACCAACAACGCCTGAGGCATTGCCAGCTCCAGCATAGCTCGGTTTAACACCAAAGCCGGGATGGTGTTTACCACCGTATCAAAACGCCCCATCTGCACCGCCAGTGTATCCAAGGCCACACTTTGACAGCCTTGGGAGCGGGCCAGTGCCCGCTGGGCCGCACTGCGAGCCGCCACCGTCACCTGAGCACCCAGGGCCACCAATCGCTGTGCCAGCGCCTGGGCGCATCGTCCATACCCCAAAAGCAACACCGGGCTGTTCCACAGGGTGCGGCTTCGATTCTGCAACAACAGCGCAATGCACCCCTCAGCGGTGGGAATTGCATTCAGCAGTGCCAGCTCCTCCCGCTTTAAATAGTCATACAGCTTCACCCCACAGCGACAGGCCGTATCCATGGCCTGTCTGGACACCTTCCCCGCAAAGGCAACCAGCCCCGGCTTTGCATCTTCAAACAGGGTTTGCAGTTCCTCGGTTTGCAGGGATAAGGGCATGGGCAGCAAAAGATAATCCGCCCAGGAAATCTGAGACTGCTCCACCAGGGTATAGCCCCTGCCCCGCAGATACTCTGCCGCCGCCAGCTGACGGCCATCCTGCCCCAGAACGCAAAAAATCCCCACTGGTTTACGATTCATCCATAGCTCCTCCTTTCTTGTGATTTACGCACAGCACAAGGGGCTGTTCCAGCCCTGATTCATTGCTGCTTAGCCCATGGTATGCCCCCGTTGGCCAAATGGTGAAGCGGCAATCCACAGAAAAATCCGCCGGGGGGTGTTTATTTTATAAAACAAAGACTATATAATGAAACAAGACCTTGTATTGCCACAGCCGGGCAGAGTGACAGCCTTTCCCCCTGCTGGCAAAGGAAATAAATGACTCTATTTTTATCATTCAGAGGTGCAAACGCATGGACTTTACAACCGAGCAAGCAAATCAGCTTCTTCAAACCGCAAAGCGTCTTCATTTTGTGGGCATCGGGGGCAGTGGTATGTTCCCCCTGGTGCAGATTATGCACAGCCGAGGCTATGCCATCAGTGGCAGTGACGTGAACGAGGGCAGTATCATTGACAGCCTACGCCAGATGGGAATTACCGTGTATATGGGGCACAACGCTCCCCAGGTGGAGGGGGCAGATTTGGTAGTTTACTCTGCCGCCATTTCCAAGGAAAATCCTGAGCTTGTTCACGCGCAGGAACTGGGCATCCCCACCATGGAGCGGAGTGTGCTTCTTGGCTATGTAAGCCGGCTTTACCCCAACAGCATCTGCATTGCAGGCACCCATGGCAAAACCACTGCCACCTCCCTGATTACCAGTCTGCTGGAACTGGCAGGCAAAGACCCCGCCGCCGTGATTGGTGGCAAACTGCCCCTGATTGGCGGGTACGGAAAAAGCGGCAGTGGAGACACCGTTGTGATTGAATCCTGCGAGTTTGCCCGCACCTTTTTACAGCTCAGCCCCAACATTGCGGTACTGCTGAATGTGGACAACGACCATCTGGACTGCTACGGCACCATGGAGGGACTGAAAGCCGCATTCCGGGAGTTTGTTTCCCTTGCCCGACGTGCCATTGTGGTAAACGGAGACGACCCCCATTCCATGGACGTGGTGTATGGGCTATCCCAGCCGGTTTTGACCTTTGGTATCCAGCAAAATTGTGACGTTAAGGCAGAAAATGTAACCGAGTACAAGCCCGGTTTCTTCGCCTGCGATGTGTACTATCTGGGCGAACCCTTTGCCCATCTGGAACTTGCCGCTCCCGGCTATCACAACGTGTATAACGCACTGGCCATGGCCGCCTGCGCCATCCTGTGCGAGGTGAGCGGGGAGGATGCCGCCGCTGCCGCCGCCAGCTTCAAGGGAGCAGGTCGTCGTTTTGAAATTTTGGGCGAGTATGCCGGTGCTACCATAGCAGACGACTATGCCCACCATCCCACCGAGGTAGCCGCCACCCTGAGCACTGCCACCAAGATGGGCTATCGGAAGGTTTGGGTGGTGCACCAGCCCTTCACCTTCTCCCGCACCCGGGAACTGCTGGATGAATTCGCCCAGGTTCTGGCTCTGGCAGATGAGGTGGTTCTTACCCCCATTATGGGCAGCCGAGAGGTGGACGACGGCAGTGTATGTTCCCAGGATTTGGCGGATAAAATCCCCGGTGCAGTTGTGGTAGACGGCTTGCAGCAAGCCGCCGATTACATCCGTGCCAACGTACAGCCGGGTGATTTGGTGCTTACCATGGGCTGTGGCGATGTGTACAAGGCCGCCGGGATGATTCTGCGTCCGTAAGGTTTTTGCCCCCAACAGGCAGTAGCACAAGCTTTTTACAGCCAAATGCTTGTCAGCAGCCGCTCAGAACAGCTAAACTTGAGCAAGCTAAACTTGATTGACAGATAACAAAAAGACCGCCGGGAACTACCTCGGCGGTCTTTTTCTTTGTGTATTCTACTGATTTGCCCATACTGGGAAGCAATGGATGAAACCCAAACTCCCGCCCGGCTTTTACAGTTCAGTGGTGGGCAACCCCATGCTCACCCGCAGGGCCTGGTCCACCCGCTGCTGGTCCTGCTGGCTCAGACGGCCCGCCTTTTCCCGCAGGCGGCGCTTGTCCAAGGTGCGAATCTGCTCCAGCAGGACAATGCTGTTGCGCCGCAGGCCACAGCTGTCCGCCGCAAGCCCGATGTGGGTGGGAAGGTTGGTTTTGTCCTGCTTTGATGTAATAGCGGCGGCAATCACGGTAGGGCTATGTCGGTTTCCCACATCATTTTGCAAAATCAAAACCGGGCGCACGCCCCCTTGTTCCGAGCCAACCACAGGGCTTAAATCTGCGTAAAACACTTCTCCTCTGCGTACTTCCATGGGATTTGTTCCTCTCCTTACAAGATTCTGTGGGGTGAAAGTCCCCCTCCTGCTGAGAGTATGTCCCATGAACCAAGAAAACATTCACTCAGGGTAACAAAACCCTTGTTTTTATTGTTCCACCACCACAAAAGCCTGGGCAATTCCCCCATCGTGGCAGACGGAAACATGCACCCTGGCCCCCTGCTGGGCCAGCCACTCTGCCGCCTGCCCTTCCAGATGGAAATAGGGCTTTCCGTCCGGCTGGCGAAGCAGTTGAATTTCCGCCAAAGCAAAGCCGCCCAGCCCTCTGCCTGCCGCCTTTAAAAAGGCTTCCTTGGCGGCAAAATTGGCGGCGGCACTTTGGTATAGCCGCTGTCCGGATTTCGTTTGTAAAAACTGCTGTTCCTGCTCCCCAAACACCCGCCGCCAAAAGGCGGGGCTTGCAAGGCTTTTTTCCATCCGGTCAATCTGTACCACATCCACACCAATGCCCACAATCATGGCGTATCCCTCCTTTTGCTTTCAGTATAAATCCCTCCGGCCTTTTTGGTCAACCAGCCCGTGCCCACTGCACCCACCGGCAGGATTTTCCCAGCGGGTTTCAGCGGTTTTGGATTGCATTTCCTCTGTCACTATGCTATAATAAACAGCAATACAACACCTTGACGGAGAAGAGTAGCCAGCTGTCTGCTGTTACAAGAGAAAAGCCCCTTGGCTGGAAGGGCTTTACAGCGAAACTGTGCGAATTCCCTCCCGAGTGGCCGGCGGAACAAATGCACTGGGTGCATTTCAGTAGGTTTGGACGGTTTCCCCCGTTACCGGGATACGAGTGTTTGCTCTGAGAGCAAAAATGTGGGTGGTACCGCGGAGCGTTTTTACAGCTTCGTCCCTGTAAGTCATTACGGGGGCGGAGCTTTTTTGTTTGCCCCCATCAGAAAAGGAGAGAAACGAATGAAAGAGGCATTGGAACAAATCCGCTGCACGGCCAAAGAGCTGATTGCGTGCGCCGCTGATGAAAAAGCCGTGGATGAGCTTCGGGTTCGGTTTTTGGGCAAAAAAGGCGAACTGACCGCCATCCTGAAACAGATGGGAAAGCTGGATGCAGAAGAACGCCCGGTTGTGGGCGCACTGGCAAACCAGGTGCGGGCAGACATTGAAGAGCTGATTGCCAGCCGTACCAGCCAGCTGGCACAGGCCGCCCTCACCGCCCGTCTGGCAGAGGAGGAAATCGACGTGACTCTGCCCGGTCGCCTGCCCGCCCGAGGCGGTCTGCACCCCTTCCATCTGGTGCTCAACGACCTGAAACAGATTTTCCTTGGCATGGGCTTTGAGGTTGCCAGCGGCCCGGAAGTGGAGCTGGATCACTATAACTTCGAGATGCTGAACATGCCCAAAAGCCACCCTGCACGGGATACCCAGGACACCTTCTACATCACCGAAAACATTCTTCTGCGCACCCAGACCAGCCCCATGCAGATTCGTACCATGGAGCAGCAGAAAGCCCCCATCCGCATCATTGCGCCCGGCCGTGTATACCGCAGTGACGCCGTGGATGCCACCCACAGCCCCCTGTTCCACCAGATTGAGGGCCTTGTAGTGGACGAAGGCATTACCTTCAGCGATTTGAAGGGCACCCTGGAGGTATTCATCCAGAAATTGTACGGCCCGGAAACCCGGGTGCGCTTCCGTCCCCATCACTTCCCCTACACCGAGCCCAGCGCCGAGATGGACATGAGCTGCTTTAAGTGTGGCGGAAAAGGCTGTCCCCTGTGCAAGGGCGAGGGCTGGATTGAGATTCTGGGCTGTGGCATGGTGCATCCCAAGGTGCTGGAAAACTGCGGCATTGACCCAGAGCGTTACAGCGGCTATGCCTTTGGCATGGGACTGGAGCGTATCACCATGATGCGGTACGGCATTGATGACATGCGTCTTTTGTACGAAAACGACCTGCGCTTTTTGAAGCAGTTCCAATAACACAGCAAGGAGGAACCGATTATGAAGATGCCCCTGGGCTGGGCCAAGGAGTTTGCCCCAGCCGATTTTACCACCCATGAATATGCCGAGCGGATGACCATGAGCGGCAGCAAGGTGGAAGGCTTTTCCAGCGAGGCGGATGCCATTGAAAACGTAGTGGTTGGCAAGGTGCTGGAACTTGTACCCCATCCCGACTCTGACCATATGTTCGTGTGCCAGGTGGATGTGGGCGCAGCCGAGCCGGTGCAGATTGTCACCGGTGCCCAAAATTTGAAGGTGGGAGATTTGGTTCCCGCCGCTCTGCACAAATCCCGTCTGCCCGGCGGTAAGGAAATCCGCAAGGGCAAACTGCGGGGTGTGGAGTCCTGCGGCATGCTGTGCAGCCTGTCCGAGCTGGGTCTGACCATCCATGACTTCCCCAATGCAGTGGAGGACGGCATTTTTGTGCTGGACGAGGTATGGCCCACCGGCACCCCCATTGTGGAAGCTTTGGGCATGGACGACGTGACCGTGGAATTTGAAATTACCCCCAACCGCCCGGACTGTCTGGGTGTGCGTGCTCTGGGACGGGAAACTGCCGCCACCTTTGGCGTTCCTTTCCAGGACCACCTGCCCCAGCCAAAACCCGGCAGTGGGGATGTGAACCAGTTGCTGAGCGTATCTATTGAGAACACCGACCTGTGCCTTCGCTACTGCGGTGCGGTGGTGGAAAATGTGCGCATTAAGCCCAGTCCCCGCTGGATGCGTCAGCGTCTGCGCAACTGCGGCGTGCGCCCCATCAACAACCTGGTGGACATCACCAACTATGTGATGCTGGAGTACGGCCAGCCCATGCACTGCTTTGACCGCAGTTTTGTAAAGGGTGGCCAGATTCATGTGCGCAACGCAAAAGCCGGAGAGGAAATTGTCACTCTGGACGGCCAGCGTCGTACCCTCAGCCCGGAAATGCTGGTCATTGCAGATGCAGAAAGCCCCATTGCGGTGGCAGGTGTGATGGGTGGCGAGTTCAGCGGCACCTACGAAACCACCACCAGCGTGATTTTTGAAAGCGCCATGTTCCATGGCCCCAGCGTGCGCACCACTTCCAAGAAGCTGGGTCTGCGCACCGAGTCCTCCGGTCGCTACGAAAAAGGACTGGACCCCAACGGCTGCCGCCGGGCACTGGACCGTGCTCTGGAACTGGTGCAGTTGCTGGATGCAGGCGATGTGGTAAACGGCGTTGTGGATGTTTTCCCCCAGCCCCGCACCAACCGCCGCGTGACCCTCGCCCCCGATTCCATCAACAAGCTGCTGGGCACCAGCCTGACCCATCAGGAAATGGTGGACATCCTGCTGCCCCTGGGCTTTGAGATGGACGGTGATGAGGTTGTCTGCCCCACCTGGCGCTGGGATGTACAGCGCAGCTGTGACCTGGCAGAGGAAATCGCCCGCTTTGTGGGATACAACAACATCCCCAGCACCGTAATGCGTGGCTCTGCCCAGGCTCGTCCCACTCCCCGCCAGAATTTCGAGGAGCATATGAGCCAGGCACTGGCCGGCTTTGGCCTGTGGGAAACCGAAAGCTTCAGCTTCTACAGCCCCAAATGCTTTGACCTGATTAACCTGCCCAAGGACAGCACCCTGCGCAATGCCGTTGTGATTTCCAACCCCTTGGGCGAGGACACCTCCATCCTGCGCACCACTGCCCTGCCCAGCGTGCTGGAAGTGGTGGGTCGCAACTTTGCCGCCCGAGCCACCGAGTGCGCCGTCTTTGAACAGGCCACCGAGTACCTGCCCAGCCAGGCCAACGTGGAAGTAACCGAGGAAGATTTCAACAATTACGCAAAACTTTGTGAAAAACTCGCCTCTCATGGCCTGACTCCCAATGCTCTTCTGCCCACCGAACAGCAGAAATTTGTGCTTGCCGCTTACGGAAGCAACTGGGACTACCTGACCATGAAGGGTGTGGTAGAACAGCTGGCCCACTGCGCTGGCATCCATACCCTGCGCTTTGAGCGCAACGCAGAGGGCACCAGCTACCACCCCGGACGTGCCGCCTTTGTCTATGTGGAGGACGTTCTGCTGGGCGTTGTGGGTGAAATTCACCCCACCGTATCCGCAAACTACGGCATTAAAGCACGGGTTGTGGCTGCGGATTTGAATCTGGATGTTCTGTTTGCCCATCGAGGAGCCCAGCCCCTGTACCGTCCCCTGCCCAAGCACCCGGCTACCAGCCGTGACCTTGCTTTGGTGGCAGATTTGTCCATGCCCAGCGCCCAGGTAGCGGATTGCATCCGTGCAAACGCAGGCAAACATCTGGAGGATTTGAGCCTGTTTGACGTGTACACCGGAGACAAGCTGGAAGCAGGCAAAAAGAGCCTTGCCTACAAGCTGGTGTTCCGTGCCGCAGACCGTACCCTCACCGACGAGGATGTGGACACCGCTGTACAAAAGGTACTCAGCAAGCTGTCCGACCTTGGTGTTAAGCTGAGAAGCTAATCCTTACCTTGTTTTTATTTCCACGGATTGCGACTGTTTTTTCTTGCAATCAGGCATAAAATAGGGTATACTGGAGCAAAAGCTATTGCAAAGGGGGATTCACCATTTATGTCGGAACCTACTGCTGTATTTTCCATCTATGATGACCGGGATCAGGAGATTCGGACCGTTGTTCAGGAAGTGTACGACGCTCTGAAAGAAAAGGGCTACAACCCCATCAATCAGCTGGTTGGTTACATCCTGTCTGAGGACCCCACTTATATCACCACCTACAAGAATGCTCGCTCCCTTATCCGCCGGATTGACCGGGACGACCTTTTGCAGGCTATGGTACGCAACTATGTAAAACCCTGACCCTAAAATCAACGACCCATGTCCTGTGTGGCATGGGTCGTTTTTGCTGGGATGAATTTTGCATTTCACTGCCGGATTTGGTATACTGGGAGCAGACAAATTTCAAGGAAATCGAGGTGTTGACCGTGGCTCCCATCCGGGTGCTTCACTGTGTGGCTGGCCTTGCCCATGGCGGGTATGAAAGCCTGATTATGAATCTCTACCGCTGTATCGACCGCCAGCTTGTGCAGTTTGATTTTCTCAGCTCCTTCCCGGGTGTGTACGAGGAGGAAATCCGCCAGCTGGGGGGTGTGATACACTCCATCCCCTTTATCACCCAGAAAGGGCCATTTTCCTATACCCACGGCCTGAACCGGGTGCTAACAGCAAGCCCTCAGTATCCCATTGTCCATTCCCATATGGACAAGTTCAGCGGCCTTGTGATGCGCCAAGCACACCGGGCGGGCATTCCGGTGCGGATTGCCCACAGCCACAACACCCAGAACGAAGGGGGCTTGTTATTCCATCTGGTGAAGAACTATTACGGAAGTATGGTGTTGCCCCATGCCACCCATCTGATGGCTTGCTCCAAGGCGGCGGCGGACTGGATGTTTGGCTCTGCCAGCGACAAGGCTTTTTTAATCCACAATGGAATTGACCCGGAGCGTTTTTCCTTTTCCCCAGAGCTTCGCCGTGCCAAGCGGCAGGAGCTGGGACTGTCCCACAGCACCCTTGTGTTCGGGCATGTGGGACGGTTCACCGCCCAGAAAAACCACCTTCATCTTTTGGATACGTTTCAGCAAATCTGTACGCTTCATAAGGACAGTGTGCTCTTGCTTGTGGGGACAGGACAGCTGGAAGAGACAGTACGGCAAACCACCCAGCGTCTCGGCCTTTCGGAGCGGGTTCAATTCCTTGGTGCCCGGGAAGATGTCCCTCAGCTTCTGCTTGCCATGGACTGCTTTGTGTTCCCCTCCCTCCATGAGGGTCTGCCTGTCACCTTGGTGGAAGCACAGGCCACCGGCTTGCCGATTCTGGCTTCGGATGCCATTACCGATGAAGTGTGCATTACCCCCCTTGTGCATCGGACGCCCCTGACCTGCTCCCACCAAGAGTGGGCGAAGAAGGCGCTTGCCTTGGCCCAAGAATTCACCAATCGCCACAGTGACAAGGCAGCGCTTGGGGCGGCAGGCTATGACATTCACACCACCGCCCAGTGGTTGACCCAGTTTTATCTGACAGCGGCAGAGCATTCTGCTTGATTTTTTAGGAGGACATTCCATGAATCCCACTCCTTCCATCTGCGTGGTGGTAGTAGCCCATAACCCCGGCCCTTATTTTTCCGATTGCGTCCAGAGCATTCTTGCCCAAACCCTTGCCCCCCAGCAGATTATTCTGGTGGACAACGGTTGCACCGACGGAACATCGGCTCTTTGTAACAAGCTGGCACGGCAACACCCGGAAATCGAGGTGGTACACCGGGACAATCTGGGTGCGTCTCGAGGACGTGCGGCTGGACTTGCGTGGTGTAGAGAAAAATTCGTGTGTTTTGTGGACGGGGATGACCTGCTACATCCTCAGATGCTCCAGTGGCTTTGGCAAGCCTGCCAGCAAACTGGAGCGGACGTTTCTGTTTGTGGGCTACAATCTTTTTCGGATACCCCTCCCGCACCTGCACCTTGTGAGCCGTCCGTTGCGGTATTGTTCCACCCCCATCATCTGCGTGGTCTTTTGCTGGACAAGCGGGTGGAGTACAGTATGTGCAACAAGCTGTACCGCTGTACCCTTCTTTCTGAGTTGACGTGGGATTCCCCGATTGTTTACAACGAGGATTTATACCTGAACTGGGCACTTTTTCAAAAACTATCCCACGTGGCCGTGGTGGAACAGGCCGGCTACTGGTATCGCCAGCACCCCCAGTCCACCAGCCACCGCCCCTTGAATCATGCCATGTTGCAGGACCAAAAACAGGTGGCGGAGGCCATCTATCAGCAGGGACAAGCCCCGGACACAGCCCAGTTTGTGGGGGCATTTTACCTGGAAAAACTTTTATATCTGGACAGCATGATTCTCCGCCAGAGGCAACCTGCCCCTTTTAAGGAAAGTCATCGAGATTTTGTACAGGCCATCCGCCGCCAGATAAAAGAGCAACGACGCAATCCCCAGCTTTCTTTTGCGTTAAAGGCTATTGCCCTCATGGCCGGGTATCTGCCGGGGATGTATCATGTTGTCTGCCGCCTTGTGTTGCGGGACCGACAAAACTAGAAAGGAAACCAAGGCTCATGAAGCTGTTATTGATTCTGGACACGGTGGAGTTCCCCCTTGCCCCCACCCCCGCTTTGGCACGACGCTGTGCGGGGCTTTTGGCACAGAAGGGGCATACCATCCACCTACTGGAACTGTACGACGGGCAGCATCGCCCCCCTGTACAGCCGGGATGCCAGCAAACCCTGCTTCCCTTTTCCGACGAGCGGGTTATGAACCAGCTTCTGGAATTTGGACAAAAAGGCGGCACCCCTGTTCCCCTGCGCCTTGCAAAACTTTGTCTGCACCCCCAGGCCGCCCTGGCGGCAGTGCGGCAGATTTTGCTAAAACGTCCCCGGCGGGTTTCTGCCGCCGCCAAAAAAATCGCCCAGCTGGACGCCCAGTTCCACTTTGATGGTATGATTGCGGTGGCCGCCCCCTATGCGGGCAGTTTTGCCCTCCAGCAGGTGGAAACACAGGCTAAAAAAATCAGCTGGCAGATGGACCCCTATGCGGCAAACCGCAGTTACCAAGTCCCCGGTGCTTATGCCCGGGAGCGACAGCTTTGTCAGGCCATACACCGGATTTTCATCACCCCTGCCATGCAAGCGGACTATCAGCCGGGAGGGCCACTGGCGGATTTTGCCCAAAAAGCTCAGGTGGTGGACTTTCCCAGCCTTGTGCGCCAGCCCGCCACCAAACCCCTTGCCAAAGGGTTTCCCATCCGATGTGTCTTTTGTGGCAGTCTGTACCCGGAACTTCGCACCCCTCATTTTGCGCTGGAGCTGTTTTCCACCCTCAACGACCCGGATGTGGAGTTGGTCTTTGTGGGTGGCGGCTGGCAGTATTACCCTGCCCAGCTTTTGGAACAGGCCAAAGAAATTCTGGGAGAACGACTTGTAGTCACCGGCCCCCTTTCCTACGAGGAAAGCGCCGCCTACCTTGCCAGCGGGGATGTGCTCATCAACCTTGGCAACGGGGTGGACAATCAGGTGCCCAGCAAGCTGTTTGAGTACTTTGCACAAGGCAAACCCATTCTGCATCTGGCAAAACTTGCAAACGACCCCTGTTTGCCCTATCTAAATCGCTGGCCGTTGGCCTTGTGCCTGTCCGAACAGCAGGGCTGTTCCCCCGAAGTGTTGGGCCAGCTGTCCGAATTTTTGCATTCCAAAGCCCAGGAGCGAATCCCCTTTGCCCAGGCGGAGGAAATCTTTTTTGAAAACACCCAAAAAGCCGCAGTCAATCACATCCTGTGTGCCCTGGAGGACTGACCCCATGAAACGCATTCTTTGGCTTATCAATTTTCTGCCCCCGGTGATGGCAAAGGCACTTTCTTTGCCTGTACAGGCCAGCGGAAGCTGGGTCATGGCACTGGAACAGGCCCTTCGCACCCACACCCAGTTGCAGGACATCCAGCTGTTTGTGGCGGCCTATCATCCGGCGGTGTCCAGCATCCAGCGGCACACCGCAGAGGGAACCACCTACATTGCCCTGCCAAAGGCACAGGGTTTTTCCGCCTTGCAGGAGGTGCTCCAAACTCTCCAGCCGGATTTGATTCAGCTGTTCGGCACGGAAAATGAACACGCCCTATGGCTGACGGAACACTGGAACCCTGAACGGATTGTGATCCACATCCAAGGTCTTGCTGGGCCATATGCCCACCATGCGGCAGATGGCCTGCCCAGCCGTTTTTTACGTTCCCAACCTTTAAAGGAATGGCTCTCTGCCAAGACAGGCGGCAAGACGGTGCGCCAGCTTGTTCAGCAGCTGGAGTGGCAGGGCAAACGGGAACGGCAGGTGCTGGAGCAGGTGGGCCACGTCCTGGGGCGAACCCAGTGGGACAAGGACTATGCCCAGCAGTGCAACCCCTCTATCAACTATCATCATCTGGATGAAATCATGCGGGAGAGCTTTTATCACACCCAGTGGAAGCCCTGTCAAAATCCCCATCCGGTGCTTTTTGTCACCCAGGGGAATCTCCCCTTAAAAGGGCTTCATCGTCTGGTGGAAGCCCTGCCAAAACTGCTTTCGGCTTACCCCAATCTACAGGTTAAGGTGGCGGGCTGGCCGCCGGTGCGCAAACACTGGCTGTTACAGCCTCTTGTGCGCTGGCTTTGCGAATACCAAACCTATCTGGAAGAGCGGGCAAAGGCACTTGGGGTGGAAGGACACATCCACTACACCGGTGTTTTGGACCAGCAAGGTGTGCGACAGGCTCTTTTGTCCAGCGATGTGTTCTTAATGCCCAGCAGCATTGAAAACAGCCCCAACTCCTTGGGGGAGGCCATGCTGATGGGCATGCCCTGTGTGGCTTGTAAGGTGGGCGGCATCCCCAGTATGCTGACCCATGGCAAAGAGGGCTTTTTGTTTGATTCGGATTCCCCGGACCAGCTGGCGGAACAGGTATTGTGGATGTTGCAGAACACCGATAAAGCGGTGGCTCTGGGGCAAGCCGCCCGCACACGGGCTTTGGTCACCCACGACCCCAGCCGGATTGCCCACCAGCAGGTGGAACTTTACCACGAACTGCTGGACTTTTAGCGGAAAGGAGAATCTCCCATGGAGCCATTGCTCTCGGTGATTGTGCCAGTTTACCGGGCAGAGGATACCCTGACCCGCTGTGTAAACAGCATTTTAAGCCATGCCCCTGAAAATCTGGAACTGATTTTGGTGGACGATGGAAGTCCGGATGCCTCCGGGACACTGTGTGATGCCTTTGCGGCCCAGGACGGGCGGGTTCGTGTGATTCACCAGCCCAACGCAGGGGTGAGTGCCGCCCGCAACCGGGGGCTGGACACAGCACGGGGACGATACATCCAGTTTGTGGATGCAGATGACTGGCTGGAGCCGGACTGCTATCCCACCCTGCTGCCCTATCTTGCGCAAAACCCCCGCTTGGTGCTCTTTGATACAAAGTCCCCGGATGCAACGCCCCAGCTTTCTGACCAATGGCTGGAAAGTCTAGGCCAGCTGTCCCCCCAGTGGCAGTGGTATCTGGTGGACACCAGCTATCTTGCAAGCCCCTGGGGCAAGCTGTATCATAGGGAACAGATTGGCGGGGTGCGCTTTGACACCAGCCTTGCCATCAACGAGGATATTTTATTTAATTTGCAGGTACTGCCACATTGCACCGGGGTGCAACTGGTGGGCAAGGCCCTTTATGGCTATAACTGGGAGCAGGACGGCTCCCTTTCCCGCCGTCTGCGCACAGATTTGATGCAAGCAGAGCGCTACACCCGCCCCGCCTTTTGCGCCTTTCTGGAAAGCTATCAGGAATCGCCCCAGCGGATTGAAACGCTGGTACAAGCCCGTGTCCGGCATGCCGCTGTGACTCAGTTTGGCTTGTTGATGGGCCGCAAAGGTGCTCTTTCTCTGGTCGGGTATCTGCGGAGCGTTGGCACACTTTTGCAAAACCCGCAAGCCGTAACTGGCATTACCCAGTGGCTGAAAGCCGACCCCAACCGCTGGATGGCTTTGGCCTATCGAATCTGCGTGAAACTGGGCTGGAGCTTACCCATTGCCAGCTGGTTCTGGCTGAAAGGAAGCACCAGCCACCGATTGTTTGATTAACCTCAAAGGAGGAACACAGATATGGCAGCCGTACTAAGCTGTATTTTACCCGTACATGGCCCTGCCCCTCAGCTGGGCCAGACGCTGGACAGCATCTTGAACCAAAGTTTTGGCTGGTTTGAGCTGTTGCTGTTGGATGATGGCTCCACCAATGAAAACACCTCCCTCTGCCGCCAATATGCCCAGAAGGATGTGCGCATTCGGCTGTTTCGCCTGTCCCAGGCCAGCGAAGCTGAGATGAAAAATACCGCCATAGACGAGGCAGAAGGTCGGTATCTGGCCTTTGTAGAGCCTGGTGAGATGCTTGGCTCCAAAGCCTTTGCCAAGATGGTACAGGCCATGGAAAACCGGGGGCTGGACTGGATTAGCGCAAACTATACCCTGCAAGGCTCCCAGCAATCCCAGCCCATGGAGCATCCCGCCTTTGCGGCTCAGGAAAAAGAGCAGTTGTGGCAACAATTCCCTTCCTATTATAAGACGGGCCAGTTGGAGGTGCTGTGCAACAAGCTGTACCGCACCCAGCTTATCCGGGAATTCGGCCTTCGCTTTCTGCCGCTGGAAGCATGGATGCAAACCCTGACCTTTCAGCTGGATTATCTGCGGGCGGTGCGCTCCATGGAGCACATGGCGGAGAGCCTGGCTCAATGCCCCGTTCCCCCGTGGCAGGAGGATACTCAGCCCCTTGCCAGCTTAACGATGACCCAGCAAAAATTGGAAGCCTTGCACCCCTTTTTGAACGAGGAACAACAAGCCTCTCTCTATGCCCCGCTGGTGGCCGACAGTTTGCCCCCGCTGGTTACGACCCAGTTTGACCTTGTGTGCAGTAAAGAAACAAACTATTCCTTTGAGGAGCGCAGTCAGGCGCTGGAAACCATCTTTGCCCAGCCCCTTTGGCATGCCGCCCTGCTTTCCCAGCTGAAACAGCGCACCGGATTTTACAACCAGTGTGTCTGCAAAGCGGTGGAAGCAAAAAATCCATCCCTGATTCTGTTGCCTTTGCGGCTTAAGCGTCCCAAAGGTTAATTTCCAACCGGAAAGGAGCACCTTTGCATGAAGCCCACTGTATGCCTGATTCCCCCGCCACAACTGCCCATTCCTGCGGTACAGGGCGGTGCTGTGGAGGGACTTATTACTCATCTGATTGAGGAAAATGAGCAGCAGCAGAAGATGGAACTGGTGGTGTTCACCATCCCGGACGCCAAGGCCCGGGCACTTGCAAAGCAATACCGGCACACCAGGTTTCATTTCATCAAACACAAAAAAAAGCGAGGTGTTTGGGCGCTGATGTGCGGGGCACTGCGCCGGATGGGCTATCCCGCCCCCTTGGATTTTTGGTTTGAAAAGGTTCGCCACATCCTGCGAAAGGAAAATCCGGCTTATGTTGTGGCAGAGGGCGGCAATTTCAGAGAATTCGGCGCCATTGCCCGGCAGACAGGACGTTCCCGGATGGTGGCTCATCTGCATTCCTCCTTGCATTACCACCCCTGCCTTTCCCCTCTGTATAGCAAGGTGCTGGGTATCAGCCAATTTGTGGCGGATTGCTGGCAGGATGACACCGCGCATAAAGCAATGGTTCCCAACTGTGTTGACCAAAACCTGTTTCATCCCGCCTCTGACCCAGCCAGCCGGCAGATGCTTCGCCAGCAGCTGGGCCTTTCCCGAGATGATATTGCAGTGCTGTTCTGCGGTCGCATCCACCCAGCCAAGGGCATCCATCGGCTGGTGGAAGCCATGGCACAGCTGGACGACCCCCGCTACAAATTGATTGTGGTTGGCAGTCCCTTTTTTGCCGCCCAGTCGGACAACGATTTTTTCCGCCAGCTTCGGCAACAGGCGGATGCACTGGGCGACCGGATTATCTTTACTGGTTTTGTGAAAAACCAAGAACTTCCCCGCTATTATCAGGCCGCTGACCTGGCCTGTCTGCCTTCCCTGTGTCTGGAAGGTGCTGGCATCACCGGTATTGAAGCCATGGCCTGTGGCTGTCCGGTGATCGGTGTAGATACCGGGGGTATGCCAGAGTATCTACAGGGAAGCAGCGCCCTTCTTCTCCCCCGGCAGGAGGGGGAAAACGGCGAAATTCTCCTGCCTCAGTTGCCCTCCATGGCAACCCTAATTGCCCAGGCCATCCGCCAGCTGGGGGAAAACCCTGCTCTACGCCAGCAGATGGCAGAAAAAGGAATCGCCCAGGCCCAGTCTTTTAGCCGCCAGCAGTTTTATCAGGCTTTTTACAAGGCTGTTTGTGAATTGTAAGGAGAATCAGAACCTATGCATCAGTGTGATTGCCCCACCCTCTCCATTATCACCACCGTCTACCGGGTGCGGGATTACCTGCCCCAAACCGTTGCCAGCATACTGAACCAGACCTTCACCGATTTTGAGCTGATTTTGGTGGAGGATGGCTGTCCAGATGGTTGTGGGGCCTTGTGCGACCAGCTGGCCCAGCAGGACAATCGGATTCGGGTCATCCACAAACCCAACGGTGGCCCTGCTTCCGCCGCCAATGTGGGACTGCGTGCGGCTCGGGGACGGTATGTGGGGTTTGTAAACGGGGATGATTGCGTGGAGCCCACCCTTTATGAAACCCTTTATCAGGCTTTGCAGGATTCCGGAGTGCGGATTGCCGCCTGTTCGGGAGACTGCATTGACGAGGATGGCAAACCTGCGGGCTTGCCGGATGTGACCATCCGCACCCCTGGGGTAATGGACGCACAGCGACTGCTGCTGGAAGCCTTTCAAACCGGCAGTTTTTACGGCCCTCTCAGCTGGAATAAGCTCTTTGACATCCGCACCTTCCGGGACAAGGGGGTGAAGTACGACGAAACCATGCACTTTGGGGACGATGCCAGCGTACTGCACCGGGTTTTTGAGGGAGAACAGGTGGTCTGCCTTTCGGACGTTTTGTACCACTACCGGATGCGGCGGGGACAGATTACCCAGGCAGGGCAGTTTTCTCCCCGTCGGCTGGATGATTTGAAGATGTACTGGAACTGGCTGTGTTATTTTTCCGCCCAGCCCCAGCGAGCCGCCGAATACCGCCCCTGGGCAGTGGTACGCTACTATCAGCTATTTTACACCCTTTGGCATCTGGCCCATGAAGCTGGAGCCATGCCGGGAATCCGCCGGGATTTCACCCCCGCCCTGAAACACCTGCGCAGTCTGTGGCGTGATTTTCTAACCAATCCCCACTGGAGTGCCCCCACCCGGCTTCGGGCAGTGCTGTTTGCCTTTTTCCCAAATGTTATCTATCAGGCGGCCTGCCTGTGGGGGCGGCTGGTGAAATGCTTTTCCCCCACAGAAAGGAGATGAGGACAGTGACCGCTCAGCCAAAGCCTATGATTAGCATCATCGTACCGGTTTACAAGGTGGAGAAGTTTCTTCGTCCCTGTGTGGACAGCATTCTGGCACAAACCTTCCGGGATTTTGAATTGATTTTGGTGGACGATGGCAGTCCGGACGGCTGTCCCGCCCTTTGCGATGCCTATGCCGTGCAGGACAGTCGTGTCCGGGTGATTCACCAAAAGAATGGCGGCCTTTCCTGTGCACGCAATACGGGAATTGATGCCGCACAGGGGGCTTATCTGGCCTTTGTGGATTCCGATGACTGGGTGCATCCGGAGTATCTATCCCAGATGTACCAGGCCATCACCAGCCAGCAGGCGGATTTAGTCATCTGCTCGGTGGAGGATCGCACCTTAGAGGGGCCCTCTTTTGTGCCACCTCACCTCAGTCAACCTGCCCAGGCTGGCTGTTTTTCCGGAAGCCAGCTTCTGGGGGCGATGCTGCAACCAAGTGGAACCTACTATCGGGTGTCCTGGAACAAGCTGTATGATGCCCGGCTGTGGCAAACCCTCCGCTTTCCCGTGGGACAGATTGGAGAGGACGACGCCACCGCTCCCTATTATCTGATGGCCAGCAAGCGGGTGGTCTGTCTGGACACTCCCCTTTATTACTATCGGCTTTCGCCGGAAAGCATCTGTCGCAGTGATGCCCAGCCCCGGAATTTTGACTGGGTGTCCGCCAAGCTGGAATGGCTGGAATTTTTCACCCAGCATCAGCCCCAACTGGCTGACCAAACCTTGGCGCTGGCAGTCCAGCAGTTTTTACAGCTGATTGCCCAGTTTCACTCCCAGCCCAATCGATGGGATTTGACCATCAAGCGCACCGCCATGCAGTGGCGCTTGCACAAGCTGAAATCCCAGATTCTTCACTGCACCGCCCTTTCCTGGCGGACACGGCTGAGCGCTTTGCGGTGGATTTACCACCCATTTCCCATACCGAAAGCCCAGCATCCCCGGGCGGGGCTGGTTCTTCCGGGGGATTTTCAGCCCACCCAGCTGGGGCAGACTTCTGCATCCAGGGGTGGGGAGTATACCGCCCTGTGCAGTGCTATTTTTAAGACAGCGCAAGCCCAGTCCTGCCAGGAACTGGTGGTCTTTGCCCCGGACACTGCCGCCTTTGCAAAGCTGGCCAGCCAGCAGAAACAGATTTTGATTCTGCCCTGTGCCGCCAGCCATCGCAAACAGATGAAACAGATTTCCCGTCTGGGGGTATCCAACTTGGCCACCCCCACACACCCCGATACAGCCCAGCGGTTGCTGGCTGAATTGCAATCTTAAAAGGAGAACCATCCCCATGAATCTTGTGAGCATTGTTGTGCCGGTTTATCGGGCACAGCACACCCTTGGCGCCTGTGTACAAAGCGTGGTGAACCAGAGCCACCCCCACTGGGAGCTGATTTTGGTGGACGATGGCAGTCCGGACGGCTCTGGTGGCTTGTGCGATGCCCTTGCCATGGCGGATTGTCGTATCCAGGTAATTCATCAGGAAAATGCAGGAGTAAGCACCGCCCGCAACCGGGGCATGGCCGCCGCCAAAGGGGACTGGATTCTCTTTTTGGACGCGGATGACACCATCTCCCCTGTGCTTTTGGAAACCGCCTTGCAGGCCGCCCAGCAACACCCCACTGAGCAGATTGTATGGCCTTATTGCGAGGAAAAAGACGGTCTTTGCGCCACCCCCTGCACCAGTGGAAAGCCCTATGCCTTTTCCCAGACCAGTACCCTGTATTCGGACTGCCGGCTTTCCATGCCTTGGAACAAGCTGTTGTCCCGCCAGATTGTGGAGCAAACCCCCAGCCTGCACTTTGACCCAGCTTTAAGCCTTGGGGAGGATTTAATCTTCTGTCTGGACTATCTGGCACGCATCCAGCAGCAGGGCTGGCAGGGTGTTTTTTGCCTGGAAAAGCCCATGACCTTTTACAACACTGCCCCAAGCTCTGTTAGCCTGAGCCAAGCATGGCATTCGGACTTTCACACCCTGTGGGGCTATCTGTATGGCAGACTTGTCTCCTTTTGCAATGAACACAACTGTCCGAAGCAGGAGATTCTCTCCATTCATCACAGCCACCTTTGCACCCTGGCTCATGGTCTGAACGGGCTTGCCAACCAAACCCAGCTGAGCAAGGCAGAGAAAAAAGCCTTTGCAAAAGAGGTTTTCCTTCATCCGGACACTCAGCAGGTATGCGGTCAGCTTCGGG
Source organism: Candidatus Allofournierella pullistercoris (assembly GCA_018883715.1). Classification (GTDB taxonomy): domain Bacteria; phylum Bacillota; class Clostridia; order Oscillospirales; family Ruminococcaceae; genus Allofournierella; species Allofournierella pullistercoris. The sequence goes on along the minus strand of JAHLFP010000031.1, from coordinate 12,345 downwards.
CGGCACATCGGTATTCCCCTTTGCTTACTGCCTTCCGGCTGAAAAGCCTTGGGCTGGTTTGCTGGCTTTGGAATCTGCGCTCTACCAACATGGATTTATACGGCAAATTGGAGGCCATCGGACAGAAGCTTTGGGGCACCGTTCACCTTTGAGTTGCCTTGATTTTACAGGGTTTTTATGCTATAATGACAAAATCTTTTGTGGCAAATGTTCCCCTTATTTTGAAGCAATTTATTTGCCCCAATCGTACCTTATAAGAAAAGGAAGGAATTGCGGATGCAACACCCTAACGAGCATCAATGGACCACCGTAATCCGTCCCCGCACCGGCTGGTTTGATATCGACCTGAAGGAGCTGTGGCGTTACCGGGACTTGGTACTGCTGTTTACCAAACGGAATTTCGCCATTTTATACAAACAGACCATCTTGGGACCGCTCTGGATTTTACTCAACCCCTTGATTACCACCGTTTTGTTTAACGTGATTTTCGGCGGCATTGCCGGGCTTCCCACCGAGGGAGCACCCAGCTTTTTGTTCATTATGGCAGGTAACACCATCTGGAGTATGTTTGCCGCCTGTATCAACAACACCGCCAACACCTTTGTGGTCAACGCTTCCACCTTTGGCAAGGTGTATTTCCCTCGATTGACCATTCCCCTTTCCCAGGCATTAACCGCCGTGATTAACTTTCTGGTGCAGTTTGCCATGTTCGCCTGCTTCTGGACCTTTTTCGCCCTGAACCCCTCTGGCGCTGGACAGGTGCAACTCACCGGATGGGTACTGTATCTGCCCATTTTGGTGGTGCAGGTGATGGTATTGGGGCTGGCAGTGGGCATTATCGTGTCCAGCCTAACCACCAAGTACCGGGACCTTGCCATTGCCGTTACCTTTGCGGTACAACTTTGGATGTATGCCACCCCGGTAGTTTACTCCACCACCAGTCTTGCCAACCAGCCTGTTTTACAAAAGCTGGTTTACCTCAATCCTATGACTGCCCCGGTGCAGGTGTTCCGCAAAGCGGTGCTGGGCTGTGGACAGGTGGACCCCGCCGGGCTGGTTTACAGCCTGGTTTGCACCCTGGTTCTTCTTGCCATTGGCGTGATTTTGTTCAGCCGTATTGAAAAAACCTTTATGGATACCGTATAAGCGAGGAAGTTTTTATGCAACAAACTGCACAGCCTGTTACAAAAGAGCCTGTTATTCAGGTGGATGGCGTAAAAAAACAGTACACGCTGGGTCAGATTGGCGGCGGAACTCTTACCGCTGATTTACAAAGCTGGTGGGCAAGACTGCGGGGCAAGGAAGACCCCAACCTGCCCCTTGGCACCGACACCCGGCTGTTTGGACGCACCTTTATGGCCTTGAACGGCATTGACCTTACGGTTTATAAAGGAGAGGCTCTGGGCATCATTGGGCGCAACGGTGCGGGAAAATCCACCCTACTGAAACTGCTCAGCCGCATCACCGCCCCCAGCGAAGGAGAAATCCGCATCAAAGGGCGAATTGCCAGCATGCTGGAGGTGGGCACCGGTTTTAACCAGGAAATGACCGGACGGGAAAACATTTATATGAACGGGGCCATTCTGGGCATGAGCAAAGCAGAAGTGGACTCCAAGCTGGAGCAGATTATCGCCTTTTCCGAATGTGCCGACTTCATTGACACCCCGGTAAAACGCTATTCCAGCGGTATGTTTGTAAAGCTGGCCTTTGCGGTGGCCGCCCATCTGGACAGCGAAATCATGATTATGGACGAGGTGCTGGCTGTTGGCGACATGAAGTTTCAGGAAAAGTGCCTGAACAAGATGGGCGACGTTGCAGGTCAGGAAGGCCGCACCGTGCTGTATGTAAGCCATAACATGAGCACCATCCGCCAGCTTTGCACCCGGTGCATCGTGCTGGACAAGGGACGTGTGCTGTATGACGGCGATGTGGAAACCGCCATTGCCATCTATATGGATACCACCGATGTAAACGTGGTGGACTACGACTTGACCGACACCTCCCGCCTGGTGCCCAGTGCTGGCTTCCGGCTGTTTGTGGAGCGGCTTCGCTTTTTGGACAAGCAAAGCAGTGTGTTTGCCGCCGGTGAACCGGTTCGGGTCGAGATACGCTGGCGGGTATCCCATTATCTGGATGCGGTCAACCTGAAGCTGTTCATCCATTTCCGGGATTCAAGCCCGGTGGGCATCACCCACCCCATCACCTTGGGCAGTGCGGAACCGGGCAGGGTTTACACCACCGTGTTCACACTGGATACCTCGGTGCTGGGACCAGGCCAGTATTTTTTCCGTCTGGATGTGTTTGAGCGGGAGATTTCCAATGCCATCTGTCTGGATATGCCGGGACAGGATTTCGCCTTTGAGATTACCAGTGCTGACCGTACCCTTCCCATCTGGCTGCCGTATTGGGGGCATATCCACTTCCCCCCTCTTGTGGTGGAGGACAACCAGCACGAACCTCTGGAGGGATGAACCCCTGGCAACCGCCTGTGGTTTTACCGATTGAACAAGCAAACAGGCCGGACGGGCGTACCGTTACCGGCCTGTTCTTCCATTCATGACTGTTTGTCTATTTCAGCCAATCAGCGGTATTTTGTCCTTCATATAAAACAGTTTTAACGGCTCAGCCAAAAAGGAGTTTGTATGGCTCGTTTCCAATCCTATCTGAACCAGCATAAACGTTGGTGGCAGGGTGCCGCTTTGCTTTTGGCGGTTCTGGTTTGCTTTGTTCTGGTCTGGTTCACCGCCCTGCGTGGCATGGGGCAAAAAAGCCGAAGCTGGATGATTAACGACAGCTTTAATTCCCAGCTTGTGCTGGAACCGGACACTCCCCTTGTGCAAACCTTTCTCTGTGACCAGAATTTGTTGCGCCTTGGCTTTATCTTTCAGGTAAAATCTCTGGATGGCAATCCGGCCAGCGGCAGTCTGGAACTCAGCCTTTTGAACGCAGAAACCGGGGAACTGCTGGCAACCAGCACCGGAACCATGGACTTTATCCCCGTGACCAGTGAATCCTACTACACGGTTTTAGGGCTATCCCAGCCGGTGAACCACACGGGAAGCGAACCTGCCCGGTATGAACTGCGCCTGACTGCCCACTATAACAACGACAATCGCCTTTCGGTGGCCTATACCACCGCCCCCACCCAGGTGGGCCTTGGCCTGTCCCAGGGTGACAAAGCCGTAGAGGGAACCCTTGCTTTGATGGGTGTCACGGAACAGATTGGCGGCTTTGTCCACCTTCAATATGCCGCTGTTGTGGCGGTCTGCCTGCTTGCCGTGGCCCTTGGATGGTGGTTTTTGTTCATCCGTAAAACCAGCCTCCACCGGGCGGTGTTTGTTCTTATCATCACCCTGGGGCTTGCCTTTCACCTGGTACTGCCCCCCTATGCCGCTCCGGACGAGCAGTTTCACATCAACCAAAGCTTTACCCTTGCCAGCATGCTGTATGACAAGGAGATGAATTTTGACCTGACCGCCTTTTTACCTTGGTCCAGCCATCGGCCCTCGGATGAAAATGCCATCATTCAGGACCAGTACACCACCGTCTTTACCTGGCGGGAGGTGGCACATGAAATGTGGACGGTGAACACTGACCCCTTTGGGGAAACCGTTCAGGTGGAGCAGCCCCAGGTGGACAACCTGTATCATCTGTACTGGGTCAGCGGACTTGGAGTATACCTTGGCTTTCTGCTTCGTCTTGGCTTTATGCCAACCCTGGTTTTGGGCCGCCTTTTCAATCTGGTGGCCTACGGGGCACTGGTCAGCTATGGCATTAAGCGCACCCCGGTAGCAAAAAATGTGTTTGCGGTGGTGGCGCTTCTTCCCATGAGCCTGCATCTTGCCGCTTCCTTCAGCCGGGATGCCTTGCTTCTGGCTTTCTGCTTTGCCTTTGCGGGACTTGCGTTCTCCCTTGCGTATCAGCCGGATACAAAGCCCACCCGCTGGCAACTGACGGCTCTTACCCTGATGGGTATGGTGATTTCCCCCTCCAAACTGGTGTATATGCCGGTGATTTTGCTGGCCTTGCTGATTCCCGCAGCCCGACTGGGGCGGCATAGCGTCTGGCTCAAAACCGGGTTTGTCACCCTCTGCCTGCTTTCCGTTCTTTCCGGGACAGGCAGTCGGTGGATTCTTCAAGATTTATTCTCGGTGCAAACGCCGTCCGCTGTATCCAGCCAGCAGGAGGAAAGCCCGGAAATTGCCGCCGAAACCGCCACTTCACAAGGGGATGCTTCCCCCGCGGTCCAGACAGACCCCAGCACCCCATCCACTGGTGCAGAGCCCATGGTGGCAACCACCCGGCAAGGGGCAGACAGCACCGCTCTGCCAATTTCCAGCAATGACACCCCGATTAGTGCCGCGGACGCTCCCGCTGAACCTCCTGTGGAGGATTTCACTCCCCAGACTGGGGAGCAGGTACAGTCCAGTGCCACCCCCGAACAAGCAGCTACCACTGGCACAGAGGAAGCTGCTTCGGTACTTCCCCAGCAGGATGATTCGATTTGTTACACCCTGCCCTATATACTCAGCCACCCAGTGGACACTGTCCGCCTTGTGGTGAATAGCTTTGTGGAGCACACCGACCACTATGTGAAGTCTCTTTTTGGCGGCACACTCAGCTATTTTATCCCCGGTGTTTCCATCGCCTGGGTTTGGGTGATTTTGCTGGCCGGTGTGCTTGTGCTTGCATGGCTTAGCCCCCAGCAGACCCCACTGCCACCTCTGGCGGGCTGGAGCAGTCTTTTGATTGGCCTTGCCTGCTGTGGCCTTGTGGTACTGGGTTGCATCAGCTGGACCCCCACCTATTACACCACCATCTATGGCATGCAGGGGCGGTATTTCCTGCCGGTTTTACCCCTGCTCTTCACCCTGAAACCCCGTGGACTTGCCCTAACTCGGGATTGTGGTGCAAACCTGTTGTACATTACCGCCCTTTTGAACGTGGGTGTGGTGTGCAACGCATTCCTGTCCATCTGTGCCCGATAATTCTATTGCGAAGGGAGCGTTCCTTTGTATGCACCTAAATGAAATTCCAGTGGTCATCCCCTGTTTACAGCCAGATGAAACCCTGCTTTCTCTTATTTCCCAGCTTCAAGGGGAAGGCATCCAGAAAATTCTCCTTGTGGACGATGGCAGTGGGCCAGCCTACCAGGCCATCTTCCAGCAAGCGGAACAGCAGGGCTGTGTGGTGGTATCCCATGCGGTCAATTTGGGAAAGGGACGTGCCCTGAAAACCGCCTTTAATGAATGTCTCCTTCGCTGGCCGGATGCGCCTGGCTGTGTGACGGCGGACTCGGATGGCCAGCACACACCCTCCTGCATTGCATCCGTCATGGAGGCGCTGGCAAACCACCCGGACAGCCTGATTTTGGGTAGCCGGGACTTTGGCGGGGCAGATGTGCCCTTTCGCTCCCGGTTTGGCAACCAGTTCACCTGCGGCATGTTCCGCATCCTGATTGGGCTGAACATCCGGGATACCCAAACCGGACTGCGGGGCATTCCCGCATCCTTTATGGAAACGCTTTTGGCTATTCCTGGCGAGCGGTACGAGTTTGAGTCCCATATGCTGATGGAGACACGGGAACAGCAGGTTCCCATTCGGGAAATCCCCATCCAAACGGTATACTTGAATCAAAATAAATCCAGCCATTTCCACCCCCTGCGGGACTCTCTCCGGATTTACCAAATCTTTGCAAAATTCCTTTTTTCCTCCCTTTCTTCCAGCCTTCTGGATTTAGGGTTGTTTTGGGTGTTCTGCCGTCTGCTTCCCTCCGCCTTGGGGGTATGGCGGATTACGGCGGCCACCCTGCTTGCCCGGCTGTTTTCCGCCAGTTACAACTACTTTTTCAACCACCATCTTGTATTTAAAAGCAAGCAGGCCCACCACCTTGCCCTGTCAAAATATGCCATTTTGGCCGGTGTGCAGATGGCTTGCTCCGCCCTGTTTGTAAGCGGACTGTTCCAGCTTACCCGGGGCAATGAGCTGGTGATTAAGATTCTGGTGGACAGCCTACTATTTTTTATCAGTTTTCAAATTCAGCGGGAGTTTGTCTACCGCAAAAATCCCACCACCCCCGCATCCTGAAAGGAGGTTTGCTGTGACCATCTGCTTTTTTTCCACCCAGTATCTGCCCACCATGGGCGGGGTGGAGCGATACACCTACAACCTGGCCCGCCAACTGGTCAGCCTGGGACACAAAGTGATTGTGGTCACCAGCGCTCTGCCGGGACTTGCCGCCCAACAAGAGCAGGACGGCATCTCCATCTATCGGCTTCCCTCCTGGCTGGCTATGAATGGACGTTTTCCCCTTGTTTTTCCAGGCTTTTCCACTCATCGAATGGTAAAGGAGATTCTGGAACAAAAACCGGGTTTTTGCGTGATACAAGCCCGTTTTTATCCTTTGAGCCTGTTTGCGGCACACCTTTGCCACAAACACCACCTGCCTGCCATTCTGCTGGACCATTCCACCGGACATATGCCCATGGGGGACGGCCTTGTGGGCAAGGTTGCCCACTGGTACGAGCACATGGCGGCCTGCTACCTGAAAAAATGCGGACTGGATTTTTACGGGGTAAGCGGGGATGTATGCCACTGGCTTTCCCACTTTGGAATTGCGGCAAAAGGTACGTTGTTCAATGCGGTATTCCCAGAGGAAATTCAGCAACAGGCATACAGCCCCACCGCCTGTAACTGGCGGGACAAGCTGGGAGTGGCACCGAATACCAAACTGGTGGTGTTTGCCGGGCGACTGATTGCGGAAAAAGGAGTCTTCTTATTAGCGGATGCTTTCACCCAAGCGGCGCCCCAAAATGCCGCCTTGGTGATTGCAGGAGAAGGCCCTCTTTTGAACCAAATCCAGCAACTGAATAATCCTGCCATTCACTGTGTGGGCCCGCTGGAACATCCAAAGCTGTTGCAACTTCTGGCCCAGGCCAACCTGTACTGCCTTCCCACCTATTATGCGGAAGGTTTTCCCACCACCTTTTTGGAGGCGGCGGCCTGCGACTGCCCCATCTTGACCAGTTGCACCGGAGGCAGTGGAGAGCTTCTTCCCAGCTCGGAATATGGCATCCGGCTTGCCCAGCTGGACGTGCCCCATCTGGCCCAGCAACTTTCCTGGTGTCTTGCCAATGAGGAGTGGCAACACACCGCAAAAACCAATACAAAGCATCGCCTGCTGGAACAATTCACTTGGAATCGGGTTGCGGACACCCTGCTCCGGCTGGCACACTCATACCATGAATAAGAAGGAAATCGTTTTATGTCAAAGTTACTTATCGTGATTCCGGCCTATAATGAGGAGGACAACATTGTTCGTGTGGTGAAAAATCTGAAATATTGCTGCCCCCAGTACGACTATGTTGTGGTGAACGATGGAAGTCGAGATCGCACTGCGGCTCTCTGCCGTGCCTGCGGATTCAACCTGATTGACCTGCCGGTAAATCTGGGGCTGTCTGGTGCATTCCAAACGGGACTTCGCTATGCCGCCGAACAAGGATATGACTATGCCCTGCAATTTGATGCAGACGGCCAGCATATGCCGGAATACATCCAGCCCATGCTGGAGTTGATGCAGTCCGGTGCAGACATTGTAATTGGCAGTCGATTTGTCACCAAAAAAAAGCCCAAAACCTTGCGGATGCTGGGCAACTATCTGATTAGCTGGGCCATTCGATTGACCACCGGAAAGGTCATCTGCGACCCCACCAGCGGAATGCGGATGTTCAACAAACGGATGGTGAATGAATTCGCCCTGAACCTGAACTACGGCCCAGAGCCGGACACCATCAGCTATCTGATTAAGAACGGTGCGGTGGTAAAAGAGCTTCAGGTGGAAATGCAGGAGCGGACAGCTGGCTCCAGCTATCTGAACCTTACCCGCTCTGCCGAGTATATGTTCAAAATGGGGATGTCCATCTTGCTGATTCAGTGGTTCCGCAAACGGGAGCCAGTCACATTTTATCCAGAACGGAGGCTTTGATTGCTATGTTTTTCTTCTCTTCTTTGTTGCCCTTTCCCATCCGGGTTCTGCTTATATTGGGCAGTCTGGCCACCGCTGTTTTTATCCTGAACCATGTGCGTAAAGCCAAGGTTCAGATTGAGGACTCCCTTTTCTGGCTGATTTTTTCCGGATTTCTTCTGTTTCTCAGCCTGTTTCCGGAGGTCATTTCCTGGATTTCCCACTGGTTTGGCTTTATCAGCGAAACCAACGTGGTATTTTTAATCATCATTTTCCTGCTGTTGATTAAGCTGTTTTTCAACTCCATCCGCATCAGCCAGTTGGACGCAAAGCTTCGCAGTTTGGCACAGCGGATGGCCTTGGATGAACAGCTGGAAAGTACTGCTTCTTCCAAGAATAAAGAGAAGAAGTAAGCTTGCAGATGGTTGTAGGCCAGCGGGTTATGGTTTTCCTATATAAACGTACAACCCTTGTATGAAGAAGCGGCCGATGTTTTGCCTATATAATACAGATAGAAGCATCCCTCCCCCTTAGATGGAGGGAACAGCCCTATGCCCTGCATAATAACGGCAAATATACCGGTTTCTCCCCCTTGGTGGAGGGAACACTGGCGGAGGGAAAGAATCCTCTTCAAGAAGCCAAATCCCCCCAGGTGGCCGACGTACAGACTCTATCTACAGCATCTGCTCTCTCATTCCCACTGCCTGTGCGTTACTCCAGCTGAATTCATTCGGGCTTATGAATGCTGTATCACCTGCAATTGAAAAAGAAACATCTTTATGGTATAATAAATTTATATGTTTTTCTCAGTATGGCCCACTGTGTAACCGTCACAGTACGCTGGCCTGCTGTCCAACCTGATTGAAATGGAGGCTTTTTACAATGGCATTTACCCCAAAATTGACCTATAAGGGCAAGCCTTTGGTTCGCTGCAACAATGAAATTTACTACGGCAGCCTGGCCGATCCGTTTGTCATTTTCATCCAGATTCTTACCACCAAAGAGGAAAACGGAACCCAGGTGGCGGATAAGGTGCATGTAATGCTGATGAGCACCGACTCCACCAAGGCTCTGCCTGACCGTGTGGTAAAACAAAGCAGCAAAAACGGCCTGTATGCTGCACTGGAAATTGGCTCCATGTGGCTGGAACGTGCCTTGACCGAGGGAAAACCCAGCAAGAAGAAGTAATCATCTGCCTTTTCTTTTTCTACTACAAAAAATCCCCCCTAAAGCGTTTTGCTTCAGGGGGGATTTTTCTACGGACAGGATTGAAATCCTTATCTCGTCTGTTGCTTACAGCTCCTCTTCAGGCAGCTCCTGGCACTCTTCACAGCCGCAATCTTCGTCACAGCACTCGCCGAACTCGATTTCAAACTCTGCGCCGCAGTTGCCACAGCATACCTGCTCATTCAGCAGGGTGTTCTCGTCCACCACGGTGACAGCGTTGCAGTTGGGGCAGGTCAGCTCATACTCCACTGCTTCATCCTCGGCTTCCTCGCCCAGCAGGTCGTCCAGCTCTTCCTCATCCAGCTCGTCCAACTCGTCCTCGTCGTCACAGCCGCAATCACAATCGCAGTCCTCGTCCTCCTCTTCGTCGCCGAAGAGCAGGTTTTCCAGCTCGTCCATGTCCTCGTCCATGGCATCCAGTTCGTCGTATACCTGGTCCATGTCAGAATCCAGCTCTGCCACGGTATCGCACAGCTGAGCCACCAGGTCGTACAAAGCCTTGATAACCTTGCCTTCCTTGCTGGACTGCTCCACTTCCAAGCCTTCCATCAGACCCTTTACATATGCAGCACGTTCTTTCAGTTCCATTGTTCTTGCCTCCCTTTTGAGTCATAGCTTTTACCCGCCGCCGTTTGGCTTACAGGTTAAAAAATTAAAGGGCGGCGGCGAAAAGCCGCCGCCCAGAAAAGCACAATGCTATGGTGCAACCTAAAAATTAGGCACGCTCCATGTACTCACCAGTACGGGTGTCCACACGAATCATGTCACCCTCGTTGATGAACAGGGGTACACGCACCTCAGCGCCAGTTTCCAGCTTAGCGGGCTTCAGGGTGTTGGTAGCAGTGTTGCCCTTGAAGCCAGGCTCGGTCTCGGTAACCTGCAGCACCACAAAGTTGGGAGCTTCCAGGCCGAACACGTTGCCCTTGTAGCTGAGGATTTTAACCATCTCGTTCTCCTTCACGAACTTGAAGGAGTCGGACAGATCGCTCTCGTTCAGAGGAATCTGCTCGTAAGTCTCGGTATCCATGAAGTAGTACAGACCGCCGTCCTCGTACAGGTACTGCATCTCACGACGCTCGATGAAAGCGGTGGGGAACTTATCGCTGGGGTTGTAGCTCTTTTCAGTTACAGCACCGGTGATCACATTCTTGGTCTTGGTACGAACAAAAGCGGCACCCTTACCAGGCTTTACATGCTGGAACTCAACCACCTGCAGCACATTGCCGTTCTCCTCAAAAGTTACACCATTGCGAAAATCGCCAGCAGAAATCATACATGATCCTCCAATTACTAAATTATTGCTCTACGCTTATCATCAGTACCTCGGCCTTGGGCTGTAAATTGCCTTGCAACAGTCCGGCACCTTTGACATATATCTAATTGTTATTTTACCCCACAAACAGCCTTTTTTCAAGTCCTTTTCTGTGGTTTTGTGGCAGTTTAAGCCCAGATTACACCCCAGCCAGCTGCTGGAAGTACCGTTTCATGGTCAGGGCATCCTCTGCCTGGGTTCCTGCGGATTCACAGATAATCATCGGCTCCAGATTTCGCTCATAGCACAGCTCCATCAGCGGCTCAAATTCCGGGCCGTACACCGTGTCCGCAAAGGTCAGATGCTGTTTCTCTCCGCCGGTGGTGTACTCGATTTTGCTGAAATGCACATGGAAATACTTGGCACGGTCATCCCCAAGGGCTTCCCCCATCCGGTCCAGAATCGCCGCATAGTCCGCCTTGGTTTTGATGATTCCCTGCTCCCGTGCATTGAGATGGCCAAAATCAATACAGGGAGTAATCCGTTTATCCACACTGCACAGGGTCAACACCTCGTCCAGGGTGCCAAGCTGACCCACCTTGCCCATGGTTTCCGGGCAAAGCACAATGTCCGAATAACCCGCTTCGTCCACTGCCGCAACAATCCGGCGCATGGTGTCCATGGCCTTGTCCAGTGCCTGTTCTCGGCTCTGCTTGCCGCAGCTACCGGAGTGGAAAATCACCCGGTTGCCCCCAAGAGCACGGATGGCCTTGGCACTTTGTAGGATGTATTCAATGCTGTTCAGCCGTTTTTCCTCCTCCATGCTGCTCATGGAAATATAATAAGGGGCGTGCAGGCTGAATTTAATGTTATGTATCGCCGCCTGTGCGGCAATCTTGCGGGCCAGCTCTTCCTTAATGCGAACCCCTCGTCCGCACTGGTATTCAAAGGCATCCAGTCCCATTTTATGGGTATATTCCGGCACCTGTACGCTGTTTTTATAACCTTGTGCCTGGAAGCTTTCGCTGGTTCCAGCAGTTCCAAATAAAATGCTCACCGCAGGATTCCTCCTTTTTTGTAATATCGACGCAGGAAGGGCTCTTCCAGTTTTCGCTTAAAACGAATGCCCTTGTGGGTGTCCTCCGCCATGGGAAGTACCACCAGGCCAGGTATCCCGTACCAAGCGGCGGCAAGGCGGTCGGTAAAAAGCTGATCGCCCACCATGGCAAGTTCCCTGCGCCCTACACCCAGATGCTTTCTGGCTCTTGCAAGCCCAAAGGGAAGGGGCTTACAGCACATGGCCACAAAGGGCAGGTCTATCCGACTTGCGAAAGGCTCTACCCGGTGATGGGTGTTGTTGCTGGCAATCACCAATTTTATGCCAGCCTGTTTCATCTGCTCCAGCCAGTGGGCAATCTCCGGGGAAAGTTGCTGGCTTCCATGGCTGGTAAGGGTGTTGTCCACATCCAGCAGCAGAGCACGGATGCCCTTTTGCTGTAAAAATTCTGGAGTGATATGGGTCACATCCTGAAAAAGATACTGGGGCGTAAACCACATGGATAAAACCACCTTTCCTGTTTTGTCTGGGTTTTGGTCCCATCTGTCCTGTAAAATAAAAAAGAAGCAGACCCAACAAAGTGGGCCTGCTCGGGCGTTTGCACGCATTGTTAGCCATTGTTCCGGCTGCTGCAATTACTTATACTTGCGCTTGCGGGCAGCTTCGGACTTCTTCTTGCGGCGCACAGAGGGCTTCTCGTAAGCTTCACGCTTGCGAACCTCGGCAAGCACACCGCTGCGGGCGCAAGAACGCTTAAAACGGCGCAGCGCGCTCTCCAGCGACTCGTTGTCCTTGACACGAATTTCCGACATCTTATTCCCTCCCTTGGACCTGAGGCAGGAGTTT